>CAZCVP010000180.1:2583-17508 GCA_964501915.1 uncultured Enterobacterales bacterium
GGGGGTTGGGTGGGGGGGGGGGGTATGCGGCCCCCGGGGGGCTGGGGGGGCGGTGGACGGCCGCCGCTGCCGGGGGGGCTGGACACGATCCCCGAGCCTCCCAGGGTGTAGAAAGCGTGACCGGCGATGCCCACGGGGCTCAATGTCGCCGCCCTCTTCGCGCCCCGGCGGACGGTGCTGCCCTCCGGCCACGAAGCGATGTTCGGCGTGAACCACCTCGGGCCGTTCCTGCTCACCCACCTCCTCCGCGGCCAGCTCGGCGACTCCGCCCGGGTGATCACCGTCACCGCGCCGTCCACCTCCAGGCTGGACTTCGACGACCTCATGGGAGCGCAGAAGTGGTCGGGCCTCAACCGGTTCGGCCGCACGAAGATGTGCAACCTGCTCTTCGCCTACGAGCTGGCCCGCCAGCTCGAGGGCACGGGCGCCACCAGCAACGCGGTGCACCCGGGCCTGGTCAAGTCCGGGCTGCTCTCCGACGCCGCGTGGATCGTGCGGGTGCTGGCCAGCCTCGTCTCCTCGGGACCGGAGCAGACCGGCGCGGGGATCGCCTGGCTGGCCTCGGCCGAGGAACACGCAGGGGTCTCCGGCACCTTCTGGCACACCAAGGACCGCAAGCGGCTGGAGTCGAACGACTACTCCCCCGACCCCGACCACGCTCGGAGGCTCTGGCGGGAGAGCGAGCGCCTGCTGGGGCTCACCTGAGGAGTGCCCACCGAGATCACGCTGTCGCGGCGGTGCCGAAGACCTCGCTGAAGAAGTCCAGCAACGCCCGCACCTTCGGCACCCGGTTGCGCCTCGGCAGCGTGAGCGCATGGACCGGGGGTCCAGGCGCCGACTGGTGACGCAGGACCTCCACGAGCTCGCCACGGCGGATCCGCTCCTCCACCATGAAGTCGAAGGCCTGCACGACGCCGAGCCCGGCCGCGGCGCCGTCGACGAGCAGATCCCCCTGGTCGAGCAGGATGGCGCTCTCGGAGCGGAACACCACCGCCTCGCCGCCGACGAGGAAGCGCCAGTCCGCGACCCCTCCGGAGGGGCGCGCGAAGCGCAGGCAGGCGTGCTGCTCGAGGTCTCGCCAGTCCCGGATCTCCCCGGCGCGGGCGAGGTAGGAGGGCGCCGCGACGGTGGTCCAGCGCGGCTCGCGCAGCCGCCGACCGATCAGCCCCGAGTCGGGGAGGGGCCCGATCCGAACCGCGACGTCGATCTCCTCCTCCGAGAGGTTCACCTCCCGGTCGGTGAAGGACAGCGCCACGGTGATCCGCGGGTAGCGGGAGATCAAGCGGTGCAGGTTGGTCACCACCGGGCGCCCCATCACGAAGGACATCGACGCCGAGACCCTGCCCTGGGCGACCTGGGCGGAGCGGGTGAGCTCGTCTTCGCCCGCCTGGAGGCGGTCGAGCGCCTGGCGGCAGTGGACGAGGTAGACCTCGCCCTCCGGGGTCAGCGAGACGTGGCGCGAGGTCCGGTACAGGAGCTGGACGCCGAGCCGCTCCTCGAGCCGGGACACCGCCTTGCTCACCGCCGTCGGGGTGATCCCGAGGATCCGCGCCGCGGCGCGGAAGCTGCACTGCTCTCCGACGTGCACGAACGCGGGGACCCCCGCCATCTGGGGCATTGCGAACCTCCTGTCATCGAATGGGTGACCACATGGGGGATTGTGCACCAGACGGCGGGGTCGTAGTTTGAGGTCACACAACAGGAGAACCTCATGAACATCGCAGTCCTCGGAACCGGAGTCGTCGCCAAGACCATCGCCGGAAAGCTCGCTTCGATCGGCCACGAGGTCGTGCTGGGAACCCGTGATCCCGACGCCACGATGGAGCGGACCGACCCCGACGGCTTCGGCCAGCCACCGGTGAGCGAGTGGCGGAAGTCCCATCCCTCGGTCGGCCTGGAGACCTTCGCCGCCGCAGCCGCGGGAGCGGAGCTGATCGTCAACGCCACGGCCGGCGCCATCGGCACGGCGGCGCTGGACCTCGCCGGCTCCGCCAACCTCGACGGCAAGATCCTGATCGACATCTCCAACCCGCTCGACTTCTCGCAGGGCTTCCCCCCGCTGCTGAGCGTCTGCAACGACGACTCCCTCGGCGAGCAGATCCAGCGCGCCTTCCCCGGCGCCCGCGTCGTCAAGACGCTCAACACGGTCAACGCCCACCTGATGATCGACCCCGGACAGCTCGCCGACGGCGACCACACGATGTTCGTCGCCGGCAACGACGCCGACGCCAAGGCCTCGGTCTCCGGCTACCTGCGCGAGTGGTTCGGCTGGAAGGACGTGCTGGATCTCGGCGACCTCTCCAACGCACGCGGTACCGAGATGGTCCTCCCCCTGTGGACGCGGATCTACGGGGCGACACAGAACCCGATGTTCGCGTTCAAGGTCGTACGATGACGCTGGCGAGGTCTGCTCACCCTCCTCCACCAGCACCGACGCGTAGCTGAACGGCACGTCGCGCATCTCAGGCTCCCAGCTCGTCCCGTCGATCGGCACGATGCGCTCGGTCTCGATCGACCAGCCGGCACCCTGCACCAGCTCCCGGACCTCCTCGACGGTCCGGAACAGGTGGATGTGGTCCAGGTTGGCGGCGTAGGTGGCGAGGACTTGGCACCTGGGCCTGCGGAAGGCCGGCGATGTACTCGAGGCCGCCCGGGAGACCGTGCGGAGGTCCGCGCCGAGGACAGGGGCCGCGATGGGACTGGCGATGGCAGAAGAGCTCCCGGTCGGGGGCCTGACCGAGGTGCCCGCCGGGGAGCTCTCGCCGTGTCCGGAGTCTGGCTGAGCAGCCTGTTCAGGGCGGTGGAGTGCGCTCGAAGCGCCTGTGCCCAGGCAGGCAGGGCCAGAAGCTGGGCGAAGAGCGCTGTCACCAGGCTGTCCAGCCCGTGGCGTGGCATGCTCAGAGGGCATGCTGTGGACCGCGCTGGTGCCCCTGGCCGTCGCTGGGCCAGCGGGGGATTGTCCCGAGGAGCCGCTGACGGTCCGCTTCGTGGTGCCCGAGGACGGGGACACGGATGCTCCCCGGAACGCGCGGCTGCTCCTCGGCCTCATCGGGGTCGGAGACGTGGAGACCTTCGACCTGGTGCTGGAGGGGGAGGAGGGCGAGGTGGCGGGCACCCGGACTCGCTGGTGCTACGACCACGAGGGGCCCCACGAGCAGCACTGCTGGGTGGCGCTGCGCCCGGACCGAGCGCTGGCGGCGGACACGGTCCACCGCGTCTCGGTGACCTCCGGCGACTCCATCGAGCGCACCACGACCTTCGAGACCGGGAGTGGGGTGCTGGAGCCTCTCACTGTGGCTCCGGGCCTGGAGATCCTCGCCGCCTGGGACCCGAAGCCGGCGGAGGTGGGCCCCTGCGACTGGGAGACGCCGCGCCGCTACACCCTGGCGCTGACGCCCGCCGTGCCGGACCCGTCGCTGCGGTCGGTCTACCAGGTGCACGTGGTGGACCCCACGGGTGTGCGGGAGCCGGCGCTGATCCACACGATCCGCCTCTACGACAGCGAGGACGCCTTCGAGGCCAAGCAGTACCTGGATCGGGCCGATGAGCCTTCGGACTGCTTCCGGCTGCAGCAGGAGGACGGCGGGGGACAGCTCTCGCCGTCTGTGGAGGCGTGCTGGTGGGAGGAGGACGACACGGGCGGTGAAGACTCGGGCCGGCGGGAGGGCGTCGAGGACTCGGGGGTGTCGCCGACGGACACGGACGAGCCGGCGGGGGACGACGACGCGCGACCGCCGCCCCCTGCCGAGGAGGGCGCCTGCGGGTGCGGGCCTCGGGGCGGCCTGGTGGGGTGGGTCGGGCTGCTGGCGGTGGGGTGGCGACTCCGAGGGGCTCCGGCGGACCCGAAGGGCGCGGCGGGAGGGTCTCGGTGGTCCGGGTCGACACGTCGCCGTCGCCAACGGTGACGGAGGAGTTCCGACGCCTCACCGGACGGTATGCGTTCCCGCGTCGAGGGCGCGGCTGGCGTCGGTCCTGGATCTGAGCTACCCTCAGGGCGTTGAGCCCACCCGGTCGTCGGGAGAGGGGAGCCAACGATGGCGGGGCAGGATGTCCGCAGTCCTCGGAGACGCCCCCACCCTCGACCCCATACCGATCGGAGCGGCCCCCCGATGACCCGCCTGCTCTCCTGCGCCTCCGTGGCCCTGCTGCTCGCCGCCTGCACCCAACCCGCCGCCTCCGAGGGCCCGGCACAGGCCGCCGCCACCCCTCCACCTGACGCCTCGGTCCGCGTGGAGGTCGCGGCCCTCGCGCCCTCCTCCGCCGAGACCGTGATCTCGCTGCCCGGAGAGGTGGAGGCGGCCCGCGATGCCGACGTCGCCAGCGCCCTCGGCGGCCTGGTGATGGCGGTCCTGGTCGACGACGGCGACCGGGTCCGCGCGGGGCAGGTGCTGGCCCGCATCGACGCCGACCTCCACCAGGCCGGCCTCGACCAGGCCCAGGCGCAGCTCGTGGCCGCCATGGCGGAGGTCGAGCGGACCACCCGCCTCGGCGATCTGGCCACCCAGACGCAGATCGTCACCGCGGCGACGCAGCTCGAGGTCGCCGAGGCTGCGGTGGCCCAGGCCACGGCCCGGGCGTCGCGTGCCACGGTCCGGGCACCCTTCGCCGGTGTCGTCGCCGCGGTCGCCCTCGAGGAGGGGGAAGTCGCAGGACCCGGCAGCACCGTCGCCCGCGTCGTGCAGCTCCACCCGGCCCAGGTGAGCCTGGCGGTCCCGGACCGCGACGTGGTGAGGCTCTCGGTCGGCGACGTGGCGATGGTGACCACCCAGGCCCGCTCTGGCGTGGTCGAGGGCCGTGTCTCCCACATCTCCCCGGCGGCCAACCTCGAGACGCGGGCCTTCCGGGTCGTGGTCGACGTGCCCAACCGGGACGGGAGCCTGCTGCCGGGCATGATCGCCCAGGTGCGCATCGCCCAGGACTCGAACGAGGAGGCCCTGGTCATCCCCCAGGACTGGATCGTCACCCGCCTGCACGACCAGGGGGTCTTCGTCGAGGTCGACGGGGTCGCCGAGTGGCGGACGGTCGAGCTCGGCAGCATCGTCCGGGACCAGGTGGTGATCGCCAGCGGCGTCGAGGTCGGCGAGAAGCTCGTGATCACCGGCCACCGGGACCTCGTGGAGGGGGACCCGCTGCTGGTCGCCCGCGAGGGACGGTGCTGTGAGCAGGGTCGGGCGATCTTCTAGATGATCGCTCGGATCGTCAACTCCTCGACCACGGTGCTGCTGGCGGCCTTCTGCATCTTCGTCTTCGGGCTGCAGTCCTACCTGGGCATGCCGCGGGAGTCGGCTCCGGACATCCCGATCCCGGTGGTCATGGTCACCACGCCCTACATCGGCGTGGCGCCGGTGGACATCGAGGGGCTGATCACGATCCCGCTGGAGAACGAGCTGGGCTCGGTCCAGGATGTCAAGGCGATGCGCTCGACCTCGGCCGAGGGCGCGAGCATCATCTCGCTGGAGTTCGAGCCCGACGTCGACATCGACACGGCGATGCAGACCGTGCGGGACAAGGTCAACCGGGCCAAGCCCAAGCTCCCCAGCGACGCCGAGGAGCCCGAGGTCCGCGAGATCAGCTTCTCGGACTTCCCGATCCTGATCGTGACGGTCGCCGGTGAGCTCGACGAGGAGGGCCTCAAGGAGCTGGCCGAGCCGCTCCAGGACCGCATCTCCCGCATCCCGGGCGTGCTCGACGTCACCCTGACGGGCGGGCTGACCCGGCAGGTCGAGGTCCAGGTCGACCCGATCCGGCTGTCCCACTACGCCCTCGGTCTGCAGGACGTCGTCAACGCGATCGCCTCGGAGAACGTGAACATCCCCGGGGGCGAGGTCGACGCCACCGAGGCGTCGATCCTGCTGCGGGTCCCGGGCGACTTCACCGAGCCCGCCCAGGTGGAGGAGGTGGCGATCGAGCGCCGCGGCGACCGCCCGGTCTTCGTGCGCGACGTGGCCACGGTGGTCGACACCTACGCCACCCGGGCCAGCTACGCGCGGCTCGACGGCGAGCGGGCGGTGAGCCTCTCGATCACCAAGCGCACGGGCGCCAACATCGTCGAGGTCGCCGAGGCGGCCAAGCAGGCCACCCGCGAGCTGGCGGCGGACTGGCCCGAAGGCGTGACCTTCGCCCTGCTCAGCGACCAGTCCACGATGATCCGCGACATGGTCTCCGAGCTGGAGAACAACATCATCACCGCGTTGCTGCTGGTGGTGGGCGTCATCTTCTTCGTGATGGGGGCCCGCAACAGCTTGTTCGTGGCCCTGGCGATCCCGCTGTCGATGCTCATCGCGATGCTCGTCATCCAGATGGCGGGCTTCACCCTGAACATGGTCGTGCTCTTCAGCCTGATCCTGGCGCTGGGCATGCTGGTGGACAACGCCATCGTGGTGGTGGAGAACATCTACCGCCACGTCGAGCTGGGCAAGACGGTGATCCAGGCCAGCGTCGACGGCACCCGCGAGGTCGCCGTGGCGGTGGCGGCCTCGACCGCGACCACGGTGGCCGCCTTCGCCCCCCTCGCCTTCTGGGAGGGCGTGATGGGCAGCTTCATGGGCTACCTGCCCAAGACGCTGATCGCGGTCCTGGTGGCCAGCCTGGTGGTCGCGGTCTTCATCCTGCCGGTGTTCACGGCGGTGTTCATGAAGGTGACCCGGGGAGCCCGCGAGCGGGCGGAGCGGGAGCCGGTGGTCGGCCCGGTGATGCGCCGCTACCGCTCGCTCCTGGAGTGGTCCATCGATCACCGCTACCGCTCAGCCGCCCTCGGCGTGGCGGTGCTCGTCGGCAGCGTGGTGGCCTACGGCGCCCTGAACCACGGCACGGAGTTCTTCCCCAACACCCAGCCCGAGCGCGGCTTCATCATGGTCCGGGCCCCCGATGGCACGGACCTGGAGACCACGGACCGCATCGTGCGTCGCATCGAGGCGGCGCTGGCGACCGAGCGCAACGTCGAGTACGCCGTGGCCGAGAGCGGGGTCACCGGTGGCGGCCAGGACTTCACCGGGGCCCAGGCGGCACCGAACCAGGCCCAGATCAACCTGGACTTCCTGCCCGATCGCAACGGCGCCGAGCCCGGTGAGCCGATCCGGGACGAGTCCAGCCTGCTCACCATCGAGCGCCTGCGGGCGGTGGTCGGCGGGATCCCGGGGGCCGAGCTGTCGGTGGAGAAGGAGGACATGGGCCCCCCGGTCGGGGCACCGGTCTCGGTCGAGGTCTCCGGCGAGGACTTCCACGAGGTCGGTGAGCTGGCCCGGCAGCTCCGCCGGACCCTCAAGGAGGTGCCCGGCGTCACCGAGCTGAGCGACGACTACCGGATCGGTCGCCCGGAGCTGCGGCTGCGGGTCGACCGGGGAGCGGCCAAGCGGGTCGGCCTGGACACCCGCACGGTGGGCAACGCCGTGCGCACGGCGGTGTCCGGCCAGGTGGCGAGCACGCTGCGCGAGGGCGACGACGAGCACGACATCGTGGTCGTCGTGGCGCCTCGATACCGCGACGACGTGCAGTCCGTGCTGGACCTGCGGCTGCCGGGCTCGGAGATGACGAGTCCGGACAAGTTCCCCGTGGCCCTGTCCACGGTGGCCTCCTTCGAGCTCGCTGGTGGATCGGGGGCCATCCGCCACCTGGACCAGGACCTGGTGGTCACCATCGAAGGCGACATCCTGGAGGGCTTCAACGAGAACGCCGTGCGGGCCCAGGTCCAGGAGGTGCTCGACAACTACGCGGTGCCGGAGGGCTTCCACCTGCGCATGGGCGGGGCCGACGACGAGCAGCGCAAGGCCCAGGAGTTCTTGAGCCGGGCGTTCATGATCGCCATCGCCCTGATCCTGCTGGTGCTCGTGACCCAGTTCGACAGCCTCTTCATGCCGGCCATCATCCTGGCCAGCGTGGTGCTCTCGCTGGTCGGGGTGCTGTGGGGGCTCGTCCTCACGGGCACCCCCTTCGGCATCATGATGACCGGCATCGGCGTGATCTCCCTCGCGGGCGTGGTCGTCAACAACGCGATCGTGTTGCTCGACTACGTGGAACAGCTACGGGCGCGGGGGCTGTCGGTGCGCGACGCCCTGGTCGAGGGAGGCATGACCCGATTCCGTCCCGTGGTGCTCACCGCCATCACGACCATCCTGGGCCTGGTGCCGATGGCGACGGGCGTGAGCTTCGACTTCGTCAAGGGCCGGCTGATCCTCGGGAGCAGCTCGGCCGGCTTCTGGGGACCGATGGCCGTGGCCGTGATCTTCGGGCTCGCCTTCGCCACCGTGCTCACCCTGGTGATGGTGCCCACGCTCTACGGCATCGTCGAGGACCTGAGGGGACTGCTGCAGCGCGTCAACGGTCGGCGCAAGCTGGCTGTGGCGGCCAAGGTCGTGCTGGCCGGGGTCCTGATCGGCGGGGTCTCGGGGGAGGCCTGGGCGCTGACCCTGGACGAGGCGATGGCGGCCGCCGAGGACAACAACCTGGACCTGGCCCTCTCCCGCGAGCAGGCCCTCCAGGTCGGCACGCTGAAGGGGCAGGCCTGGTCGGCCCTGGCGCCCTGGGTGGTGGTGTCGGGTACCTGGACCCGCAACGAGCGGGCGATCGAGTGGGACCTCGCGGCTACGCTCCCCGAGGAGATGCTCACCTTCATCGACCCCGACGACCTGGAGCCCACGGTCATCCAGGCCCAGCAGTACTGGTCGGGCAACGCCTCGGTGGTGCAGCCGCTGTTCTCGGGAGAGGCCCTGCCGACCCTTCGCGGGACCTACGCCATGACCCGCGCGGCGGAGCACGAGGCCGACATGGCCCGCCTCCGGGTCCGAGCCGGTGCCGCCCAGGCCTTCTACGGCCTGGCCAGCAGCCGCGAAGCGCTGCGCCTGGCCGAGGCGGCGGTGGTCAACGCCGGTCACCAGCTCGAGCTGGCGGAGCGCCAGGTGGCGGCGGGGGTCGCGCCCGAGCGGGCGGCGATCCAGGCCCGGCTGGGCGTGAGCGTCGCCGAGCGCCAGGTGGCCATGGTCCGGGAGCAGCTCGCCCAGGCGGCGTGGTCGTTCACACGGCTGACGGGACTGCAGCCCCCGGAGGTCCTCGAGCTGCCCGACCTGCCGCCGCTGCCGGCGAGCTTCGAGGAGGCCATGGCCGATGCGCTGAGTCGGCGGCCGGACCTCAGGGCGGCTGCCGAGCGCAGCACCGTGGCCGAGTACCAGCGCTCGGTCGAGATCGGCAGCTTCTTGCCGGACCTCAACGCCCGGTTCACCTGGAGCTACAACCAGGTCCCGCCCTTCGGCGACGAGGACAAGACGCCGTGGATGTTCGTGGCCAGCGCGGACTGGACGCTCTTCGCCGGGGGATATCGCAGGGCCAAGCTGGCGGAGAGCGCCAGCGGGCTGCGGCTGGCGGGCCTGGCCTGGCAGCGGGCCGAGGAGACCGCCACCGAAGAGGTCCGCTTCGCCTGGGAGCGCCTGGAGCGGGCTCGTTCCTCGAGCGGTGCCGTGGAGCGGGAGCTGGAGCTGGCCACGGCGTCGCTGGACCTCGCCCAGCGGGCCTTTGGCGCTGGCAGCGGCACCTGGCTGGAGGTCGAGGAGGCCCGGCTGATGGTCGACCAGGCCCACCTCAACGAGCTGCTGGACCGGGTCGAGCGGGACACGGCGGCGGTGCAGTTGCTGGCGGCCACTGGGAGCTGGTGAGGGCGGGGGTCTTCGGGCCCCCGGATCGGCGGCACCTCGCCGAAGTACGGATTGAACCGCCCGTCCCCCCTGCCTATCGTTGGACCGTGCCCCCACTGCTCCTCACCCTCTCCCTCGCCGGCCTCGGCTGCGCGCCGGAGCCCTTGCTGGTGGACCCGGGCCCCCAGGAGGCGGTCGAGGGGGAGCCCTGGCGACTCAGGCTGGCCGTGGGAGAGCGGCGGGACCTGGGAGTCCGGGTGCGGGTCTCCGGTCTTCCTCCCGGTGCGCGGTGGAGCGAGGAGGAGGGCCAGGTCGACTTCACGCCGGACTTCACCCAGGGCGGCCCCAGCCACCTGCTGAGGTTCACGGCCTGGACGGAGGACGAGCGGGAGACCGTCAGGGTGGTGCTCGGTGTCGCTGACACCATCCAGCCCCCCTCTCCGATCCTCGTCGAGACCGAGAGCTGGGAGGGCTGGGAGCTGCACCGGGTGCAGCAGGTCACCGACACCTTCCTCGACGCACCCGGCTTCGATGGGAGGGGCTTCGACAGCGTCGTGATGGTCCCGGTGGGCGAGGACGTGCCAGTGAAGCTGTCCGTTCGGGTGAGGCTGCACGGTCTCGGTGGGGACCCCTCGGAGAACCCGAACCCGGACGAGATCCTGGTGTCCCCCCACGACCCGGAGAACACCTGCTGGTGGGGCTACGCGGAGGGTCTGCCGAGCGGGGAGGCCACCGGGGCGAACCTGCCCTATACCCAGCGGCGTGTCCTCCACCTGTTGGCCTGGGTGCTCCGGACCTGGCCCCAGGCGGACCCCGAGCGGGTGGTGATCGAGGGACGGTCCATGGGTGGGGCCGGGGCGGCCACGTTGGGACTGTTGCGCGGTCGCCACTTCGCCGCCGTTCGAGCGACCCGTGGTCAGACCGTGCCTGTCAACACGGGGGTCACGAGGTCCGAAGACCTCGTGACCATCTGGGGATCGCCCGAGCAGGGGCTGCCGGACGACAGTGGCCGGTCCGCCTGGGAGACTCTGGATCTCACCCGCGCCCTCCAGGAGGACCCCGAGGCCCGGGACCAGTGGCTGGCCCTCCAGCACGGCAAGGACGACAGCAGCGTCCACTTCGGAGCCGTTGTCCGGCCCAGTCCCCTGACCGGGCAGAGCTTCTACGAGTCCCTCCAGGTCGAGCGTGTCGGCCACTACGCCGTCTGGGACGAAGGGGGTCACGAGACCCCGGATCCGGTCCTCGGGGAGGCCTGGTGGGACCTGGACTGGGAACCCGAGAGCCAGCTCCACCGTGACCGCTCCTTCCCCGCCTTCACCCGGTCGAGCCACGACCGGGATCCGGGCGACGGCAGTGGGAACGGGCTGCGTCCCTGGGACGCCCAGGCAGGCTACTCGGGCGACCCGACGATCGCGGGGGACAGCGGCTGGAGCGGTGAGCTCGCCGGGGCCTGGAATCGATCGCTGCGCTGGCAGCCCGCGTCGGTGGTCGACACCTGGGAGCGATGGGAGGTCGCCCTCTACGTGGAGGACGGCGACGGCGAGCCACCGCCGGACGAGGGCTACCCCACGACCGGGGACCGCCCCGACGGTCCGCTGCCGATCGTGGTCGACGTGACGCTCCGTCGCGTGCAGGCCTTCCGTCTGTTGCCGGGGGAGCAGGTGACATGGTCGATGGGCGCCCAGTCCGGCGCGGTCGATGCCGACGAGCGGGGTGTGGTGACCATCGAGGGGGTCGAGATCGGGGCTGAGCCCGAGGTCCTGTCGGTGTGGAGGTAGCGCCGCCTCGAACCGTGGAGCAGGAACAGAGAACACGTGCCGCCCACGGGTCCCGGAGGCTCTCCCTCGGTGGACGCTTGCCCTCGAGCGCGGGTCGAAGCCAGGATGGGCCTCCCCCGCGCCACTCGAGGGAGTCGCACCCTGGCCCAGCTCCATCCCGACGACAGCGACGCGAGGACGCCGCGGCTTCCCCGGGCTGCTCTGGCCAGCGCCGCGTGCGCCGTGGTGTCGGTCGCGGTGGCCTGCGGTCTCGGCGCCACCCTGCGTGGGCGCCTGCTACGGAGCTTGGAAGAGCCCCAGCTCTACGGAGTGTCCAGCGACCTGCGGCCGCTGCTGCTCGGGGTCGGCGCGGCGCTGGCCGTCTCGATGTTGTCGGCCAGCGCCGCCGTGGCGCTCGGCGTGACCGCTCGGCTCCGCTCCCAGCGGCGGGGTACCGGAGCGGCGATCGCCCTCGGCGGTGGGACTCTGGTGGTGCTGCTCGTCGCGGGGGTCGGCCTGGTCGTCTTCCTGGGCTGGGTCGCGCTCGTGCTGGCGCTGATGTGGGCCGCGGTGGAGCTGGGGGTCCCCTGACGGCGTCGTGCCGCCAAGACCTGTGCCGCGTGCAGCGGTCGGACCGCGCAGTCAGGTCCCTCCGAGCGCCACGGACCTCGCCCCGACAGCCTGCCATCGGGGGCGGGCGACGACTGCGACGACCGGGACGGCGCGGTGTACCCGAGCGCGACGGAGACCCGGTACGACGACGTGGACGCGGCCCTCGCTGATCCCGTGGCGACGAGGGCCACGCCCCCCGAGGATCGGACGCCCTCGTTGCCCGGCCTGCGCCCAGTGGTGACCGCTGCCCCCTGCTGGAGCAGGGCGACGGCGTCCGGAGGGTCCGGTCACAGACCCCTGTGAGGCCAGAAACCGGACACCGTCGCGGCGAGAGCAGCAGAGGTGGTGTCGGCCGTGCGCCGGTTACCGACTCCCTGTGCGTCGCCTCCCGCCCGGGGCCTGCACCACCGGAGAGGAGCTGTCATGAACACCGCGATGGTCACCGGCGCCAGCCGTGGCATGGGCCTCGAGTTCACCCGCCAGCTCCTGGAGCGCGGCGGTCGGGTCTTCGCGGCCACTCGCCGGCCGGAGGCCGCCGAGAGCCTGACCGCTCTCCGGCAGCAGCACGGGGACCGGATCGAGCCGATCGCCCTCGACGTGGCCGACCCGAGCTCGATCGCCGCCGCTCGCGAGCTCCTCGGCCAGCAGACCGACCACCTGGACCTGCTGGTGAACAACGCCGGCATCAACAGCCGGAGCGTGCCCCGTGACCAGGCCAACGTCCGCTTCGGCAGCCTGGAGCCCAGCGGTGTCCTGCGCATGGTCGAGGTGAACGCCCTCGGCCCGGTGCTGGTGACCCAGGCCCTGGTGGACCTGCTCCAGGCCGGCACGCGACCCCGGGTCGCCTCCACCAGCTCCTGGCTGGGCTCCATCGGGCGCAAGTCGAGCGGAGGCAACTACGGCTACTGCGCCAGCAAGGCCACGCTCAACATGCTCGCCAGGGCGATGGCCTTCGACCTCGCCCCGCTGGGCATCACCTCCGTGGTCTTCAACCCGGGCTGGGTGGCGACGGACATGGGTGGACCCCGCGCCTCGCTGACCCCCGAGCAGTCCGTGGGCGGCATGCTGGCCGTGATCGACGGCCTGACCCCGGAAGACGCCGGGCGCTTCCTCCAGTGGGACGGGACCGAGCACCCCTGGTAGCCCGGCGTCGCCGGCAGCCTCGAAGCCTCAGAAGCAGGACTCCAGCCCCGGGCTGGACCCGTCCGCTCACTCCGACGCGGCCCAGTCTTTCTCCGTGTCGCCCACGTCCAGGTCCACTCGCTCGACACTGACACCGTCACCAGCCTCCACGGGGAAGGTGTAGGTGTCCAGCAGGGTGACGCCGGTGGCGTCATGCAGGTAGACCGGGTCCTGGACCGCCAGGCCCGGGGCCGCGAGCTGGGCGTGCTGGTGGACGCTCCCACAGAGGCCTTGGTGATGCGTGGCGAGCTGGAGCTGCTGCACCACGAGGTCCGTCAGCCGGGCAACGAGCGCTGGGTCGTGGCCCTTGCCACGGTCGTCCGCGATGCCGGGGGCCCGATCACGGCGGAGCGGGCCGTGGCGGAGATGCTCCGTCGCTGCCGGCCCGACAACGACCTGTTCGCCGACTTCGAGCGGGCGAGTGGCCTGGGCTCCAAGCCCGAGCTGCGCACGATGCTGCACCTGGTGTTGGGGGCGGTCCGCCGGGGACTGGTCGAGGTCGACGACGACGCCCTCCAGGCGGCGCTCCGCAGCCGCCGCTCCGGGACCCTCTCCCGACTGATCCTCCGTCCCGTCCCCCAGGAGCACGACCATGTCCAGGAGTGACCAGCGAGGTGGCCAGCAGCGGGGCGGGCGCGGCACGGGGTTCTCCCGGTCCGGCCGGCCCTCCTCCGAGCGCGAAGCCGCGAGGCCTCCAGAAGTCCCGCCGCCGCGGGAGGGGACCGGGGGCAGACGTTCCGGGCCGGGGGGACGAAGTGAAGCCCGGCAGCCGGCCTACTTCGCGGCGCTCACGACCGCCGCCACCTTCGCGAGGAACTCCGGCGCGGTCCAGGGCTTCTGGATGAACCCGGACAGCCCCTTGCCCGCGAGGTGGTTCGTGGCCTCCTGCTCGCTGTAGCCGCTCGTCATCAGGATCGGCACGTCCGAGCGGATGGCACGGATGCGGGAGAAGGCCTCGAGGCCGCTGAGGCGGGGCATCGTCAGGTCGAGGACCACGACGTCGATCTCCGTCGCGTGGTCCCGGAAGAGCTCCACCGCCTCCTGGCCATCGGGGGCGACGAGCACCTGGGCGCCGCCCCGGGCGAGGGCCGACCGAGCCACGCGGCGGATCAACGGCTCGTCGTCCGCCACCAGGACCGTCAGGCCAGGGGGGATCTCTGCGCCCTCGGCGCCCTCGGCGCCCTGGCCCGTGCCGGGCTGGAGCTTTGCCGGGGCGACGGGAAGCAGCACCTTCACCGTGGTTCCTCGGCCGGGCTCCGAGTAGACCTTGAGGGCACCGTCGTGGCCCCTCACGATGCCGAGGGCGGCGGCGAGTCCCAGTCCTCGCCCGGTCTCCTTGGTGGTGAAGAAGGGGTCGAAGATCCGGTCCCTGGTCGCACGGTCCATGCCTCGGCCGGTGTCGGAGACCTCGAGGAAGACGAAGGTGCCGGGTTCGAGCTGCTCTCCCAGCTCGAGGTCTTCCAGGTAGGGGCGGTCCGCGGACAGCACCCCCGTGCGCACGATGATGTAGCCGCTCACCTCTCCGACGGCGTCGGAGGCGTTGGTGATGAGGTTCATCACGATCTGCCGGAGCTGGGCGGCGTCGGCCTCGACCAGGGGGAGGCCCTCGGCGAGCTCGTAGCGCAGGACGGCCTTGGGGCTCAGGGCGACCTCCAGGAGGTGGGTCATCTCCTTGACGAGGTTCGAGAGGTCGATGGCCTCGATGACGAAACGGCCCCTGCCGGAGTAGGCGAGCATCTGGTGGGTCAGCT
>CAZCVP010000181.1:0-17327 GCA_964501915.1 uncultured Enterobacterales bacterium
GACCGGCGGTCCTCACTCCTTGTCGAAGAACCCCTCCACCACGGTCACCGTCCGGCGTGCGCGAGGGCGTGGGTGTGCCTCGTGGACGACGGGTCCTGTCCGGCTGGGGTGAGCCGACGGCGCCCCGGGGCTGCTCACATCCAGAGCTCGACCGGCTGGCTGGGATGGGCCCTCACCAGCGCCTGGGGCGAGTCTGCGGAGGCGGACGAGAAGGAGGCCCGCACGTAGTCGGTCATCTCCTCGGCCAGGTCGAGCTCAGCGGTCTCCAGGTCCTCGGCCGGGGTGTCCGGGGGAAGCAGGGAGATGACGCTCAGCTCGGCCCGCCAGGCGGTGCTCATGCGCGTGGCCATCAGCAGGGCCAGGTCGGCGTGGGGGTCCCCCCCGACGAAGACCACGATGCGCCGCGGCGGGATCGGACCCTCCTCGCGGAGCAGCAACAGGTGGGCTCGGGCGTGGTGGGACAGCCACGACCAGTCCCCTGCCGGCCTTCTCGGGGGGCCAGCCCAGCAACATCACCTCCGCCTGGGTGGCCCCGGCGGTGCTGACGAGGCCCGCGGCCACCGAGTGGGCGATGGGCACGTGGGACACCACCTTGGCCCCTGCCAGGGCGATGGGTCGGAACAGCCGGGCCGGCCCGCGCGATGATGAAGCCCGGGAGCACGAAGATGCCCGCCCCGATCATCGTGCCGATGCCGATCGCCAGGGCTTCGGGGAGGCCCAGTCCCTGGGCCAGCTCGACTTCGCTGTCGCTGCTGCTGTGGGTGGCCACCGGTCTCCCCGCGCCTCTGGGGGCGTGGACTCTCACTCACGGCGGCGGTCTCTGCAACCTCCCGGGCCCGCTCCCCCCGAGAGGGAGGGCGGAGGTGTGCCTGCGGTGCACGTCGGGGTCGAAGTCGCCGCTGCCAGCCGGCGCCGCCAGCGAAGTCGCCCCAGTCCTCGCCCGGCAGGCGCACGGCCACGGCGTCCAGGTCCCCGGTGGTGATCCCCGCGCCACCCCAGACCAGGTCGCCCAGGCCGTCTCCATCCACGTCGCCGGCGCCGTCGACCGACGTGCCCAGGTAGCCGACTTCGGCCTCTCCAAGGTAGCGAGCGCCCCGCGTAGGATGCTCTCGACCTCGGAGGAAGGCCATGTACCACCCCCAGATCGCCGCCTGCTCGGAGCGCCTCGGGCTGGACCCTTCCTGCTGGCCCGCGCTGGTCGAGCTGTGGCAGGCCGCCCAGCGCGAGGTGCGTCGAGGGCCGGCCTCCGTGCTCACTACCCTCGTCGAAGCTCCGGCGCCGTTGACGCTCGACGCTGGCGGCACCGCTCCCGACCCACGCGAGCTCCGCACAGGGGTGGCCCGCCTGGCGTCGAGGCCGCTTCGGGCGGCGAGGGGGACTCGCGGCTGAGCAGGGAGCTACTCCAGTCTGCGCTGGGGGAGCTCCCTGTTGCCGAAGTGACTACTCATGACTATCATATAGTCATGAAGCGCGTCGGCACTGCAGACCTGAAGGCCCACCTCAGTGCTCACCTGCGGGAGGTGCGCCGGGGGGAGACCATCACCGTGCTCGATCGCCGTCAGCCCATCGCCCGCATCGTCCCCATCGATGACCCTTCCCTGGGGTTGGTGGTGCGCGCGGCGTCGGGACCGCTGGGTGATGTCGCCATCCCCGGACCCACCCGGGAGAGCAGGGACGTCGTCGAGGGCCTGCTGGCGGAGCGGGCCGACCGCACGTGATCGCCTACGTCGACCCCTCGGTGCTGCTGCGGGTCGTCCTCGGTCAGCCCGATCGGCTGGCGGAGTGGTCGGACATCCGCCACCCGGTCACCAGCGCCATCACCGAGGTGGAGTGTCTGCGCACGCTCGACCGCCGCACGCGCCAGGGGCTCCTCGGAGAGGACGAGCTTCCCGAGCGACGGGCACTGGCCTTGCGTCTGCTCGAGCGCATCGACCGGGTCGAGGTCACCCGGGCGGTGTTGCGGCGTGCCGCGGACCCGTTCCCCACACCCCTGGGCACCCTGGACGCCATCCACCTCTCCACCGCCGTGCTCTGGGCGGAGTTGGACAGGGGGCGGCCGACGATGGCCACCCATGATCGGCAGCTCGGGGCGGCCGCACTGGCGATGGGGTTGGAGGTGGTGGGGGTCGGGGGGTGACCACCGACGAGGAGATCCTGGCCTGGGTGGCCCGGGACGCCGAGGCGGCCCTCCATCCCTGTGGGACCTGCCGGATGGGGCGGGATCCGATGGCTGTCGTGCATCCCGACACCCTCTCGGTGCACGGGGGGCACGATGCCCCAGAGCCGGCGAACCGACACCACTGGTAGCTGACCGCTCACCGCGCCGTGATGCCCGCCGTCTTCGACGGATCGCGCCCGCCCTCGACTCGGATGACCGTCCGGTTGGCGCCGCTCGGAGACGCGGTCATGGCATTGCCCGACCATCCCCTCCAGCCTCGACCCGGCGAGACCGGTCCTGCACGGATTGAAGAAGTAACTTATGATCCGTGCACCATGGTCGACCGCACCCTCGCCCCAGTCCTCGAGCGGCTCGCCGGCTGGTATCCGATCGTCACGGTGCTCGGACCCCGCCAGTCCGGCAAGACCACCCTGTGCCGGTCCGTCTTCGGCGACCTCGCCTACCACTCGTTCGAGCGGGCCGACATCCAGGCCTTCGCGCGGGAGGATCCCCTGGCGTTCATCGACGACGTCCGGGCCGGAGCTGTCCTCGACGAGATCCAACACGTCCCGGAGCTGCTCGGCTACCTCCAAGTGGAGGTGGACGAGGACCCCACTCCGGGCCGCTTCGTCCTGACGGGCTCCCAGAACCTGGCCGTGTCCCAGGCCGTCACCCAGTCGCTGGCGGGCCGGACCGGCGTGTGTACCCTGCTGCCCTTGGGCCTCGAGGAGCTCGCTCGCTTCCCCGATCCACCCGTGGAGCTCTGGGACGTGGTCTGGACCGGTGGCTACCCCCGCATCCACGACGTGGGCATCCCCCCCACCCAGTGGCTCGGGGACTACTTCTTCAACTACGTGCAGCGGGACGTCCGTCAGGTCTACAGGGTCGGCGACCTGGAGGCCTTCACGACCTTTGTCCGGCTCGCTGCTGGCCGCACGGGGCAGGTGATCAACCTCTCCGCGCTCGGCTCGGACGCCGGGGTCTCCCAGCCGACCGCCCGCGCGTGGCTGTCGGTCCTGGAGGCCGGGTACCTGGTCCACCGCCTCCCAGCCTGGCATCGTTCGGTGCGAAAGCAGATGACCCGGGCCGCCAAGCTCCACTTCCTGGACTCCGGGCTGGTGTGCTTCCTGCTCGGCATTCGCTCGCCGGAAGAGCTCCGCCACCACAGCCAGCGCGGGGCGATCTTCGAGAGCTTCGTGGTCTCGGAGGTCCTCAAGGCCCACAGCCACCGCGGTCGCCTCCCCCGGCTCTTCCACTACCGGGATGCGCGGCGGCTGGAGGTGGACCTGGTCGACGAGAGCAGCTCCGGCCTGGACCTGGTGGAGATCAAGTCGGGCCGAACCGTCGCCGGAGATTGGAGCCGCTCGCTGATGCGGCTGAGGGGGCTGCTGCAGCGCTCCGGGTCGGCCTCCGGCGCCCGCTACCGCGTGGTCTACGGTGGACGACATCCCCAGCGCCGGTCCGACGTGCAGGTCCTGCCCTGGCGTGCAGTGCCGCGGGCCTTCGGAGCGGACGAGGGCGAGGAGTAGCGCCTCTTCGGGAGACCTGGGTGGGGTCTCTGAAGGTGACGAGCTTCCGCGCAGAGGAACGGCGAACCACTTCGCCACTCCACCGGCGCCCGCCCACGCCGCGGTTCGGGCCCCACTCGGGCTCTCTTCGAGGTCGAGAGCGGGTGTCGCGCGGTCTCGGGGAAGGGTGCCTGCTTCAACGGCAACCTCTACGCGCCGGTGATCACGATCGCCGAGGAGGTGTCGGGGGCCCTCACTCCTCGCCGAAGAACCCCTCCAGCACCGTCACCGTCCGGTCTTCGGCCACCGTGATCGACCAGAGCTGCCCATAGCCGGAGACCTCGGGCACCGGGTCCAGCCCCAGGATCTCGAAGAAGTCCGGCAGGGTGTAGCTGTGGCCGGCGTGCAGCACCTCGTCGTCGGTGTGGGTCGCCAGCAGGTGCTCCACCAGCTCCCCCTCGGGGTCGATCTCGGTCTCGATCTCCAGGCCGTGGGCGTCGGCGGTGGGCTGGACGGTCTCCTGGGTGCGGCGCAGGTCGGTGGCGTAGATGGCCACCAGGGGCACGTCGACCATCACCACCGCCAGGGCCTCGGCCCGCTCGGCGCCCTCCTCGGTCAGGCCGGGGTCCTCGCCGTCCTCCTTCTCACCGTGACACACGGCGTGGATGACGATCGGGCCGTCGAGGGGCTCCGTGTCCGCGGTGTCTGCGCTGTCGGCCGTCTCCGTGGTCTCCGTCGGGTCGGTCCACCAGGTCGAGGAGTCGGCTGTGTCCGCCGCGTCGGGCGGGCATGCGAGCACCAGGGTCAGCAGCCTGGCGGTCATCGGGCAGAGACTACGACGGCCTGGGCGCTCACCCCGCCTTCTCCCGCGAGTAGACGCCCTGCAACCGGGCATAGAAAGTCCCCGCGAATTGGCCTCCCAGCCCAGGCACGGCCCTTGCTCCTCTCCTCGGGCGACCCCAACCGGTGGCACGGCCGGGGTCGCTGGAGGTCTGCATGCGTCCCCGTCGGCTCGTCCTGTTCCTGTTCCTCGTGATCCCCTTCGCCCTCGCGGCCTGCACCGACCCGCTGCCGGTCGAAGTCGTGCTGCCGGAGGCCATGATGGTCGGGCCGGCGACCAGCGAGGCCGAGGTGCTGACGGTGGCCGGCCCCTCGGCGCCGCTGCTGCGCACGACCGGCCACCCCAGGCGCACTCCGGACGGCCTGCTCCTGGAGCTGGACCGGGCCCTGGTGCCCGCCAGCCGGGTGGGTGAGCAGGCCACGGAGATCTCCCTGCGCCTCGACCCGCCGGTCGCCGGCACCCTCACCTGGACCGGACAGCCCGGGTCCGGAGGTCGATCCCGGTGAGGGCGCACCGGCGGCTGTAGGTCGAGGACTTCGGCGACCCCGAGCGGCTCCGGCCCGAGCGCCTCTCCGCTAGCACGACTCGCCGAATGTCCCTGAGACGGACACTCAGCGCCTCACACGCCCGTGTGCAGCCACGAGTGTCGCTGAGACGGACACTCGGTGGCGCTCGAGGGGGCTTGTGACAAGTCCAGGCTGTCAATCGTCGTGGTCGTGGTCGTCGTCGTCCTCGTCGTCTCCCTCGCTGCCGAGGGTGGCGTCGAGACCGGCGGCCAGGGCTCGCCACTCGGCGTCGGTGAGCTGGGCGTCGGGATGGACCGCAAGGTAGTACCCCGGCGGCATCTCCCCCTCCCGCGCCTTCTCTCCCGCCTCGTGGGCCTCCTCCTGAGGTCGGTGCATCTCCGAGAGGTTCAGCTCTGCCCGAGCGTCGTCGATGTGGTGTCGGATCACCCAGGCCACGGGGGCGATGTGGCCGTACCAGGGAACCCGCACCTCGTTGGAGTGGCAGTCGAAGCAGGCCCGCCTGGCCAGCTCCTCCGTGCGGGGTCTGTCCCAGACGGGCCCCTCGATGACCGGTGGGTTCACCGGGCGGTAGGGCACGGCCTGGGACCCGAGCAACAGGACGGCGACGGAGCCGAGGACCAGACGGGCACCCATGACACCTCCAGGTGACGAGCCTGCGCCGGCCTGTCGAGATCGACCACCCGCCGGATGACACACGGCGGCACGAGCGACCCGGCTACCCCCCGGATGTCAGACGCGGGGGATAGGAGTCTTGAGCCACCCCCCAAAGGTACCCCGCGCCTCCCGCCGCTGCGGAGCGCGGGCGCCGCCATGCTGGGCATCGAGTTCACGGAGGTCCGGCCGGGCGCCCGGGTGTTCTTCACGGGTACTGGCTTCGCCGGACGGTTCTGATGGCGGGCTTCTTGGCGACGCACCCGGGATCCACCGCAGCCGTCGTGCCCCGGGCCGGCGAAGGCCCCCGACGCCCCGAGTCCCAGGTGGACCGGGGGGGGCGTCAGTCTCCGGAGCCCAGCACCAGGTAGATGGTGCCGCCGTACGCCGAGCCACCCTGGAACCCCGCAGCGCCGATGGCCAGGTCGCCGAAGCCGTCGGCGTCGAAGTCGCCGATGCCAGCCACGGCGCCGCCAGCAAAGTCGCCCCAGTCCTCGCCCAGCAGGCGCACGGCCGCGGCGTCCAGGTCCCCGGTGGTGATCCCCGCGCCACCCCAGACCAGGTAGGCTGCGCCCGCGTCGGGCCCGGTGAGGGCCGCCCTGGGGGCTCCGATGCAGAGGTCCGGGGTGCCGTCGCCGTCGACGTCGCTGCCGGCGTCCAGGGAGGCTCCGGCGCCGTCTTCGGTGGACGCGCCGTGGAGGCGCAGCGGCACCTCGCGGAGGGGACCTCCCACGAGCCCGGCCGCTCCCTCCACAAGGTAGACCGTTCCGGCGTCCGGGTGGGCCTCGTCGCTGTTGGGGGCGCCGATCGCCAGGTCGGCGTAGCCGTCGCCGGTGAGGTCGGTCACCCCGGCCATGGCGATCCCGGCGCGGTCCTCGGCGGCCTCGCCGGTCCAGACCGCGTCCACGGTCTCGAGGAGCTCGCTCACCGGCACGGCTCGGCCCAGGACCACGCCCACGATGCCCTGGTCCTCGGCGCCGTCTGCGGCGATCGCCGCATCGTCGAGGCCATCGCCGTCCAGGTCACCGCCCCCGGACATCCGGCGACCCGCGTAGTCCCGGTAGGCCACGCCGTGGTACACCGCGTCGGCCTCCGCCAGGCTCCGGGTGCCGGCGAACGAGCCACCGAGCACGACGTAGGCGGCCCCGGACCACTCCTCGTTGGAGGACTCCCTCACGGCGCCGACGCCCACGTCGTCGAGGCCATCTCCGTTCAGATCGCCCAGACCGGCCACGGACCAGCCGGCGTGGTCCCCCTCCGACTCCCCCTGGAGCCGGGCAGCGGCCGTGTCCGGTCTCCCCTCTTCGGGAACACTGGTCCCCAGGATGAGCAGCGCCTCGCCTGCGTCCGGTCCCGGTGCGTCCGATCCGGTCGCCCCGACGAGCCAGTCGGACAGACCGTCGCCATCCACGTCGCCGGCGCCGTCCACCGACTTGCCGAGGTAGCCGACGTTGGCCTCTCCGAGGTAGCGGACGGCCCGCTCGACGAGGGCTCCGCCGGCGGGGGTGGCCTGCCCCAGCACCAGGTAGGCCGCGCCGATCTTCTCGCCCTGGCTGGTGTGGTTCTGGGCCCCGATCGCGAAGTCACGGTGACCGTCTCCGTCGACATCGCCGACATCGGCGAGGGCCGAGCCCACCTGGTCCGCATCCTCGCCGTCGTAGCGCGCGGCGGCGTCGGCCAGGTACAGCTCCGCGGGCAGGCCGCAGGCCGGAGAGCGCGGCTGGCAGTCCTCGTCCCGGTGGTTGCCGCAGACCTCGGCCTCGAGCGGGGAGACCGAGGGGTCGCCGTCGTCGCAGTCGGAGCCGCCGCTCTCCTCGGAGGCGACGCCGTCTCCGTCGGCATCGACACCGTCCACGCCGTCGCAGTCCTGGTCGACCTCGTCACCGAAGGCGTCCGGCGCGTCGGGATGGACCGTCGGGTCGCCGTCGTCGCAGTCCTCCTCGGGCGTCCATCCGTCGCCGTCGGCGTCCACGGGGGACCCGGTGTCCTGGGTGTGACCCGAGTCGTCGGTGTCCCCGGAGTCGCCGGCGCCGCCCGACTCGCCGGTGGACGGCGCGGAGCCCCCGGTGGCAACTCGGGCACCGTCGCAGGCCAACACCACCAGCAACAGCAGATCGATCATCCCGGCACCTCCTCCTCGCCGAAGAACCCCTCCACCACCGTCACCGTCCGGTCTTCGGCCACCGTGATCGACCAGAGCTGCCCATAGCCGGAGACCTCGGGCACCGGGTCCAGCCCCAGGATCTCGAAGAAGTCCGGCAGGGTGTAGCTGTGGCCGGCGTGCAGCACCTCGTCGTCGGTGTGGGTCGCCAGCAGGTGCTCCACCAGCTCCCCCTCGGGGTCGATCTCGGTCTCGATCTCCAGGCCGTGGGCGTCGGCGGTGGGCTGGACGGTCTCCTGGGTGCGGCGCAGGTCGGTGGCGTAGATGGCCACCAGGGGCACGTCGACCATCACCACCGCCAGGGCCTCGGCCCGCTCGGCGCCCTCCTCGGTCAGGCCGGGGTCGTCGCCGTCCTCCTTCTCACCGTGGCGCACGGCGTGGATGACGATCGGGCCGTCGAGGGGCTCCAGGGGCTCCGTGTCCGCGGTGTCGGCGGTGTCGGCCGTCTCCGTGGTCTCCGTCGGCTCGGTCCACCAGGTCGAGGAGTCGGCCGTGTCCGCCGTGTCGGGCGGGCATGCGAGCACCAGGGTCAGCAGCCAGGCGGTCATCGGGCAGAGACTACGACGGCCTGGGCGCTCACCCCGCCTTCTCCCGCGAGTAGACGCCCTGCAACCGGGCATAGAAAGTCCCCGCGAATTGGCCTCCCAGCCCAGGCACGGCCCTTGCTCCTCTCCTCGGGCGACCCCAACCGGTGGCACGGCCGGGGTCGCTGGAGGTCTGCATGCGTCCCCGTCGGCTCGTCCTGTTCCTGTTCCTCGTGATCCCCTTCGCCCTCGCGGCCTGCACCGACCCGCTGCCGGTCGAAGTCGTGCTGCCGGAGGCCATGATGGTCGGGCCGGCGACCAGCGAGGCCGAGGTGCTGACGGTGGCCGGCCCCTCGGCGCCGCTGCTGCGCACGACCGGCCACCCCAGGCGCACTCCGGACGGCCTGCTCCTGGAGCTGGACCGGGCCCTGGTGCCCGCCAGCCGGGTGGGTGAGCAGGCCACGGAGATCTCCCTGCGCCTCGACCCGCCGGTCGCCGGCACCCTCACCTGGACCAGCCGCCGCACGGCGACCTTCACACCCGAGGTCGGCCTGATGCCGGACACCGCCTACCGAGCCACGGTCCGGTCGATCGGGGACCGGAAGCCGGACCACCCGGGAGACTGGACGCTGCGCTTCGAGACCCCACCCTTCGCCCTGCTCGGCCTGGAGCTGGCGAAGAACGCCCTCGCCCAGGGTCGCCTGGAGCTGGACCTCGGCTTCTCGGGAGTCGCCGAGCCTGCCCGGGTCGCCCGGGCGCTGAAGCTGTCGGTCGACGGACAGCCCCACAGCCCGACCGCCGTCCGCCGCTCCGACGCGCCCCACCGGGTGCGTGTGGTGCTGGAGGGCCTGGAGGTCACCGACGACGTGGCCATCCAGGCCAGCCTGGACCCGGTGCCCAGCGCCGTCGATCCCTTCGCCTGGACCCCGGCCACGGGTCGCACCCTCACCGTGAGTGCGGGACCGCCGGTCCAGGTCTTCGCGGCTCGGCTGGTCGAGGGGGCCGGTGGCTTCGCCGTCGAGGTCACCTGCGACGACGAGGGCTCGATGACCGAGGGCTGGCGCCGGCGCTGGGTCTGGATCCCGGGCCTGGGCTCGAGCAAGCGCCTCTCGCCGCGCTGTGAGCTGGCGGCCGAGAGCGTGGCGGGGTCGCTGGTGCTCGATCCGCCGGTGCCGGTCAACGTGGTGCCCACCCGCGGTGGCTTCCGGCTGCTCGGTGACCTGCCCCGAGGCCCCCTCCACCTGGAGCTGGCCGCCGGAGCCCGGACCGTCGACGGCGGCATCCTGCGCGAGCGCTTCAGCGAGGACCTCGTGGTGCCCGCCCGCAGCGCCCAGCTCGGCTTCGTCTCCCAGGGTCGCTACCTGCCGCGCACGGCCTGGCGCAACCTCGCCATCACCCACCTGAACCTCGACGAGGTCGAGCTCACGGTGCGCCACGTGCCGCCGGAGAACCTCGTCTTCTGGCTCTCCGGGGAGAGCGAGGCCGCCGACGCCCGAACCTCGGACGTGATCCTGAAGACCGAGGTGCCCGTGGCCAACGTGCCCGACCGCACGGCCCGGACCTGGCTCGACGTCGCCGAGCTGCTGCCGACGGTCGACAACGGGCTCTACGAGCTCACCCTGACCGGCGGTGGCGCCAGCGCCTCGGCCCGGCTGCTGCTGACGGACCTGACCGTGGTGGCCAAGGCCGGCCAGCCCGAGGCCGGCCAGGACTGGTCCGACTCGCTCACGGCCTGGGTCGTCGACACCCACAGCCTGGCGCCCGTCGCCAGTGCCGAGGTCGCCCTGGTGCGGCCCTCAGGGGCGGTGCTCGGTACCTGCCGGACTGACGCCACCGGCGGCTGCACCCTGGACGCCGACCTGGAGGGCCCGGACCAGACCGCCCCGGCAGCGCTGCTCGTGAAGGCCCGAGGCGACCTCACCGTGGTCGAGCTCGACGCCCTCCAGACCCCGCTCTCGGAGCAGGCCGTCCAGGGCCTGGCCTACGGCGTCGAAGCCCCCTACCGGGTCGCCGCCTGGACCGAGCGCGGCGTCTACCGCCCCGGTGACACGGTCCACTTCGCCGCCCTGGTGCGCGGACCCGACCGCGCGGCGCCGCCCGCGGGCATGCCGGTGGTGCTGACGGTGCGCGACGCCCGCGACCGGGAGGTGCGCAAGGTGTCCCTGCCCACCAACCCCGCCGGGCTGCTCACCTGGGACCTGGACCTGGTGGACTTCGCCCCCACGGGCTCCTGGTCGGCCCGCTTCGAGGTCGGCGGCCGCGACGTCGCCACCCTGCCCTTCGCGGTCGAGGAGTTCGTGCCCGAGCGCATGGAGGTCACCGCCGCCACCGCCGAGCCCGACGTGCTCGCCGGTGAGCCCCTGACCGTGGGCATCGACGCCCGCTACCTCTTCGGCGGCAGCGCCGCCGGCAGCCGCGTCGAGCTGAGCTGTCGCCTCGAGCCGGGCCGCTTCGCGCCGGCGGACGCCGCGGACCTGACCTTCGGCACGCCGGTCCAGGGCCGGGTCGACCTCGGTCGGGTGACCGGCGAGCTGGATGACAACGGCCACGTGGACCTGACCTGCCCGACGGCGCGGCAGCACGCCACCTCCGGCGGCACGGCGACCCTGGTCGCCGACGTGGCGGTCTTCGAAGGCGGCTCGGGCCGCACGACCCGCGGCAGCGCTCGGGCCACGGTCCACCCCCGCAGCTACTACGTGGGCCTCAAGGCCAGCGCCGACACCCTGCGCGGGGGCCAGGCGGTCGACATCGCCGGCCGGATCGTCGACTGGTCGGGCCAGACCCTCGACACGCTGGACGGGGTGGTGCTCGAGCTGTCGCGCCTGGTGACCGAGTACGGCTACCAGGTCGATCCGCGCACGGGCCACGAGCGGTGGACGCGGCTCCAGCGGCCCCTGCCCGAGGACCGGCAGACCGTGACGGTCGAGGACGGCGAGTTCCGCCTCGCCCTGACCCCGCGCGAGGACGCCGGTGGCTTCCGGCTCGTGGCCACGGCCGACGGCGTGCGCACCGAGCTGGCCCTGGGCGGCACCGGCGAGCGCTACTGGTGGTACGGCGACAGCGACGAGGTCGACCAGACCCCCAGGCCCCTGCGTCCCACGGCGGTCCCGGTCACCGTGCCCGAGGAGATCCGGGTCGGCGAGCGCTTCACCGCCACCTTCACCGCGCCCTACGCCGGCCGGGCCCTGGTGAGCCTGGAGACCGACGGCGTGGTCTCGTCGAAGTGGTACGACGTGCGCCCGGGTCCCGTCGAGCAGGCCTTTCGCCTGCCGGAGTTCGCCGAGACCGCCTACGTCAGCGTGCTCGTGCTCAAGGACCCCCACCTGGACTCGGCCCAGGCCTTCCTGCCCGACCGGGCCTTCGGCGTGGGCCGCACCCGGGTGGTGCCCGAGGCCTGGACCGGGACCCTGGAGCTGGACGTGCCCGAAGAGGTCCGAGCCAACGCACCGATGACGGTGACCGTCGACCTGGGCCCCGGGGACGGTCCCCGCTGGGCCACCGTGGCCGCCGTGGACGAGGGCATCCTCTCGCTCACCGGCTACGACTCCCCCGATCCCTTCGACGCCGTCTTCCCCCAGCGGGCCCTGGGCGTCGACACCTGGGAGACGGTGGGCTGGACGCTGATGGTGCCGCCCTCGGACTCGGCCCGCCGCACCGGCGGCGACGCCGAGAGCCCGATGGGCCGCATCCAGATGGTCAAGCCCGTGTCCCTGTGGTCGGGCCTGGTCGAAGTGCCCGAGAGCGGGCGGGTCGACGTGGTGCTCGACGTGCCCCAGTACCAGGGTGCGCTGCGGGTGATGGCCGTGAGCGCCGGCAGCAAGCGCATGGCCCACGCCGACACGCGGGTGCTGGTGCGGGATCCGCTGGTGGTCCAGACCACCCTGCCCCGCTTCCTCAACCAGGGCGACGTGGTCGACATCCCCGTGTTCCTGACCAACCTCAGCGGCGAGGCCCGCCCGGTCGAGGTCCGCCTGGACCTGGAGCCGGTGGCCGGTCACTCCGAGACCACGCCGGTGAGCCTGGTCGGCGAAGACGCCACGCGCATCTTCCTCGAAGACGGCGAAGGGACCTCCGTGGTCTTCCGGGTCCGGGCCGACGCGGCCTGGGGAGGCGCCCGCTTCATCGTGACGGCGACCTCCGGCGACCTCCGCAGCGTCGAGTCCCTGGAGGCGCCGGTCACCACCGCCGCCCCCCGTGAGACCCTGCTCACGCAGCACCGGCTCGAGGACGGGCTCCTGGACCTGGACGCCCTCGTCGGCGACTGGGTGCCCACCACCGAGCGCAGCACCTTCTGGGTCACGGCCAACCCCTACGGCAAGGCCTTCGGTCACCTCGAGTACCTGGTGCGCTACCCCCACGGCTGCATCGAGCAGACCACCAGCACCACCCGCCCGCTGCTCTTCGTCTCCAACCTGCTGGAGTCCACCGAGCCCGACCTGCTCGCCGACAAGGACATCGACGACATGGTCATGCACGGCGTCAACCGGGTCCTGGCGATGCAGACCACCAGCGGCGGCTTCGCCTACTGGCCCGGCGGGATCGAGGCCAACTACTGGGGCACGGCCTATGCGACGCACATGCTGCTCGACGCTCGGGAGGCCGGCTACGCGGTGCCCAAGGGCCCCCTGGAGGAAGCCCTGGAGTTCATGGAGCGGGAGCTGGCGGCCAACGAGGGCCGCGACGACACCGCCCACGGCCACGCCTTCGCCTATGGCGAGGCCTACATCCACTACGCCCTGGCGCTGGGCGGCAAGGGCCAGCGAGCCCGCATCCAGGTGGCGCTCGACGAGCTCTCGCCCGTTCCCAGCGGACCAGAGGCCGAGCGGGCCTACCTGCTCAAGGCCGCGCTCTACCTGTCCGGCGATCGGCGCTACGAGTCCGACCTGCGGGACCCGGGTTCCGCGCCGCTGCCGGCGGACCTGGGACGACACAACGACCCGGCCTTCTACTCCGAGCTGCGCCGGGCCGGCTTCACCCTGAGCGTCTACCAGGACCTGTTCGGTACCCAGGGCGGCGACCAGCTCGCCCGTCGCGTGGGCCAGGGCCTCGAGGCCCGGGTCTCCTCCCGCTACAGCACCCAGGAGCTGGTCTGGGGCATCACCGGCCTCGGCAAGCGCGTCGAGGGGCTGTCGGCCGAGGCGCTCAACGGGGTGCTCTGGGTCGACGGCCGGCCCGTGGACCCGGAGTACGACGAGGGCGCCCTGCGCACCTGGTCCGTGACCCGGGCCAGCGAGCGGGACCAGCTCCAGCTCGAGGTCGACGTGACCGACGAGGCGCCGCTCTTCCTGGTGGTGCGCTCCGAGGGCAACAAGCTGGTCGAGGAGGCCACGCCGATCAGCCAGGGCCTGCGCGTCTCCCGCGAGCTGCTGGACGACGAAGGGGCGCCCCTGGACCTCTCCGAGCACCAGCTCGGCGACCTGGTCTATGTGCGGGTGAGCCTGGAGAACACCTCCGTGGAGCGGGTCCCCAACATCGCCCTGGTGGACCGCATCCCGGCCGGCTGGGAGATCGAGAACCCCCGCCTGGGCCGCGACACCGACGCCGACTGGATCGACACCGACGAGGCCTGGAGCGCCGACCACGTCAACCTGCGCGACGACCGGCTGGAGGTCTTCGGAGCCCTGGGCGGCCACGAAGAGCGGCAGGTGGTCTACCAGGCCCGCGCGGTCAGCGCCGGCACCTTCGCCCTGCCGCCGGTCGAGGCCGAGGCGATGTACGACCCGGAGGTCCGGGCCCGGCAGCCCGGCGGCCAGGTCACCGTCCAGGCGCCCTGGGGCGACGAGGTCCTGTGATGCGTCGCCTGCTGCGAGCGCTGGTGGTCGCCGTCGCCTGGCTGGGTCCGATCGCGGTCGGCGGTGGCCTGGTGGCGGGGGCGCTGGTGCCCCTGCCGGAGCGCCTCGCGGAGCCGGGCTCGGTGGTCGTGGACTACCGGGACGGCACCGTGGCCCACGTCTTCCTGGCACCCGACGAGCGCTGGCGGGTGCCGGTGAGCCTGGACGAGATCGACCCGGCCTACGTGGAGGCCCTGGTGGCGCTCGAGGACGAGCGCTTCTGGTGGCACCCGGGCGTGGACCCGGTGGCGATCGGCCGGGCGGCGCTGACGAACCTGCGCCAGGGCCGCGTGGTCTCCGGCGCCAGCACCCTCACCATGCAGCTCGTGAGGGTCCTGGAGCCGCGGCCACGGACCCTGGGGTCCAAGATCATCGAAGCCCTGCGGGCGCTCCAGCTCGAGCTGCACCTCTCCAAGGAGGAGGTGCTGGCGGCGTATCTGACCTTCACCCCCTATGGCCGCAACCTGGAGGGCCTGGAGGCGGCCAGCCTGGCGATCTACGGCCACCGCGCCACCCACCTGGCGGCCGACGAGATCGCCACCCTGCTGGCCATCCCCCAGGACCCCAACGACCGCTACCCGACCGAGGACCACGCCGAGCTGCTGCGGGCGTCCAGAGACGAGCTGGCGGCCTTCCTGGAGAGCCGCGACGCTCTGCCCGAGGGCGCCGACCTGGCGCGGGTCGAGGTGCCGAAGGCGCTCCGGCCCTTCCCCCGCGAGGTGCCCCACGCCGCGCTCCAGCTCCGTGCCGAGCACCCATCGCTCACCCGCATCTCCACCACCCTCGATCGCGAGACCCAGCTCCTCGCCGAGCGCACCCTGGCCCGACACCGGGGCCGCCAGGACCGCGACGGCATCCACAACGCCGCCATCGTGGTGCTCGACCACCACACCGGCGAGGTGCGGGCCCTGGTCGGCAGCCACGACTTCTGGGCCTCGGACCACGGCGGCCAGATCGCCGCCTACGACGTGCCGCGCTCCCCGGGCTCGGCGCTCAAGCCCTTCGTCTACGCCCTGGCCCTGGACCGGGGTCTGGTCCTGCCCGAGCGCCTCGTGGAGGACCTGCCGGCCAGCTTCGGCGACTACGTGCCCTCCAACTACGACGGAGAGTTCGACGGTCTCGTGAGGCTGGAGGAGGCCCTGATCCGCTCGCTGAACCTGCCCTTCATCACGCTGTTGCGCGAGCTGCGGGTGGACCGCTTCCTGGGACACCTGGAGCTGATGGGGGTCGAGAGCCTGGTCCACACCCCCGGCTACTACGGCCTCAGCGTGGCCGCGGGCGGCGTGGAGCTGACGGCCCTGGAGCTGGCGGGACTCTACGCGGCCCTGGCCCGGGGGGGCTCGGCCACGGAGCTGCGCATGCTCAGCACCGAGGAGGAGCCGGCCTCCTGGCGGGCCTTCTCCGAGGGGGCCACCTGGCTGACGCGGCGGGCGCTCTCGATCCGGGATCGCCCGGACTTCCCGGCTCGTCGCCACCTGGCGGAGACCCCACCGTCCGTGGCCTGGAAGACCGGGACCAGCTTCGGCCACCGGGACGCCTGGGCCGCGGGCTGGGATCCGGACCACACGGTCGTGGTCTGGTCGGGCAACGTGGACATGTCGTCGACGTCGGCGCTGGTGGGTGCCAAGGCCTCGGGACCGATCCTCTTCGACCTGCTGGAGTCCCTCGGAGACGGCGAGCAGGCTCCCTCTGTGCCGCCGCGGGACCTGGTGTCCGTCGAGCTGTGTGCGCTCTCGGGCCACCTGCCGGCGGCGGCGTGCGAGCACCGGACCGAGGCCTGGGCCCTGCGCACGGCGGTGCCGACCGAGCGCTGTCCCTTCCACGCCGCGGTCGAGGTCGACCTGGACAGTGGCCTGGCGGTGGCGCCCGGCTGCCGCGACGGCCTGGAGACCCGCACCGACAGCGTGGTGACCTGGCCGGCGTCGGTGCGTCGCTACCTGCGCTCCCAGCACGCGGCCCTGCCGGCGGCGCCCTCCTGGCACCCGGCCTGCGGCGGGGTGGTGGCGAGCGAGGCGCCGGTGATCCGCCGTCCCGAAGCCGGTCGGGTCCACCTGCTGGTGCCGGGCCTTGCGGCGACCGACCAGGAGGTGCCCCTGGAGGCCGATCTCGCCCGGGCCGACGCCGAGGTGAGCTGGTTCGTCGACGGGGTCTACCTGGGCACCGTCACCGCCGAGGAGCGGGTGTGGTGGACCCCGAGCCCCGGGCGCCACGACGTGGTGGTGGTGGACCGGGCCGGGCGGCGGGATCGGCGGGTGGTGGAGGTGGGGTGGCTGTGACGGCGAGCACCCGTCCTCCCCAGCGAGGTCGTCGCGTTCTTCCGCGATCCGGTACCTCGGCCGGACCTCGCCGCCGATGTCCCTGCGAACTTCCTCCTCGCGGAAGGTGGAGGGGACCTTGCCCTCCGGGGTCGCGCTGACAGCGCTCACCCGCTCAGTCCCACCCGACCACACTCGCCTCCAGCAGCCAGTCCAGGTTCTCCCTCCGCCAGGCCGCCGCCCGTTCGTGGTCCGGGTGGGCTCGCTCGGCCTCCCGGAACGCCCGGGTGTGGACCCGCCGGCGCCCGCCCTCGGTCCGCTCCGGCGGGTGCACGGCGTGCAGGAGCTCGTGGAAGATCACGCTGCGCACCAGCCACGCCGGGACCCGGGCGTGCGCCGCGCCTCCCCCAGGTGATGCGGACCGGGGGCACCTGGACCCCTATCACCGACCCTCGGGGAGCCAGCTCGTCCGGGTCGAGGGCGACCCAGGTCTCGGGCTCGGCGCACCGTGCCCCGAGGGAGATGATGACGTGGGGCTCTGGCACGTTGGACCCCACCTGCAGTACGGTGTGGCGCCGATCTGCGGAGCTCCACCATGCGAACCCTCTCCCACACCGCCCCCTGGTGCGTCCTGCTCGGTCTCCCGCTGCTGGCCCCGGCCTGCGGTGGAGACGACGACGACCTGCCCGGCTTCGACGCCGACGGTGACGGCTTCACCCACGTCGAGGGCGACTGCGACGACACCAACCCGCGGGCCAACCCGGCGACGGTGGAGCTCTGCGACGGCTTCGACAACGACTGCGACGACGAGACCGACGTAACCCCCGTTTCCTCCCCAGCCGCGCTGCCACCGCCCCCGTGTGATGGGGGT
>CAZCVP010000182.1:0-17227 GCA_964501915.1 uncultured Enterobacterales bacterium
GACGAACGTCCGGAGTACGGACGTTCGTCACCCGCCGCCCCGCCGCCCCGCCGCCCCGCCGCCCCGCCGCTTCGCGCCGGCGCCCGCTGGTCACACCCGGACGCGCCACTCCACGCCGCTCGGGCGGTCCATCACCACGATGCCCGCGCCGTCCAGCTCGTCGCGGATGGCGTCGGCAGCGGCCCAGTCCTTCGCCTGACGCGCGGCGAGCCGGGCGGCGATGCGCTCGTCGACCCAGCCGACGGACAGGCCCTCGACGGCGAGCCGCTTGACCTTGAGCTCGTCGAAGAAGGCTCCCGGCGCCATGCCGCCGATGCCGAGGACCTCGGCTGTCAGCGCGAAGGCCCGCTGGCAGGGCAGGAAGAGCTGGGTCCCGACCTTGCGCACCCGCTTGTGGTTGCCGGCCCGGTTGATGGCCCGCACCAGCTCGAAGAGCAGGCCGATGGCCTTGCCGCTGTTGAAGTCCTGGTCCATGGCGGCGTCGAAGCGGGCCTCGAAGGTCGTGGCCAGCTCCCAGAGCTGGATGGCGTCGCGGCCGACCTCCTCCCGAAGCTGGGCCGCCGGGGTCTCGGAGCCCCGGGCCACCTGGTCCTCCACCAGCTCCTTGGCCTCGTACAGCCGGTTGAGGCTGCCGACGGCCTCCATCAGCCGGGTGTTGGAGTAGGGCAGCGGTGAGCGGTAGTGGCACTCGCTGTAGATCAGGCGCAGGGCCTCGGCGGGCGCCACGGCCACGAGGTCCCGGATGCGCACGATGTTGCCCAGGGACTTGGACATCTTCACCGGCTCGCCGGTCTCGTCGTCCACCAGGGTGAGGTGCCCGTTGTGCATCCACACCTTGGAGAACGGCGCCTCGCCGGTGGCCCCCTCGGACTGGGCGATCTCGTTCTCGTGGTGGGGGAAGACCAGGTCGATGCCACCGCCGTGGAGGTCGATGGTCGGACCCAGGTGCTTCATCGCCATGACCGAGCACTCGATGTGCCAGCCGGGACGACCAGGCCCCCAGGGGCTCGGCCAACAGATCTCGCCCTCCTTGGCTCCCTTCCACAGGGCGAAGTCGGCGGGGTTGCGCTTGTGGGGGTTGACCTCCACCCGCCCTCCGCTGACGAGATCCTCGAGCTTCTTGCCCGAGAGCTTGCCGTAGCCCCGGAAGGAGTCCACGGCGAAGAAGACGTCGCCGCCGGCGGCGTAGGCGTGGCCCCGCTCGATCAGCACCGCGACCAGGCTCACGATGCCGTCGATGTTCTCCGAGACCTTGGGCTCGAAGGTGGGCCGGGCGATGCCGATGGCGTCGAGGTCCTCGTCCAGGGCGACGATGAACTCCGCCGAGAGGTCCAGCGGGTCCTGACCCAGCTCCTGGGCCCGGGCGATGATCTTGTCGTCCACGTCGGTGTGGTTGCGCACGTAGGTGACCTCGTAGCCCCGGTGTACGAGGTGCCGGTAGACGAGGTCGAAGGCCATCATCGCCCTGGCGTGGCCGATGTGGCAGTAGTCGTAGACCGTCATCCCGCACACGTACATCCGCACCTGGCCGGCCTTCGCCGGTTCGAACGCCTCGAGGCGGCGGCTCAACGTGTTGTAGACCTGGATGCGCGGCTCGCTCATGGGCCCCTCCGTGGCGGAGGCCCATAACGCAGAGGGTGCAGCTACTTCTTCTTCGCCTTCTGGCGCTCGGCCTCGGCCTCGGCGATCAGGCGGTCTTCTTCGAAGAGGTCCTCGAGCTCCTGCTCGATGTCGGCCTCGTCGAGACCCTTGGCCACGCTCAGCTCCTGGACCAGCAGGGTGCGGGCCTGGTCGTACATCTTCTTCTCGCCGAAGCTGAGGTTCTTCTCCAGCTTCATCAGGGCGAGGTCCCGCAGCACCTTGGCGACCTCGATGGGATCACCCGTCTTGATCTTGTTCATGTACTCGCGGTAGCGGCGGTTCCAGGTCTGGTTGTCCGGAGGGGTGCTGCGGTCGCGCAGGATGTTGTAGACCCGCTCGGCGTGCGCGGCCGAGCTGATGGCCCGCATGCCGATGGCGTCGGCGTTGTGGGTCGGCACCACGATGGTCATGCCGTTGTCGAGGATCTTCAGGACGTAGACCTCGAGCATGGTCCCATCGCCCAACAGATCGCGCTTCTCGACGGCCTTGATGACTCCGACCCCGTGCGCGGGGTAGACGGCCTTGTCTCCGACCTTGAACTGCAACGGCTACCCCTCAATCATGGACTGGGACAAAAACGGTCCGCAATATAGGGGCTTCGCCCCCCGGGGTCAATCTTGGTACGGACCGCCACCCACCACCTCTGCCGCCAGTGGATCGGCCCGACGTCCGCTGCAACCGCCGTCTTCGCCGTCATCGGGGGGGTGGGCCTGGTGGCGGCCCAGCTTCTTCGCGCGCCGGCGTTGCCGGACGGGGCAGGGCTGCGCGACGTGCTGCTCGGGGCGGCCCCGGTGCTGGGGGAGTGGGTCCTGCCGCTGGGGGGCCTCGCGGGCCTGGTCGCCCTGCTGGTGCGCTGGCGTGCCGAGGGCGAGTGGCTCACCCTGCGGGCGGCCGGGCTGGGGGGACGCCACCTGGTGCCGCCGGTGCTGGCCTGTGGCCTGGCCATCGGCGGCCTGACCCTGGCCCTCGGCCACGAGGGCGCCCCCTGGGGCCGCGCCACGCTGTTCGACGTCCTGGTCCACCAGGTCAGTCCCCGGGCCGGTCGGGCCACCTCCGTCGGCGGTCTCACCGTGCTGCCCGGTCTCTCCAGCGGCGAGGACCTCCACGACCTCTTCTTGATCTACGACGGCGGCGAGGCCTCGCTCCATGCCCACGCGGCGATCGGGCGGATCGCACCGGACCAGGGCCTGCAGCTCGAGCACGGCCAGGCCCTCGGCGAGGGCTTCGGGCTGGCCTTCGAGACCCTGGAGCTGCCGCCGCCCCAGGCCACGAGTCGACCGCCGCCGTCGGCCTGGCCCGGCTCGCAGCTCGCGGCCTCCGACGACCCCTACCACCAGGCCATCGGCCACAAGCGCAGCACCTGGCCCGTGGCGGCCGTGCTGCTGATGCTGCTGGCCCTGCCCGCTTCCTTGAGCGGTCGGGCCTGGACCGTCGGGGGCGCGGTGGTGGGCTGGTGGGTGGTGGTCCGCACCTGCGACGGCCTCGCACCGAGCCTCGGAGGCCTCGGCAGCGCCCTGCTGCCGTTGGCCTTGCTGGGCGTCGCCACGGCCTGGACCTGGCGTCGCTGGGGGGACCGGTGACGGCCTCTCGCTGGGTCGCGGGGCAGGTGGCGCGGTGGCTCGTCGCGACGGCGGTGGTGGTGGTGGTCCTCATCGGGGGCGTCGATGCGATCGAGCGCTCCCGGCTGCTCGGCGACGGCGGCGCAGTCCTGGACCTGCTCCGCCTGGTGGCGTGGCGGCTGCCCGGCCTGGCGCGGGAGCTGGTGCCGGTCTGGGTGGCCCTCGGCACGGCCCTGGGGGTGGGCTGGATGGTGCGCAGCGGCGCCTGGGAGGCCCTGGAGGGCGCCGGTGTGGCGCCGCGTCGCTCGGTGCTGGTGGTGCTCACCCTGGCCGCGACCGTCGGTGGGACCACGGCGGCGCTGCTGGAGGTGGTCACACCGCGAGCTGCCGCCGAAGCAGCGGCGGCCGAGGGGGCGCTGACCGGCCGTCCGGCTCGCCTGGCGGGTAGCTGGGTTCGGCTGGGGGAGCTCGCCTTCCGGGTCGGTGCCGCCAGCCCGGGCAAGCTGCTCGATGTGACCGTGCTCCGTGCTCCCCACGGTCGCCTGGAGCGCCTGGAGGCCTCCGAGGTCCGCTGGGACGGCCAGCGCTGGCGGGGCGAGGTCACGGTCGCGGCCACGGGACCGGAGCCGGTGGCGGACCTGGACACCCTGCCCCTGCCGCCGCCGCAGCAGGTGGAGGCCCTCGTGCGCCCACGGGCGACCGCGGAAGCGGGCCTGATGGTGCTCGGCCGCATGCCCCTGCCCAGTGCCCGGGCGTGGTGGCATCGGCGCATGAGCGGGTTGCTGGCCCCGGGCATCGTGGCGCTCCTCGCCATCGGTCTCGGCTCCCGGCGGCGACTGGGCGTGGCCGGTGCGGCGGGTGTAGCCGCGGTGGCAGCCGGAGCCCTCCACCTGGCCGTGGCGGTGGGCACCGAGGCGCTCGGGCCGGTCGCGGTCTGGTCGGGGTGGGGCCTGGCGGCGCTGGTGGGCGCCTACTTGACCGCCTCCAGGTAGTAGCCGAGGTAGCCCTCGGGGCCGTCGTCGGGCAGGCGGCCCTTGGTGAAGAAGCCCCGCTCCCAGTCGGCGATGAAGTAGCGGCCGGGCGTGAGCTTCATGATCACGATCTCCTTGCCGTGCTCCAGCTGACGGGTCTCGACCTCGGGCTTGTCGGCGTAGTCGACCCTCCACTTGCCCTTGCCCGCGGGGTCGGGGCTCATGCGGTAGGCGCAGCCCTCGTCGTCGAGGCGGAAGGCCTTCCAGCCCCCGGACTCGTAGTCGAAGAAGGGCTGCATGCCGGCGGCCACCTGGGTCACCGCGCCCGCCTTCTCGTCGAGGCAGTAGTGCCGGTAGCCGCTGGAGCCGGAGGCGGAGCGACGCTGGAGCAGCGCCCGGTCCATGCGCACGTACTCGTTGCCCTTGAAGCGGGTCAGGCCCGTGGAGGAGGGGATCTTGATCAGGGCCTGGCTGCCGATGTCGTAGCGCTTGCGCTCCGAGGCATCGAAGTCCTCGATGACCTGGGGGATGTAGCCGTGCTTGCCGATGTGCAGCTCGTAGTGGGCGGGCTTGCAGACCAGGCTGAACGCGCCGGAGGCGTCGGTCGCCTGCTGACACTGGGCACCGCCCACGGCGGACACCATGGCGCCTGGGATGGGCTCGCCGGCCACATCGGTCACCACGCCATCGATCGCCATGCGTGTGCAGCCGACGGTGACCAGCACCGCGGCGAGGGCTGCGATCCGGGCTCGCATCAGTCCTCCTGGAGGTCGACGTGATCGACCTTGGACATGGGCAGGAACAGGGTGCGAGGTGTGGACTCCAGCTCCCGTCCCTTCTCGTCGAGCCAGCTCGTGACTCCGATCCGGACGCCTCCGTCCCCGATCTTCACCAGGTCGCCCTGCACAGCCGCGACGCCCGCAGGCACGTGGTCCTTGCCGGAGCTCCAGGTGAAGAGGGATGTGCGCAGATAGACGGTTGCCTCGGCCACGTCGCCTCCTGGAAGCGGCCGGAGGTTACCATGCCGGCCCGACGGATCTGGAGGCTGGCATGGTGGCGATTCCGGTAGCACTGGTCCTGCTCTCGACGGGCTGCACGGCCGAGCTGGAGGTCGAGCGGGATCGGCTCGCCGACCAGGTCACCACCCTGGAGCGCGAGCTGGTCGATGCCCGGTCGCTCAACGACGTGCTGGACGCCCGCGTGGAGCGCCTGCAGGGCGAGCTGGCGGGCCTGCGCCAGACCGAGCGCCTGCGTCGCCTCGGGCTGGCCCCCGGACAGCAGCTCGGCGCCAGCCTCGTGACCAGCCGGGGCACCCTCACCTGCGAGCTGTGGCCCGACAAGGCCCCCGAGACGGTGCTCAACTTCGTCGAGCTGGCGGAGGGCACCCGCCCGTGGACGGATCCGTTGAGCGGCCGCAAGGTCAGCCGTCCTCTCTACGACGGCACGGTCTTCCACCGGGTGATCCCCGGCTTCATGATCCAGGGGGGTGATCCCCTCGGCAACGGCACCGGGGGTCCCGGCTACAAGTTCGCCGACGAGGACACCGGCCTGAAGTTCACCGAGCCGGGGCTGCTGGCGATGGCCAACTCTGGCAAGGACACCAACGGGTCCCAGTTCTTCGTGACCCTGGAGGCTGTGCCCCACCTCAACGGCAAGCACACCATCTTCGGCTCCTGCGCGCCCGTCGAGGTCGCCCTCGACATCGCATCGGTCGAGCGGGACGCCCGGGATCGCCCCCGGCGGGAGGTCGTGCTGAACCGGGTCCGCATCCACCGCACAGAGTGACCCCGGAGCAGCCCCATGGACCACATCGGCCCCGCCTGGGAGGCCATCAAGGACCACCTCGTCGAGCACGCGCTCTTCGCCGCTGTCTTCACGTTGATCTGCGCCTTCTCGCTCTCCATCGGAGCGCTGGTCTGGGCGCCGATCTACGTGCGCGGCCTCGCCAAGGCGATGGCCGAGCAGCGAGGGCCCGACATCAACGACCTCTTCGACTTCGATCGCACCGCCGACGACGTGGTCGCGATGCTGCTGGCGGCCATCGTGATCGTGATCGCCTTCTGCCTCTGTGTGCTGCCGGTCTTCGCGGCGATCGTGGTGCTCTTCTGGGTGCCCATCGTGGCCGCCGAGGGGCGGTACACGCCGGCGGACTGCCTGAAGGTCTCCATCGAGGCGGTCAAGGCCGACCCGGTGCAGGTCGTGCTCTTCCTGGCCATCGGGGCGGTGGTGAACGCCATCGCCGCCTCGCTGCTCTACCTGCCGCTGCTGATCACGCTGCCGCTCTTCTCCGTCGCCCAGCTCCTCTGGTACAACGCCGAGGCGCAGGACATCCACCGCCTGGCGGCGGAGGCGGGCATCCGGCCGAATTAGGGGGCATCTAGAGCTGGTAGCCGACGCCGAGCACGAACAGGCTGCTGCGGTCGCTGAGGGTGCCGAGCTCCTCCTGGGTGGACTGCGCCAGCACCGGGATGGACTGCACCGTCAGGCCGTAGCCAGCGTGCACGAACACGTTGGAGATGAGCTCGTAGCTGACCTCGAGGTCCACGTTGGTCGAGTACGGCAGCATGCCCCGCAGTCCCTGCAGGATGCCGGCCTGGAAGTGGAGCTTGCCCTCCATGAGATCGGCGGCGATCTCCGCGCCCAGCCCCAGGCCGTGCAGGCCGAGGGGACCGAACTCGATGGTGCCGTCGTCGCTTCCCCGGAGGTAGGTGACGAAGTCGCCGTAGAGGTAGCCGACCTTGATAGCCACGTGGAAGTCGCCGACGCCCGCGCTGAACGGGTAGCGGCCCATCACGTTGGCCCGCACCTGGGGGACCCAGTCCGTGATGATGGCCGAGGAGCCCGGCCAGCGGGCACGGTAGGCCGCCATGCGGTACTCGGCCTCGACGCCGACGTACTTGGTGATGTGGCCGACGGACGGGACCTCGTCGCCCCAGGCGGCGACATCGATCGCGAAGCCGTTCTGCCAGGTCAGGGCGCCCTGACCGCCGAGGCTGACCGGCTTCTCCCAGAGCCGGTTGTTCTCGACCGTGGGCTCGGGGGTCTGGGCGTAGACGTAGGACCCCACGGCCCAGCCGGCGCGGGCGCGCAGCCAGGGTGCGGTGCGGTCGGAGGGCGTGCGAGGCACGGTCTCGGCGGCCGTGGGCTCGGCCTCGGCGACCGGCTCGGGCTCCGGCGTGGGCTCCACGACCGGCTCCGCCTCGGTCGAGGTGGTCGAGCCGGTGGGCTCGGTCGCTCCCCAGGCGCTGCCGGCGGGCTCGGCGCCGACCCACGCGGAGCCGGCGTCGGCGACGGTGGGCACCACCGTGAGCTGGGTGACCGTCCCGGCGGCGTCGGTGACGACGACCTTGGTGTCGGCGGTGGCGCCGGCGGGCACGGTGAGGGCGGCCTGCCAGGCCCCGCCACCGAGGTCCGAGAGCGGGCCGAGGGTGCCCTGGGTGACCAGGAGCTCGGGGGTGACGCCTGCGACGGTGCGACCGTTGGCGTCGCGGCCCTCGATCCGGAGCAGCACGGTGCCGCCGGCCGCGGCGGAGGCCGGCTGGCTGGAGACGGCGAAGCTGGCGAGGGGACCGGACTCGCCGGAGCTCTCGACCACTGCGGCGATGGGGGCGGCCTCGACACCCTGGCGGGCGACCGGAAGCTCGGTCACCAGGCCGGCCCAGTCCTGGGCCAGGGAGCGGGCGCGCACCGTGCCCGAGGTGGGCAGGGTGACGTCACCGAGCACGCCTCCCTCGACCTGGAGCAGGGCGGCGCCCCCCGAGATGTCGGAGCTGGTGGCGAGGATCGACACCACGCCAGCCTGGCGACCGGCGGTGTAGCGGACCTGGGAGAGGCCGCGGGCGTCGGTGGTGACCTGGGAGGGCAGGCTGCCGTCCCCGACGAGCAGGCGCAGCGTGACCGGGACATTGGCGACGGGGTGACCGAACACGTCGACGGTGACCAGGCTCAGCGTGGTCGTGTCGGATCCGTTGGGTGCGATGCGCTCGTCTGCGGCGAACACCACCAGGTAGCGGAGGCTGTTGCCAGCCGGTGCCACGGCGACGGCCGCGCCGACGTTGACGCGCTCGCTGGCGGCATCGGTGGTGAAGACGGCCTCATAGTCACCGCCCTTGAGGTCGCGGACCTCGCCGGTGACCGAGGCGTTGTTCGCGGTCAAGAGGAGCTGCTGGCCGGTGATGCCGTTGCCGGCGGCGTCGGACACCCTGGCGAAGATCTTGAAGGCCGTGACGCCGGACCCCAGCTCGGTCGGCTCGGCCCGCAGGGCGATGCCGGCGGCGCGGGGCGGCACCAGGTGGACGTCGGTGGATGCGGTCTGGCCCTCCTGGCCCTGGAGCTGTGCCGACACCGTGGCCGTGCTCGCCTTCCCGGCGGCGGTGGGGGTGAACAGGGCCCTGTAGACGCCATTGCCCTCGTGGACCGCGGCCTCCATGGTGCCGGCGGAGGTGGTGAAGGCGACCTTGGCGACCACGGCGGGCTCGCCTTCGGCGGTGGTGACGAAGGCCCGGACCGGCACCTGGGTGTGACCGTCGGCCGGGAGTCCGGCGTGCATCGGGAACATGGTGATGCGCGGGGTCTCGGGGACCTGGAGGTCGATCTCGCGCTCCGTCGAGCGCCCGCCCATGGCGGTCACCAGGGTGGCGGTCTGGACACCGGGGCTGACCGTGATCGGGATGCTGGCGCGCCCGGAGGCGTCGGCCGTGACCGGGCCGAAGTCCTGGCCGCCGATGCGCAGCAGCACGGTGGAGCCGGGATCGGCCTTGACGGGAAAGTTGGCCTTGCCGACGAGGGGCACGACGGCGGTCCCGTGGGCGCCGGCGGGATCCCGGGCGTCGACGAAGGTCAGCAGGGCGAGCTGGGGGAAGTTGACCTCGGGAGGCTCGAAGCGCGCCGTGAACTGGCCACTGCCCAGGTAGGTGACGTTGGAGACGGTTCCCGTCGAGGCGGCCACGCGGAGCCCGGAGGTGGACTCCAGGGTGCCCAGCGGCCCCGTGAAGCGGATCGAGAGGCTGGCGGAGGTGTCCTGGCCGAGCAGGACCCGGGCCGGGTTGGCGGTGGTCGCGATGCCCGTCGGCCCGCCACCCACGACGTTGATCGCCCAGGCCTTGTCGATGGTGCCGCTGGGGGCCCGGCCCTTCAGGGTGAGCGACACGCTGGTCGACTTCTCGACGGCCGGTGGGGTGTACTGGAACTCCAGCACCCCGTTGCCCAGGTCCGTGGGGCCCTCGACCACGCCAGCGGAGGCCGTCAGCTTCCACTTGTCGGCGGTGCTCAGCGGGTTGCCATCGACTCCCAGGGCGGTGACGTGCAGCGCCACCGTCGTCTCGCCATCGCCGACGATGGTGCCCGCGGGCAGCATCTCGACCACCGGTCCGGCCTGGAAGACCGCTGCGCCGGTGTCCTGCGCCAGGGCCGGAGTCGAGCCGATCGGTGACAGGGCCACCAGGGCCAGGAGGACTGCGGAGGAGAGGGGCGCGAGACGCATGACGAGGTCTCCTGAGGAACGGGCCCGGAGGGAAGGCGGCCGAGCATACTCCGGGGGCTGGATAGGCTGTGTGGAACGTGCCTGTGACGGGGGATGCGAACACTAGTAGGGGAAGGCGGCCTGGCGCGCGATCTGGTCGTAGGACTCGACCAGATCCTGTCGCCTCGGATTCGCTTCGATCGCGATCGAGAGCACCTCCAGGGCCATGCGGACCTCGCGACGCTGGACGTAGAGGTCGCTCAACAACAGGGCGATCTCGGGGTCGCCCGTCGCGCCGTTCCAGGCCCGCATGGCGTAGGCGATGGCGACCTCGACGCGACCGGCGGCGGCATAGCCCTGGGCCACCCGGAAGCTGGCTTCGACGTGGGTGGGATCGGCCTCGGCGGCCGCCACGGCGGTCCGGGCGCTGTCCGGGTACCGACCGGCGGCCTCGTAGGCCTTGGACAGACGCAGCAGGGTCTCGACGCCCGGCTCCTCGGTGGACTCGACGGCGATCTCCAGCGCCGTGGCCTCGGCGACCGGGTCCTCGAGCTTCTCGTAGCAGCGGGCCAGGGACAGGGCGATCTGGACCCTGGCCGCGAGCCGCTGCGACCGGTCGACCGCCGACGGGACGGCCACCTGGACGGCCTGTTCCTGACTGAGCGCATAGGGTGGCAGCTCCAGGGCCAGGGACAGGAACGCGGCGCCGAAGGTGTACTCGCCTGCCTGGAGCCACCAGACGCCCAGGACCCAGGACAGGTGCCCGTCGAAGGGGGCCAGGGCCTGGGCGGGCAGGCCGAGCCACAGAGCCCCCTCGATGTCGCCACGCTCGTGGCGGGCATTGGCCTGGTCCAGCCACTTCTGGCCGATCGAACGTCCGCCGACGAGCTGACCCGCGGCGAGCTGGGCCTGCTCGGACGCGGCCTTGGCGGCGGCCAGGTCGCCGGAGAGGTTGTGCACGATCGTGACCCCGGCGAGCACGAAGGTGTCGCTGCTGTGGCGGAGCTGGAGGGTGTTGGCCTGGAGGCGTGCCTCTTCGATCCGGCCCGCGCGGACCAGCGCGTAGGCCCAGGCGATGTGGGCCCGCACCCGCCCAGCGGCAGCGGCCTGCTCCAGGTGCTCGGCGGCGCGCTCGAAGTGCCGCAGCGAGAGCTCAGCCTCACCGAGCACCTCGAGGAGCTCGGGGTCGGACTCGTGGCCCGGGACCTGGCCGGCGATCGCCGCCGCCTCGGCCGCGGCCCCCGTCTCGAGCAGGGCCCGGGCGAGGACGGTGTCCGCTCCTTCCACACCTCCGGCGCGGGCGACCCGGGCTGGGGCCAGCGCGGCCTCGGGATCGCCGAGGGCCAGGTCGGCCCGCGCCAGCCGCAGCAGGATCTCGCCGTCCTCGGGACTGGCGGCCAGGGCCCGCTCGTAGGAGCGGACGGCCTGCTGGTACTTGCCGGCCTCCATGGCCTTGTCGCCATCCCGGATGTCCCCCTTGACTCCGGCGATGGCGGGACCGGCGAGGAGCAGCGCCAGCAGGAGACGAGTCATGTGACGGGCGCTCCTCCGATCACCCAGTAGGGGGAGCCTTGGAGCTGGCTCTGGAGCTGGTCGATCTCGCTGGGGTGAAGCTCGAAGGTCTGGGGCTGACCGGTGCGGGGGTCCGCCTGGGTCGCGAACCAGCGCTTGCCGTCCTTGGTGCGGTGGAGGATGAGCCCCCGGGGGTCGTCGTAGACCTTGTCGAGGTCCTTGGCGCTCAGCGGGCGGTTCGGATCCTCGGGCTCGGGCTCGGGCTCGGGCGGCTTGGGGGGCTCGGCCTTCTTGGGGGTCGTGACCTCCAGGACCTCTTCGAGCTCCCACTGGACTTCGAGGACTTCGCCCCGAGCCACGCCTTCGAGGTAGCTGCGCCCGTCGGCTCCCTGAGCGCCGCGGCACAGCGCGGTCAGCTCGGCCTTGATGCGCTCGATCTCGGTGTCGTCGTCGGTGGCCCGCAGGGCGGTCACCAGGGTGTCCATGGCCTCCACGGCCCCTCCCAGGCTAGCGCACGAGGCTAACATCGGACAGGCCTCATGCACCTCTTCGAACACCTCGACACCGCGACGCGTGCCAAGCTCGAGGAGCTGGCGGAGCAGCGCACCGTGCCCGCGGGCCACACGCTCATCCGCCGCGGGGAGCGGTCCGGCGACGTCTTCCGCCTCGAGTCCGGCTCCCTGGAGGTCATCGATGGCCGCAGCAAGCCAGAGCTGATCCTCGGCGTCTTCGGGCCGGGCACGGTGGTCGGGGAGGTCGCCTTCGTCGACGACTCGCCTCGCTCGGCCAACGTCCGCGCCGGGGAGGACTGTCGGCTGTCCGCCTGGTCGGAGGACCGCCTGCGCTCCGCGCTCGAGGCCGACCCTTCGTTCGCGGCCAGCTTCTACCGCTCGGTGGCGAGGCTGATGGCGGAGCGTCTGCGCAACCTCACGCGGATGGCCTCCACCGGGACGCCGCGCAAAGACAGCGTCCTGTCGCTGTCGGGGGACGTGGAGCGACGCGGCCGGGACCTCGCCGAGCAGATCAAGGTGTCGCTGGTGGATCTCGAGGCACCTCTGCGTGGGGGCGATCCCGAGGAGGGCTACCACGCCCTCAAGGAGGCGCTGGACGGCTTCACGACCGTCGGAGACCGCTTCTTCGCCGGGCTGGGCCACGACGAGGCGGAGGCGGCGGGCCGGGTCCTGGCCCGCGAGCTCCATCCCTACCTGGTGCGTGCCCGGCTGCCGGAGCTGGCGGTGGCCGGCGGGGAGGAGCGGGTCGCGGGGCCCCGGATCCTGGCCCACGTGCTGGTGGAGCGACCCGCCGGGTCGGACCCGCTGGGCCAGGCCCTCGATCGGGCGATCCTGGACCTGCCCACCACGCGGGGGCTGCGCGCGACAGCCCTCGCCCTGCAGGAGCTGCTGCGGGAGATGGTGCCCACCGACGAACCGTCCCGGGTGCTCGTGGTCCCCTGCGGGGCGGGCACCGTGGTGGCGGCCGCCGAGCAGGCGATGGCGCAGGGAGGCGGGGAGTTGACCTGCGTGGACGGTGACCGGGACACCCTGGCCTTCGTCAACACGGGGGTCGCCGCCCGACCCGCGGGCGTGCGTCTGCGCCTGCTCCAGGAGGATCTCGCCAAGCTGGCCATGGGGGGGTCCTCCTCGTTCCTGGGCGAGCAGAGCCTGGTCGTGATCGATGGCTATGTCGACTACTTGCCGGACCGGCTGGTCGGGTCCCTGGGCCGCCAGGTGCTCCAGTGGCTCAGGCCTGGCGGAGAGGTGGTCTTTGGCTTCCTCGCTCCGTCTCCGGACGCCTTCGTGTTCGACCACCTGCTCCAGTGGCGGACGATTCGACGCACGGCGGGGGTCCTGGCGGCGTTGTTGACGGAGGTGGGACTGGAGGTGGTGGGCCACGAGCAGGCGGCTGGAGCCGGGCGACTCCTGCGGCTGCGACGCCCCCCCGTAGGATCTTGACCCTGGCCCGCCTTGCGCGGTGTCGGGTCGAGACAGTAGGCTTGCCAACCCGCAGGCCGAGACACTCGGGCCCATGCCTGGTGGGGCCTGTTGGCTGGAGGACATGAATGCGGATCCCGATGCTCTTGACCGCGCTGGTGATCGGTGCCTGCAGCGGCACCGAGCCCGCCGAACCGGCTGAGCCGCCCAAGCAGGCCGCGCCGGATCCCCACAAGGGGCCGACGACCCCCGCGCTGGACGAGCTCCGTGCACAGGCGCAGAACATCGCCCTGGTGCCGAGCCCGGCCGAGATGCAGAAGGCCCTCTCCAGCGCCGGCATCGAAGCCAGGCTCAGCGAGATGGTGCCCGACCGCCAGCTCAAGATGGACGTTCCCAACAAGGACCAGGTCGCCGTGCGCACCGGTGTGGTGCTCGCCGACATGCTCCTGACCGTGCGCAAGGCTGACAAGGATCGCCTGGTGGCCCAATTCGGCCAGATCAAGCAGGGCATGGGCGAGCTGGGCGCCGGCGGGGACATCGCCGCCACCATCGACGACATCGTCGGCCGCATCCAGAACGACGCGGTGAGCCGCGACGAGCTGGTCAAGGAGCTGGACGAGCTGTCCGGGGCGATGATCCCCGAGATCGAGTACGAAGCCGGGGACTGGGCCGTGCCGCTGATCCAGGCCGGCTCCTGGCTCGAGGGCTCGAACCTGGTCGCTGGCGCCCTCCGGGCCGGTGGCGAGTACGAGGCCGCGACCGATCTGCTCCGGCAGCCCGCCGTGGTCGACTACTTCCTCGAGTACGTGCGGGCCGAGGGTGCGGACAGGGCCCCTTCCCAGGTCGTGGCCCAGCTCGAGACCACCCTCAACACGCTCAAGGAAGTCTGTGGTCGGCCGACCCTTGGCGAGGAGGATGTCCTGACCATCCAGACCTCGACCGCCTCTGTCCTGGACCTGCTGTAGGAGCCGTGCCATGACCCGCGCCGTGCTTGCCTTGCTCGCCCTCGGAGTCCTCGCCACGCCGGCCACGGCAGGGGAGCGCGAGGCGGAGTCCTGCCTCCGGGCCCGTATCTGGGATGGCTACAACGAAGACTGGGCGGTCCGCACCGCGACCGCGACGACCCTGGCCCAGGAGGAGTACCGGATCTACCTGGTGACGCTCTACGCCGGCAACGAGTACAAGGTCATGGCCTGCGCCGACGACAAGGCCACCAACATCGACCTCGTGCTCCACGACGCCGACGGCAACGTGCTCAAGTCCGACGAAACCCAGAACCGCCAGCCCGAGCTGCTCTTCAAGCCGGAGGCCACCAGCACCTACTTCGTGGTGGTTCACGCCACGGCGTTGGCGGAGGAAGGCAAGAAGACCGGTGTCGGCATGGCGGTGACCTACCGCTGAAGCGGCCCCCTGACCGTTGGGCCGCCTCGAAGAACGCTACCGGGACGAGCTGGACGCCCGCGGCCTGCGGGTCGCGGAGGCCTCGCGCTGCTTCGCGGTCGATCTGGCACGGCTGCTCATCCGCGCCAGCGGCGCCACGGTGGGCAAGCGCGAGCTCCAGACCCTCGACGCCGCCCTGGCCGCCCGGACCGATCTCGGACCCGAGGCCCGCTCCGCCCTGCTGGACCTCGCCCTGTCGCCCCGCTTCCGGACCGCGGTGCTCGACGAGGAGCTCAAGGCCTTCGGCAGTCGCTTCGGCCGCGAGGCGGCGGCGCGGCTCGCCGAGGAGCGGGCCGAGGAGCTCGACCTGGCCGGCTTCGCCGAGCTCTACGGCACCGAAGCCTCGCTGCTGCTGCTCGACGCCCTCTTCCAGGTCGCGTCGGCCGACGGACGCATCGAGCGTCACGAGGCCCGGGCCCTGGAGGAGTCCGCCGACGAGCTCGGCATCGACGGTGTGCTCGTGTCGGCGCTCTTCCAGGAGTACGACCCCCGCCACGCCGCCGGGGACCTGAGCTGGGACCTCTCCCGGGAGCGGGTGACGGTCGGTCGGGCGGCGGGCAACGACGTGGTGCTGCCCGATCCCCAGGTGGCCCGCCACCACTGCGACTTCGTGCGGGACCCCGACGGCTGGCGGGTCGTCGATGCCGGCAGTGGTCGCCCGGTGCTGGTCGATGGCAAGTCCGTGGTCCAGTCGCCGGTGTCCGGGCGAAGCCGCGTGCGCATCGGTCCCTGGCGCCTCCAGGTCGTGAAGAAGGACGACACCTGGCGGCTGCACGCCTTCGGCCACCGCTCGTTCACCAGCCTCTCGGTGCGCGACGTCACCCGTCACATCGGCGAGATCTGCCTGCTCGACGAGGTGCGCTTCACGGTCTTCTCGGGCGAGGTCGTCGCCCTGGTCGGGCCCTCCGGCTGCGGCAAGACCACGCTGATCAACGCCATCTCGGGCATCGCCCCGGCGGACAGCGGCGACGTGCTGCTCGACGGGCAGGACTTCCACCCCATCCTCCAGGCCGACCGCACCGCGGTGGGACTCGTGCCCCAGGAGGACCTGGTCCACCCCGAGCTGCTCGTGGCCGAGTCGCTGCACTACGCTGGGCGGCTGCGACTGCCGGACGACGTCGAGCCGAGCGAGCTGTCCGGGACGGTGGACCGGGTGCTCGAGGAGCTGGGCATCGACCACATCCGCGACTCGCGCATCGGGGACGCCCTGAAGCGGGGCATCAGCGGCGGCCAGCGCAAGCGGGTGAACCTCGCCCAGGAGCTGCTGACGCGCTCCACCCGGGTCATCTTCCTCGACGAGCCGACCTCGGGGCTCGACCCGCGCAGCGCCCAGGACATCGCCCGGCTCGTGCGGCGGCTGGCCGACGACGGCCGGATCGTCTTCCTCGTCACCCACGACCTGACCCCGGGCATCATGGCCCAGTGCGATCACCTCCTGGTCCTCGCTCCGGGCGGGCGGGTGGCCTGGTTCGGACCTCCGAGCGACGCCTGTCGCTTCTTCGGTGTGGCCAGCCCGGACCTCATCTTCTCGGTGATCTCCGACCAGTCCCCCGAGGAGTGGAAGACGGCGTATCGGGAGAGCCAGGACCACCGGAAGTACGTGACGACCCGGGAACACCTGCTCCAGTCCGCGGCGGAGCCGGAGGCGGAGGTCGGCGGCCCGATCCGCAAGGGCAGGCGCCCGTCGCTGGTCAGCCAGCTCCGGACCATGACCAGCCGCTACCTCCGTCGCAAGCTGCGCGACCGCACCGGCATGCTGGTGATGGCCGTCCAGCCCCTGCTGCTGGCGCTGACGACCTGGATCGTGTTCCCCCACGCCACCAAGGCGATGGTCTTCATGTACACCCTGTCGTGCCTCTGGTTCGGCATGTCGGCGGCCGTCCGGGAGCTGATCAGCGACCGGGCGATCTGGAGACGGGAGCGCAAGGTCGGCGTCGGTGTCACCCCGTATGTGGGGTCCAAGGTGATCGTGCTCGGAGGGCTCGTGGGACTGGAGTGCGTGGGCTTCACGGCGATGGTCTACCACCTGCTCTTCATGGGCTCCGGGGGCTTCGACTTCTGGGCCCTGGCCGGCGTGGGGGCGCTGACGGGCTTCTCGGGCATGGCCCTGGGGCTCTTGATCAGCTCGATCATGACCTCGTCGGAGGCGGCGGTGGGCACGCTTCCGCTGCTGCTCGTGCCGATGATCTGCTTCTCCTCGATCATGGTGCCGCTGCGCCACATGGAGAAGCCAGCCCAGGTCATCTCCTGGATCTTCGTCGAGCGCTATGCCTTCGACGCCGCCCTGAAGACCGGGGACCAGCTCCACAAGACCGCCCGCGGCGACGGCAAGTGGGAGATCCAGCCCCGCACGGGCTTCCTCTACAGCCTGGGCTTCAAGCCCCTGGACGTGGAGGACCAGGGGCTGTCGATGCCGGTGCTGCTGTCGGTCACCGCCGGCTTCTCCTTCCTCTGCCTGGGGCTGGCCTGGGGGGTGATCTATCGGAGGGAGAACACCTAGATGCCCTCGGCACGAATGGCAAGCCGTTGCGCGGACCCCTTCCGCCCCTGTCGGCCCGGGGTCGCGCTTGGAATGACTCTGCCATGCCGGCGGCGACCCCAGACCAACAGGGACGGAAGTCGCCTCGCGCACCGGCTCACCACTCATGCCGAGGTCATCTAGGAGGGTGTGGGGCATTGCCGTACGGTCCCTCCCTGCGGGAGGGCTTTCGC
>CAZCVP010000183.1:0-17003 GCA_964501915.1 uncultured Enterobacterales bacterium
CGGGGACACCGGCGACGACGGGGACACCGGCGACGACGGGGACACCGGCGACGACGGGGACACCGGCGACGACAGGGACACCGGCGACACCTGGGACGCCGAGGACGACACCGAGGCGGCCGGCTGAACCCGCCCAACGGCTGGCGCGAGCCTGGTCTCGTCCGGCCCCCCGGTCGCCTTCCCCAGAGGTGGCCGGGGGGCCTCTTCCTTCGGGGCCCGAGGAGCCGCTCCCAGCCCCTACCAACCCACCGCGTCTCTGCCACCCGGGGCGCGCGCAGATCGGGTTGGCGCGGTGCCAACCGCGTCTGTGGCACCTGGGGCGCGCGCAGATCGGGTTGGCGCGGTGCCAACCGCGTCTGTGGCACCTGGAGGCCCTCAGCGCTCGCCTGGATGGACCGCCTGCCGCCCGCCGAGAGTGACCCAACGCAGAGAGTCACGCGGGGTCCACGGCGCTGATGCCGGTGCCGTCCCCGCCGGTCTCCACGGTGACGGACTGGCGCTCGGGGGAGCCGAAGGCCGGGTCGGTGTCCGGCTCGAAGCGCTGGACTGTGGCCCGCCCCTCAGGATCGACGCCGCCGAGCACGGTGATCTCGGGGGTGAGGGTGTCCGCGGTGCTGGTCAGCTCCGGCGCCAGGATCGACGGGGGGCCGGGGGGCTGGTCGGCCGTGTCGACGAGGAAACACGGTCTCGCTGGCGGGACCTTCCAGGCCCCCCTCGCCGGTCGCCGTGCCTTGCCGTGCCAGCACCAGGTCTCGCCTTCGGCGAGGATGCCGTCCGGCGTCCAGCTCGCCTGGGTGCCGTCTCCGCTGACTCCCGAGCCGCTGTCCAGCTCGACGCCGTCGAAGTCGCTCAGCGCGAAGGACCAGGTGAGGGGGGCTCCCTCGGGATCGTCGGCCTCGTCGAGGACCAGGGGGGGGTGAGCACGGCCACGGTGGCGCCATCGAAGGGCGCGTGGCCGCCACCTCCCCACCCCACGCCTCGCACCACGTTGGCGACCTGTCCAAGCCTCAGAGGCCCCGAGGTCCCCGGTGACCGCTGTCTCCCCACCCGACGCCTCGCCTCGGGTTGGTGCGCTGTCCCAACCTCAGAGGTCCCTACTCGCTCTTGCGCCGCCGCCGCCGCCGCCGCCGCTTCCGAGGCGCTCCTCCGTCCCCGCTCGCTTCGGGCTTGGCACTGTCCTTCTTGGCCGACGAGTCGCGACGCGAGCTGCGGCGCCGGCCGTCCCGACCGCCACCGTCCCGACCGCCGCGATCCCGGCCCGAGTCCCGGCCACCGCCGCGGCGCCCGCGGCCACCACCCCGACCCCGGTCCCCCTCGCGCTTCTCGGCCTTGGCCTGCTGCACGGCACCGATCGAGTCCACCCCGCCGGCCGCCCGCTGGGCGCGGTCCCAGTCGAAGAAGACGCGCATGGCGGTCGCCAGCAGCAGCTCTCCGCCGGGCCGGTCCTTCAGCGCCCGCACGGTCGGCAGGTAGCCCTCGAAGGCCGTGGTCGCCATGACCTCCTTCAGGCGCGCCATGTGCCGCTGGAGGCGGAGCTCGGCCGCCTCCTCGGCGGTGGGCAGGTCCTGGACCTCGAAGTCGATCTGGAACTGCTTCTCCAGCACCAGCCGGGTGGAGAGATCCTGACCGCCGGCCAGCGAGATGGCGGTGCCCTCGTGGCCGATGCGCCCCGTCCGGCCGACCCGGTGGAGGTAGACGGCGGGGTCCTGGGGCAGGTTGTAGTTGATGACGTGGCTGAGCTGGGAGATGTCGATGCCCCGGGCGGCGACGTCGGTGCTGATGAGGAAGTGCACCTGGCCTCCCTTCATCTTCGCCATGACCTGCTCCCGCTTCTTCTGCGGCAGCTCGCCGGACAGCAGCTGGCACTCGATGCCCTGGCGATCCAGGTAGGTGGCCACCGTAGAGGTGTCCTCGCGGGTGTTGCAGAAGACGATGGCGGAGGTGGGGTTCTCCTTGTCGACCACGCTCAGGAGCGCCTTGACGCGGTGCATGTCCGGGCCCGTCTCGTAGAGCAGGTGCCGGATGCCCTCGACGCGATCGGTGTCGCTCGAGAGGTAGATGTCGACCGGGTCGTGGAGGTACTTGTCGACCAGGCGCTTCACGTCGCCGCTGACCGTGGCGGAGAACAGCAGGAGCTGGCTCTCCCTGGGCGCCTGGCTGACGATCTTGGTGACGTCCTTGAAGAAGCCCATGCTGAGCATCTCGTCGGCCTCGTCCAGGCAGACGGTCTTCGCGCCTGACAGGTCGAGGTTGCCGCGTCGGATGTGGTCGAGGACCCGACCGGGCGTGCCGACCACCAGCTCGACGCCCTCCTCGAGCGCCGCCTCCTGGGGACCCATGCCCACACCGCCGTAGACGGTGAGGATGCGCACGTCCTTGTACTTGGCGATGGCGGTGATCTCCTTGGCGATCTGGTTGGCCAGCTCCCGGGTCGGGGAGAGCACCAGGCCCTGGACGGCGCGGGCGCCGGGCTCCAGCGCCTCGACCAGGGGCACGCCGAAGGCGCAGGTCTTGCCGGTGCCGGTCTTGGCCCGCACGAGCAGGTCACGCCCCGCCAGGCCGGGCTCGATCGCCTCGGCCTGGACCTCGGTGGCCTCGCTGTAGCCGAGCTCCTTGAGGCCCTGCAGGACCTCGGGGCTCAGCGGGAAGTCCTCGAAGCGGCGGCCGGAGCGGTAGTCGTCGCGCACGCCGCCCGGCGCGGGCTCGTCGGCCTCTTCGCTGGGGGTCTCGCTGGGGCTCTCCTCGCTGTCCTCGCTCGTGGAGGTCTCTTCGGTCTCGCTGTCCGCGGGGGGTGCACCTTCGGCAGGCTCTGCTGGCGGGGTGGGGTCGACGGCGCTGTCGGCCGTGTCGCTCGTACTCATCGTGTCGGTGGTGGGCACCTGTTGGCTGCTCCTCGGCAGGACCGTCTCGTGGGTCGAGCCGGAATCCAGGGCCTGCTATTCGGCCCCGGGGACCGGGGCCAACCGCTCCGGCCCGCCAGGCACCGAACAGGCCTCGCACAGAGGGGGTCCCGGCGTTAGGCTGGCTCCCTTTTTCTGGGGCGGGTGTCCGCCCTGCGGACGGCGACGATGCCCACCCCTCAGCAAGCCGAGCTGCTGCATGCCATGGTCCGGAACGCGGATCGCGTGCTGCTCACGGGCCCCGAGGATCCGGACGGCGACTCGCTGGGTGCCTGCCTCGCGCTTGCCCGGGCGATCCGCACCCTGTCGGGCGGGACCGTCGACGTCGCCGGCCAGGCCAACTTCCGCTACGCGTGGATGCCCGGAGCCGGCGACATGCTGGCCGATGGCGACGTGAAGGGCCGCTACGACGTAGCCATCGTGATGGACGGCGATCGCCACCGCCTCAGCCCCGAGGTCTCCGAGGTCTTCCACCAGTCCAGGCGCCTGGTGATCATCGACCACCACGGCACCACCAGCGCCGACGGCTACGAGCTGGCGATCATCGAGCGGGACGCCGCGAGCACCTGCGAGCTGGTGATCGAGCTGATGGACGCCTGGGGCGTGCCCCTGGACCGGGCCAGCGCCTCCCTGCTCTACGCCGGCATGCTCTTCGACACGGGGGGCTTCCGCTACTCGAACACCGAGGCCGGCACCCTGAGGACCGCGGCTCGCCTGCTCGACGAGGGCATCGACCACGCCGAGATCGCCATCCACGTGCTGATGGAGCGGCGGCCCGCCGGCATGAAGCTCAAGGCCCGGGTGATGCACGGCGCGGCCTTCCACGCCGCCGGCGCCGTCGTGCTGGGGGTGGCGAGCATCGGCCTGCACGCCGAGCTGGGCACCACGGAGGCCGACATCGAGGGGATCGTCGATGCGCTGGTCTACGTGGAGGGCGTCGAGGTGGCGGTGCTGGTGGTGGAGCGAGCCCCCGGTCGGGTGAAGCTCTCGCTGCGCAGCCGCGGCATGGTGGACGTCTCCGCGGTGGCCCGGGCCCTGGACCCCTCCGGTGGCGGCCACGCCAAGGCGGCGGGCGTGGTCCTGGCGATGGACCTCGACGAGGTGGTGGCCTGGGTCCCCACGGTGCTCTCCGAGGCGGTGGACCAGGCGCGGGCCGACGCTGCGTGAAGGGCCCGGCCGGGCCGGTCGACCCCGACCCCGCGGTCGGTGAGACCCTCGACCTGCTCGCCGGAAGCTGGCGCATCCTCCAGCTCCGCCGTGGGCACCGCTTCTCCTCCGACGACCTGCTCACGGCCTGGACGGCCGCGCGGAGCCGGCCCGACGCCCTCGACCTGCTGGACCTCGGCAGCGGCATCGGCTCGGTGGGCCTGCTGGCCCTGTGGCGCATGGCCCCGGCCGCCCGGCTGCGCACCGTCGAGATCCAGCGGATCAGCCACGACCTCGCCCAGCGCACGGTAGCCCTCAACGGCCTCCAGGACCGCGTGACGCTCGTCCACGGGGACCTGAGGGACCAGGGGCTGGTCCCGGCCTCCGGTCGCCACGACCTGGTCACGGGCAGCCCCCCGTACATCCCGCTGGGCAAGGGCGCGGTGTCCCCTCATCCCCAGCGGGCCGGCGCCCGCATGGAGCTCGAGGGCAGCGTCTTCGACTACTGCGAGGCGGCCGCCCGCTCGCTGGCCCCCGGCCCGGCGGCCCGCTTCTGCTTCTGCCACCAGGCGGCGGATCCGCGACCACTCCAGGCGATCGAGGCGGCCGGGCTGACCCTGCTCGCTCGCCAGGAGGTGGTCTTCCGGGCCGGCCGACCGCCCCTGATCGCCCTGTTCACCTGCGGCCGGGAGGGCCTGAGAGAGGACCCCGAGCCCTTCACCCTCCGCCACGACGACGGCCGGTGGACGGCTCAGTACCTCGAGATGCGCCGGGAGATGGGCGCCACGGAGTTCAGGGCCCGACCTCGCAGATGAAGCGGTGGCTGGACTCGCAGGCGTCGTCGTTCCAGTCCCGCGCCGGGTGGAAGGTCTTGAGCACCATGCAGTCCTCGTCGAACCAGTCGTTGGGCTCGCCGTCGTGCCAGTTCGTGTAGTCGAGGGCCGTGCCGTCCTCCCACACGAAGTCACCCTCGCTGTCCCGATCGTTGAGGCCGGTCCACCAGGGGCTCGTGGAGAGCACGTCGCTCAGCTCGTGGACCCACTCGTTCTCCGGCTCGCTGTCCACCGTGAGCAGGTGGTAGCCCACGCCGGCGCAGACCTCCCGGGCGTCGGTCCAGGAGCGGCGGTCCTCGCAGAAGAGGTAGGCGTGGTCCTCGTGCCAGTTGATCGGACAGGGGCAGTCGGTCGCGTCGTCGAGCACGCCGTTGCAGTCGTCGTCCACGCCGTCGCAGTCGTCGTAGGCCAGGGGGTGGATCTCGGGGTCCTCGTCGTCGCAGTCGACGTTGGCCTCGTGGCCGTCGCCGTCGCGGTCGTCGGGATCGACCGTGGCCGTGTCGGTGGCGCTGTCGGTCCAGGTGGCGGTGTCGGCGGCCGAGTCGAGCCCGGCGGTGCCGCTGTCGGAGTCCGCGGTCCCGGTGGCCGAGTCGGTGAGCGCGGTGTCCTGGATCCGCAGCTCGGCGACGGGGGTGCAGGCAGCGAGGTGCAGCAACCACAGCGACACGACCCCTCCGGGACAGCAGCCTATCCGGTCACTTCGTTCCCGCCTCCAGGGGCGGCAGGGCCCAGGCCTCGAGGCCGAGGGACCGCAGGAGCGAGGCCAGCGCCGAGGCGTGGGCTTCGTCTTCGGCGATGGCGACCACGGACCCGTCTCCGCCGGCCCCGGAGAACTTCGCGCCCAGGGCCCCGGCCTCGTTCAGGGTGAGGCAGACCGCCCGCAAGCGGGGGGCCGCCAGGGCCGGGAAGCGCTGCTCGAGCTGGTCGTCGTAGAGGTCCTGGGCGCGGTCCATCCAGCGCCCGAGGGTCTCGAGCTTGCCGGCGGCGAGGGCGTGGGCGCCAGCGTGGGCCGCCTTGCCCCAGGCGGCGATGACCTTCTGGACGGCGCTGGTGTCGGCGACCCTTCCCTGGCCGCCGTGGTGGGCGCTGAGCACGTCAAGGATGGCGGCCGTGTCGCGCGGCTCGGAGAAGGCCCCCGCGACGAGGTGGAGGTCCGCGCCGCTCCGCACGCCGTGGATCTTAGGGCTGCGACCCTCCCACTCGAGCAGCAGCGGTCGCTCGTGGGCCACGGCGAGCTGGTCCAGCAGGCCACAGCGCACGCCGATGCGCTCGCGCTCGGCCTCGTAGGCGACCTGGGCGAGGCGGCGGGGGGTCAGCTCCGCACCCTGGGAGGCCAGCATGACCCGCGCCGTCGCCACGCACAGGGCGGCGGAAGAGGAGAAGCCCCGGCCCTCGGGCAGCTCGGAGGTGACCTCGACCTCTCCCCCCGAGCAGGGGTGGCCGGCGGCCCCGACGCTCATCGCCACCGCGGCCACGTAGCGCAGCGGATCCGAGCGGTCGTGGGGCACCGAAGACGGCACCGGCACCGGCCAGAGGGACTCCCGGGACCCGGACCGGGCCCGGAGCACCGGTCCGCCGTCGGGCCGGTAGCGGACCGTGATGGTGCGGGGCATGGGGACCACCAGAGAGGCGCCTCCGGCCCAGTCGCAGTGTTCCCCGAGGAGGCAGATGCGCCCCTGTGCTGTGGCGGAGAAGGTGGCCATCAGCGCAGGATCCTAACGCCGGACCAGGTCTTCCCGACCCCGTCGGCGCTGGCCGGCGATGGCCCACCGACCGCGCGCCGTGCCGTCCCGGATCCGATAGTCCGCGAGGCCTGCGTCGCCGTCATGGGCCCAGCCGACGATGAGCTGGTCTCCGCGGCGGACCCCCACACCCCGGTAGCGGGAGCCCTCGCCCTCCCAGGTGAGGACCCAGGTCCGGCCGTGCTTCTCGACCGTGAGCAGGGATCGGTAGGTGTGGGTGGAGCCACCGGGTGCACGCCCATCGACCTCCCAGGTCCCGATGAGGCCGCGGCGGATCCGCCCGCGGGGCGTGGCCCGTTCCTCGCCGGGCGCACCGCGCTCCCGCCAGGTGAACCAGTCCCCCCGCAGCTCCCCGTCTCCCACCTGGTAGACGAGCACGCCGAAGTCGGTCCCCGATCCCCAGGCGGCGTAGAGGTGGTCGTCCAGCAGCACGCCTACGCCCTGGTAGTCACCGATGCTGGTGTGCCAGGTGAGATCGAAGGCCGGGCCCCAGGGCTGGACGAGGAGCGAGCCCTCATAGGTCTCGCGGGTGAGGTCGCGACCCTCGAGGTCCCAGACCCCGGCGGGTGCGACCTCCGCCGCCGCGGCCAGCGACATCAGCAGCCAGCCGATCACCGCAGGAAGAGCAGCACGTAGGCGGTGGCGAGCAGCAGGTGGGCGAGCGCGAAGGGCAGCGCCGCCCGCACGAAGCCGACGAAGCTCAGCGGCAGGCCCTGCTTGTGGATCACCGCCACGGCCACCACCGTGGAGGCGCTGCCGATCGGGGTGAAGTTGCCGCCGAGGTTGGTGCCGAAGATCGTCGCCCACCAGAGGTGGCTGTCCGTCGGGACCTGCTGGTCGGCGAGGATGGTGCCCATGACGGCCGCCAGGGGCACGTTGTCGGTCACCGAGGAGGCCAGCGCCGAGGACCAGATGAGCAGGCCCGCGCCGGTGACCTCGCCGGTGGCGATCAGGGCCCCGATGCCCTCGCCGAGGAGGTGGAGCACGCCGGCGTGCTCCATCACGTTGATCACCACGAACAGGAAGACGAAGAAGAAGAGGAGGTCCCAGTCGAGGGCGGCGTAGTTGCGGTCGACCTCGTGCTTGTACCGGAGCATCGCCACGATCGCGAACGCCATGGCGACGAACCCCATGCCGAGCTCCCGCAGGCCGGGGATGACCGTGGTGGTGGCGATGGTCAAGATGAACGCGGCCAACAGTCCCCAGGAGAGCTTGAAGAAGGCCACGCTCTCGATGCCGTCCCGGGGGTCGAAGTTCGCGACCTGCCGCGCCCCGTCGGCCCTGGCCGTGGCGTCGGCCAGGGGCCGGATCCCGAAGAGCCAGACCGCCATGCCCAGCGTCAGGGCCGTCGCCAGCACGGCGTAGGGGGCCGCCACCAGGAAGAAGGACACGAAGGCGATGCCGGCCTTGTTGCCGAGGATGATGTTCGGCACCGAGGAGATCAGCGTCAGCAGGCCGCCGATGTTGGTCAGCAGGCCCTCGGTCAACAGGAAGCCCAGGAGCAGGTCGTCGCGCTCCAGCTTGCCCAGGGACACCACGGTGAGGGAGCCGACGATGATCATCGCCGTGACGTTGTTCAAGAGCGCCGAGAACACCACCGTCAGGGCGGCGTAGAACACCAGCAGCCTCAGCGGGTCGCCGCCGGAGAGCCGGGTGAGCGAGATGGCGGTCCAGGAGAAGATGCCGGAGCGGCTCACCACGTCGATGAAGAGGCTCGCCCCCAGGATGATGGCGATGACCTCCCAGTCGATGGCCGGCACGTAGACGGGCAGCCCGATGGCGTGCCCGTTGGGCAGCACGACCTCGCCGAAGGGCAGCACCCCGAAGGCGGCCCCCAGCCCGAGGCTCACCACCGCGAAGAGGCCGGTGATCATCGACTTGCGGGCGTGCAGCCTCTCCTCGAGCGCCAGGCCGACGATCATCGCGACCAGGACGGCGGCGAAGAGCCACGTGGTGGGAGCGGAGACCTCGTGCATCAGAGCAGCAGGAGCGGCAGGCGGCGCAGCTCGACGGCGAGGGCGTGGGCCAGCGAAGCCATCGCCTCCTGCCCCGCGTCCTTGGTGTTGCAGACCAACAGCTCGATGCGGTGCTTCTCCAGGAGCGCCTGGTAGTCCGCCAACGGATCGCCCAGGCTCACCAGCGAGACCACGCGCTCGTCGATGCCGTGGTGAGCCAGCGCCTCGACGATCGAGATGCAGTAGTCCTCGGGCAGCTCCAGGAGCTTGTCGTGGATGCGCTCGCGGGCCGCGTCGGTGTCGATGCTGGGCAGCCGCCCGATGACGTCCATGTAGTGCTCGAAGGTGGTGCGCTCCTCGATGTGGGCGAGGTGGAGGTGGCCGCGCTGGGCGGTGAAGTGCACGCCCCAGTTGACCAGGTGGTCGTCGCCCGTGAGGTGATCGGTGACGACCAGGACCCGGGTGGGCGTGGCGAGGGTGCCCCCCGCGGCGCTGGACCCCGGAGCGGGGGCCAGCAGCAGGGGGATGTCGGTGGCCTGGGTGAGGGCGTGGACCACCGGTCCCACGGTCCACGGCAGCTCCTGCTCCCCCTCCAGCAGGTTGCGCCACGTCACGACGAGGCCGGGCCGCCTCTGCTCCACGAGGGACAAGAGCCCCGGGACGTCGCGCCAGTCCTCCTGGGCGGCGACCACCAGGTCGAAGGACCCCGTCGTGTTCAGCGAGCCGAGGAAGCGCTCCAGGATGGCCGGGCGCTCGCCGAGGTGATCGGCCGGACGATCGCTCACCAGCAGCACGGTCCCGAGATCGAGCGGGGCGTAGGTGAACCTCGGCTTGATCGCGGATCGAAAGACGGACTCGAATTCGTCCAGGCGCACCAGGCATCCTCCGGTGGCTGCCTCTATCTCGACCGCAGCGGATTCCCTCAACCGGAGGAGGTCCCGTGCCGACCTGCGGGCGTGGGCCTGCGGATTCGAGTGACCCTGGTGGTGGTGGCGATCGTGTGGTTCACGGTGGTGGCCGCCGGGCTCGTCGGGGCCTCCCGCCAGGCCTCGACGATGCGAGAGGCGACGGAGCAGCGGGCCCTGGAGGTGCTGCGGGCGGTCTCCGTGTCCACGGGCGTGGCGCTCGCCAACCGCCAGATGGAGACCCTGGACACGATGGTCGGTCGGCTCTCCGACGAGCCGGGCACGAGCCTGGAGATCGCCTGGGTCGCGGTGCTGGACACCGAGGGCCGGGTCGTGGCCCACACGGACCCGACGCTCCATGGCACGGTGATGGACGGGCCCTTCGCCTGGGACGCCCTGGTGGCGGAGGGGCCGATCCGGGCGGAGTCGGAGACCGGGGACGGTGAGCCGGTGCTCGAGGTGGCGATCCCCCTGGAGTCGGGCCTGCGCTGGGGCACGGCGATGGCGCGGATCAGCTTCGCCGAGGTCCAGGGGCAGGTCCGGCAGGAGGTGCTTCGCGTCTTCCTGCTGAGCTGCCTGGTGGCCCTGTTCTGCGGCCTGGTGCTCGCCAGGGTCCTCGACAGGCTGGTGCTGGAGCCCCTGGAGCACATCACCCGCGTGGCGCAGGAGATCGCCGACGGGCGCAAGGACTCTCGCGTGGGCCACGTGGCCGGTCACGACGAGATGGCTCAGCTCGGCCACTCCCTGAACGAGATGGCCGACCGGATCGTCCGGCAGACGCAGCACCTGGAGACCCGCGTGGCTCGTCGGACCACGGAGCTCCAGGGAGCGAACCGCGCCCTGGCGTCGGTGAACCGACAGCTCGCAGACGCGGTGCAGCAGCTCGGGGAGCTGGCTCGCACCGACGAGCTCACGGGCCTCGCCAACCGGCGGGCCTTCCTGGAGCACCTCGAGTTCGAGCTCCGGCGCTCGGCCCGCACGCGCAGCCCCGTGTCGTTGCTGATGATCGACGTGGACCACTTCAAGGCCTACAACGACGCCCACGGGCACCCGGCCGGCGATCGCCTGCTGGCGCGACTGGCCCGGGTCTTCCAGGGGCGCCTGCGCACGATCGACCGCGTCGCCCGCTACGGCGGCGAGGAGTTCACCGTCATCCTCCTGGACACGGGAGCGGACCAGGCGATGCGGGTCGCCGAGAAGCTGGCGCGTGCCGTGCGCGACACCCCCTTCCCCGGGGCGCTCTCCAGCCAGCCGGGGGGGCGGGTCACCATCTCGCTGGGCGTGGCCTCCTGCGCACGGGGGCGGGGCACGGCGGCCGAGCTCCTGGAGCGGGCGGACACGGCCCTGTACGAGGCCAAGGCCACCGGCCGGGACCGGGTCTGCGTCCGCGTGGACGAGGCGGCCTGATGCAGCCCCTGCTCCTGCTGGCGCTCGCTGTCGGTGGGGGCCTGCCGGTCCGAGTCGAAGCCGTGGTAGAATCGAGGTGGGTTCCCGGGTAGGGTCGAGACGGGAGGGCCACGTGGTCCTGACTGTTCTCCAGCTCGGGCTGACGGCTCATGGGGCGGCGCTCACCGGCAGCGTCGAGGGGGCGACGGCCGAGGTCGGGCTCGTCGTCGAGGCGATCGATCCGACCCTGCGCCTGCTCGGCGAGGCCCCGACCGACGAGGCGGGGCGCTTCACCCTCGAAGACCTCCCTCCGGCCCTGGTGCGGCTCCGCGTGCGCCCAGAGGCCGACGCCGACCTCCCCGATCGCTACTACCCGGACGGCGACACCTGGTGCGAGGGCGCGATCCTCGACATCGGCCGCGGCGAGGTGCTCAACGGCCTGCGCATCGCCGTGGAGGAGGGCGGCGTGCTCACGGGGCGGGTCCTGGACCCGGCCGGGCAGCCGGTGCCGGACGCGGCCCTGACGGCGATGCCCGCGGAGGCCGGACTGCTGGACTGGGAGCGCAGCGGCTGGACCGAGAGCGACGGGCGCTTCCGCATCACCGGCGTGCCGTCGCTGGCCGCCGGCGTGCGGCTGTTCTTCGACCACGGCGATCACCCCCAGCGCTACCTCGGCGGCTACGACAAGGTCGACGCCGATCCGCTGGTCCTCCGCAACGGCGAGGAGCTGGACCTGGGAGACCTCGCCTTCGGGGAGGGCGTGTCGGTCTCCGGCGTGGTCCTGGACGAGTGGGGCGATCCGCTCGTGGACATCCCGGTGCGGGCGCAGGTCGGCAAGGTCACGGCCAAGGTCTCCTCGGGGCCCGACGGAGAGTTCCACGTCGACGGGCTGCGGGCCGGCCGGGTCCAGGTCTGGGTGGCCGAGGACGGCTGGGGGGTGCACTACTGGCCCGACTCCGACCGACCCGCCGAGGAGATCCTCCTGGAGGAGGACGGGGGCTCGGCGGACGTGGTCCTCACCCTGGTCCCCGAGGCCACCCTGACCGGGCAGGTGGTCGGTGTCGACGCCGACGTCGACAGCGTGTCGCTCAGAGCGGTCAACGACGACGGCTCGGTGAGCATCGGCGTGGAGGTCGCCTCCGACGGCACCTTCACCGCCCACCGGCTCGCCCCCGGGACCTGGTCGCTCCTGGTCCAGGGTGGAGCGGTCGACGCGGTCGAGGACTACGTGCGCGACGCCGAGGGAGAGGTGATCAGCACGCTAGTCGTCGCCGGACAGAGCGTGGAGGTGGGGGAGGTCGTGCTGGTCCCGGAGGCGGTGATCGAGGGTCGCGTGGTCGACTCCGACGGGCTGCCTCTGGGCGGGGTCGAGCTCACCCTGATGCCGGGGGACGCGGGCCTGCCGGAGCTGCTGGCCGAGACGGACGACCACGGCCGCTACGAGCTGCGGGGGGTGGTGGCGGGCAGCTACCGCCTGCGGGCCGCGAAGGCGGGTCTGTGTCCGAGCGACCCCGGCCACGTCGACGCCTGGTGGCCCCGCGGGCGCGTCGAGCGCCAGGCCCACTGGCTGCGGCCCGAGACCGGGGAGCACATCGCGGGGGTGGACATCGTGCTCCCGGACGACGGCGACCACGACGGCATGGACGACGACTGGGAGGAGACCTGGGGCCTGGACCCGACCCGCGACGACGGCGGCGAGGACCCCGACGAGGACGGCTACACCAACCTCGAGGAGTACCAGCTCGGGACCCGGCCACTGGAGGCGGGGGACGAGCGCGGGCTGGGAGGCTGCGGGGGGCGGCTGTCGCTGGCGTGGGTGGTGGTGCCGCTGGGGCTGGGTCGGCGGCGGTGAGGGCGCTCCCCGGCTTTTCCTGGAAGCGCCCGGTCGGGGACGCTCTGGAGATCCGGAGCGGGCGGGACCCTCACGATCACGGCGGAGGCGGGGTTACACTCCGACGTCTCGCGGTCTCCGAGACGATCCCCGGACCCGACGAGTGGCCGAGAGTACTGCACCTGGCCAGACGACCCGCATAGCGGCCCGCCAACCGCCTCCGTTCCCGTCGCGATGCGCTGAGGAGGTCTGCTGGGGCACCCGTGGGCGCTACCGCGACCCAGGCAGCGTGGAGCTGCAGCGCCTCGCTCAGTTCGCCCAGGCAGGCGCGGCGTCGCCAGCCCGCCCACTCCCTGGGTGTCCAGGGAGTCCAACTCCCCTCCTCGGGCGGGTCCAGGACCACTCCGGTCAGGACCAGGCCTGGCTCGGGCGCGATGGGGAGTTCTCGACCACGTGACCTCCCCTCGTCGTCGATGTGATCGACCCTCAAGGAGCAGGGCCCTGCCTCCGCCGTGATTGTGAAGGTCCCGTCGTCCGCCGGTCGGCTCTCGCCACCACAACCGGCTACTACTGCCGACACCCCCAGTGGCCGGACCCAGCCTCGGATGTGCCCGTGGATTTCGGAGTGCCCGGCCACCAGCCGAACCTCCGTGCAGTCCTCCCACCCCACGGTCGCCTCGCCGGTCCAGCCGACCCGAAAGCGGCCGAAGCCGTCCACGACAAGGTCGGCTCGACCCGATCCGGAGGGGACATGCAGGAAGACCTCACCGTCGCGGAGTGAAGCCGGGTAGGGGTTCGGGAGTTCAGTGTCCGGCACGCCCAGGAGGCGTACTCGCGTCGTGGACGGGCCATCCAGCACGGGAAGCACACAGCGGATCGACCGTCGCCCTAGACTAGCAGCCTGCGCCTGCTCGATGGCCTCGATCGAGAGTTCATCCCACTGGCGCCGCTCGGCCGATGAGGAGGGTCCTCCCGCGGCGGCGCCGTCGTCGGCAGGTGGTGGCGACGCGGAGTCCAGGGTGCCTTCGGAGTTCCACCCCTTCGGGACGAGGTGGCCGGCGACCACGACGAGGGACAACGCCCAGACCGCAACGACAGTCGGTCGGCTCAGACCTGTGCGCAATCGTGCATTCCAACCATTGCTCCCTCACAGTTCATCCCAGCGGTCTTCTGACTGCAACGACAATCACAGCGCTTTTCCCTGCAGCTCTGACAGGCTTCCGTCAGCAGGTTGCTCTGCTCGGAGTACAAGCCGGAGAGAAACTCGAAGACGGGGTGATCGCCGGCGATGTCCTCGCGGATGGCAAGTGCATTCCAGATATCCTCGATCGCGCCGATTGCCGAGGTGTGCCCGTCAATGTCGGCACAGAGTTCGTCACATGACATCCCGGGCAGCTCCCCGGGTCCAGAATGGGGCGCTGCGGGGCCGGATTCCTCCCCATCGAGGCCCAACGCCATCGTGTACGTGTCGAGCGACAGAACCTCCAGACGGCTCTTGACTTCGAGGGGTGCACCCGGGAGCACGGCCGAGCTCAGCACGCCACTCGTGGCCCCCCCTTTGCAGCGGGCCGGCAGAGGCTATCGGCGCCGCCGTGACGGCTCCGTGTCGGGGGGGGGCAACCTCGTGACAGCGGGTGGTTCCCTCTCCTCGGTGGCCCCTGCCTGAAGGCAGAGCGTCGACTCCATCGCTGCTGATGCCCGGCTGCCGGCGACCATCGGCCACCTCCTCTTCGGGTTCGACGACTTGAACCTCGTGGTGGCTCGTGGTTGCCCTCCTCGGCTTCGCGGAGTGCCAGGCCGGTTCCGCCGGGCGGTGGGGCGCACGGCCTCCATTGTCGGCCTGCTCTGCGCCGTCGTGGTGCTCCGGTACGCGGAGACCGGTCACGGCTCACAGCTCGCCATGATCCCCCGGCGGCCCTGGCACGGCGACAAGGCCGGGCTTCGCCGACATGCTGCAATCCGCTATGCGATCAGCCCTGCGTCTGGGGGTTCTTGATCCGGCCTCCAAGCTGCCCGAGTCCAGGCCCACGTCGTGGCGATCGCCAGCAACCTGGAGCTGCTGGCCAGGTGCCTTGTGGCGGAGACCCTGGGGACCCCCGCCACCTGACCCCATCAGCTGTGTCGCTGGACCAGACGCGTCAGCATCGAGGCGACCCGCTCTGCCAGCCGGATGACCTCCCAGGCCTCCTCGCTGTCGACCAGGCCCATCATGGCCAGACACTCCCCGTGGTCTGCCGCCTCGCCAACCTCCGCCCGGGCTCGTCCAGAGGCATCTCGCTTGCTCCTGGCCGTCCTCCGGTTCAGCCTCTCGGTGGTCCCGGCCACCCCTGCACCTGCTGCCCGCACTGCTCCACAGCGGGCACGGGTCTGCAAACGAACGACAGCCCCGCGGCACCTTGTCCGACAGCTCCTTGGCTGCCTTCAGCATCTCGAGGCCGACCTCGTAGACCTGCATCCGGTGGTGAGCCACGTCCCGACATCGGTGTCTCGTCCTGCGGGCACGTCTCACGTCTCACGTCAGACGACGAGCCCGAACCCCGTGCACGTGGACGAGCACGCTCCACGACCCCCGATTCACCGCAGGCTGCTAGATGACCTCGGCATGAGTGGTGAGCCGGTGCGCGAGGCGACTTCCGTCCCTGTTGGTCTGGGGTCGCCGCCGGCATGGCAGAGTCATTCCAAGCGCGACCCCGGGCCGACAGGGGCGGAAGGGGTCCGCGCAACGGCTTGCCATTCGTGCCGAGGGCATCTATATCCCACACCCCAACACCAGGTACGCCATCCCGGCCCCCGACCCTCCGGAGTCCTCTCCGATCGCACCGACCACCACGTCCCCCCGCCCGTCCCAGTCCGTGTCCCCGGCCCCGGCGACCGCGGCGCCCGCGTAGTCATAGGACCCCGCTCCCCGCAGCCGGGCCTCGGCGCCGCCGAGGTCGAAGGTCCCGCTGACCGGGCCGCTGACGACGTAGGCGGCGCCGCCATAGGCCGCGGCGCTGCCCTGGCGGTCGGCGCCGATCAGCAGGTCGTCGTGGCCGTCGCCGTCCACGTCACCGGCGCCGGCCAGCGCACCGCCGGCCCGGTCCGAGGCGTCCTCGCCGTGCAGCACCGCGTCGGCGGAGGAGGCCGACACCGAGCCCGAGGGCAGCGAGGTGAAGAGGTAGGCGGCGCCGTCGTTCGACGCGTTCACGTCGGCGCCCGGCGCACCGACCAGGAAGTCGGCGTGCCCGTCCCCGTCCACGTCCCCGGCGCCGGCGACGGCCTCCCCCAGGTACTCGGTGGCGCCGTGGCCGCGGATCGAGGCGTCGGCGTCGGCCAGGTCCACCGGGCCGCTGTCGCCCAGCAGCAGGTAGGCCGAGCCGCTGTCGGTGTCGTCGTGGTCATCCCGAGGGGCGCCGACGAGGACCTCGTCGAGGCCGTCGCCGTCCAGGTCCCCGACCCAGGCCACCGCGACGCCGGCGAGGTCGTAGGAGCTCTCGCCGACGAGGGTCCGGACCCCGTCCCCGGCGAGGTCCACGACCGCGGCCAGGGGCCCGGCGACGAGGTGGAGGCCACCGAGGGGCTTGCCCTGGTCCTCCAGGTAGGGGGCGCCGACGAGCAGGTCGGCGACACCGTCGCCGTCCCGGTCCCCGGCCCCGCCCAGGGCCTCGCCGGCCGAGGACCCGGTCGTGCCCTCGAGGACGTGGCTGGCGGCGCTGCCGAGGGCCAGAGGGGTGGCCGCGCCGGACCAGGAGACGACGTAGACCGTGTCCGCCCCCGGAGCGGCGACGATCAGCTCGGCCTGGCCGTCGCCGTCGAGGTCGCCGGGGGCAGCCAGCCGTGTGCCGGCGGCGGCCTCTTCGGCCGGCCCCGTCCAGGTGAGGTCGGCCTCGGCCAGGGAGACGGCCCCGGCGAAGGGCGCGAGGAAGAGGTGGACCGACCCGGCGTCCGAGGCGGCCTGGTCGTCTCCGGGAGCGCCGACGGCCAGGTCGTCCCGGCCGTCGCCGTCGACATCACCGGTGCCGGTGACGGCCGTGCCGGCCGCGTCGCCCGCCGCCTGTCCGTGGAAGCTGGCGGGGCTGAGGGCGAGGTCGAAGTCGCCCGTCAGCGAGCAGGCCGGGGCGCTGCCGTCGCAGTCGTTGTCGATGCCGTCGCCGCAGATCTCCTCGCCGCCGGGGGAGAGCAGGGCGCTGCCGTCGTCGCAGTCCAGCGACAGGTCGTAGCCGTCGCCGTCCGCGTCGTAGTCGTCGCCACCGTCGCAGTCGGCGTCGACGCCGTCGTACCAGGTCTCCTCGGCATGTACGCCAACCACGAGACCTTCGGCTACAG
>CAZCVP010000184.1:0-16859 GCA_964501915.1 uncultured Enterobacterales bacterium
GTCGCGCTCGACGGCGCCGGCGGAGTCGGCGTCGTTCTCGGTGTCGGTGTCCGTGTCCGTGTCGGTGTCGGGGTCGGTGTCGGTCTCGGTCACGCCCGAGTCGTCGGTGGTGTCATCTCCGCAGGCGACGAAGGCCGCCAGCGAGAGCAGGGTCAGGGTCAGGATGCGCATGGTGAGGTCTCTCCTCCTCTGGGGTTTGCAGGCCCCGACCTATCGCGTCGAGGCCCGCCCTGCCTCCAGAAGGAGCACTCCTCAGTCCTGACTACGCCGACGGATCAGGGCCAGCAACGCCAACAGTGCCCATCCACCGCCGCCGGGCACCGCCGCACAGCCGACCCGGTCTCGCGCCGCATCCACGGGCCCGCCGGACCCCGGCGGCTCGGCGTCGCAGCTACCCGGCTCCTCCGGTGTGCCCTCGACGCAGATCGGCCACCGGTCCTCGAGCGCCCAGTCATAGGAGATGTAGCGCACCTGCCGGCTGCTGACGATGCCGGTCTCGTACAGGGTGAGGTCCTTGGTGGCCTGCTCCGGGGTGTAGCGCATGTGGAGGCGGGTGAAGAAGAGGTCGTAGATGCCCGATCGGTGCCCCAGCGTGGCCAGGTCCACCTCGTCCGGCGGTGTGCCGGTGCAGGGATCGCACTTGCCACTCCCCCAGGCGTACTCCGTGACCCACGCCGCTCCACCGCGGCTGTCGATGGCCTCGGCGAAGCGATCCTCGTAGAAGTCGCCGAGGGTCTCGTCGGGCGCCGGATCCCACATGCACTCGTCCTCGATCTCGGCCTCCGGGTAGTTGGCGATCGCCAGGGCCCCCTCGCTGTAGGTGTTGAGTCCGTAGATCACGAGGTCCTGCTCCCCCTGGGAGCTGAGGGTGCCGATGCGGATGGGCAGCGCCGCCATGTCACTCGCATAGGAGAACTGCAGGGGGCTCAGGGAGTCCCCGGAGAAGAGCTCGGCGCTCGGTCTGACCTTGGCAGCCAGGAAGTAGCTGCCCGTGTCGATGTAGTCCTGGAGCAGCCCTCCACCGTCCTCGGGCATCGCGTAGCCGTTGTCCGAGAGCCAGCCGACGAGGTTGTCGCCCCCCTCCGCCGAGAGGATGACCACGTCGTACTCACCGACGACGTACTCGGCCTCCACGTCGACGTCGGTGTCCGAGTCTCCGTCCGCGTCGGTGTCGGAGTCCGCGTCGCTGTCCGTGTCGGTGTCGGACTCGTAGTCGAAGTCGGCGCACTCGTACTCGACGAGGCGGGGGGCACTGTAGGCGTCGAGCCGCTCGAAGACCGAGTGGTCCAGGGTGTGGATCTGGTCCCTGTCGAGCACCGCCGGTACCGGCACGACCAAGGCGAAGTCGTCCAGGTCGCCGATGGCGTCGTTGCGGATGGAGAGGGTGGTCCTCTTGCCCGACCGCACCATCGCCACCTCGCTGACCTCGTTGTAGATGTCGCTGCCGGCACTGCCGACGTAGGTCCCGCAGAAGGCCTCGGCCGTCGACGGAAGGCTCACCAGCAGCGCACACACCAGTGCTGTTCTCGCGGTCACGAGTCACCTCCAAGGCGGTTTCCCCCCGCCCACGAACACCATCGCGCGGCAGACCGGCCGGGTCAAGACGGTTCTGCACAAACCATGGGTCGATTCGACCCACTACTGTGCGATATTGCTATGGTCGTCCCGTGGACAGCGTCGGCTCGACCATCGGCGGCTCGGGAGGCCGTCCGAGCCCGAACACCCCCAGGATGCTCCAGGCCACGTAGTAGGGAACGGACCGTGGGCGCCGGCGTCGACCCGTCGCTTCCGCGAGGCGCTCCTCCCGCTCCTCCAGGGTGAGCCAGGTGTCGGCGGGCACCGGGCGGGTCCGCACGTCCGGGAGGCCCTGGCTGCCGAGGGCCGCCACCGCGGCGCTGTCGAGGCCCAGGGTGCGACACGGATGGCCCCACCTTCGCAGCATCGAGCAGCCGGCCAGGGCCTGGTTGCGATCGCTGGCGACCGCGAAGGACTCGAACCCGAGCGCCAGGCCGACCTGGAGCGCGTAGCCGATGTTCTCGTCGGTGTGCAGCGCCTGGGTCTCCGTGAAGACCCGGTCCGGCGGGACCCCCATCGCCACCAGCCCCGCCCTCAGGGCCTCGGCCTCTCCGTAGCGGTTGTGCACCGCGCTGCCCGAGGTGACGAAGTGCTCGGCCCGCCCGGCCTCCCACAGCAGCGACGCCCACAGCACACGTCGCCACTGGCAGCCGGACAGACGGCCGTCGGCCTGGGAGGGACACCCCGGGACGATGACCAGGGTCGGCGGACCCGACCCCGCCCGCCGCGCGGCCCCGCACCCCACCGCCAGACCGACCAGCAGCACCGGAACCAGCCATCGCACGCGGTGCTGCACCTCCCCAGCGTAGCTCCCGGCGTTAGCCACCAGCCATGGGCAAGCGCTCCCGCGTGGCATCGAAGACCCGGTGCGACCGCTGTCGCCTCCGCACGGAGGACTGCCTCTGCGCCGAGCTGCCGCGCCTCGCCCCACGCCTCGACCTGGTCATCGTCCGCCACCGCCGCGAGCGCTACAAGCCCACGAGCACCACGGGGCTGGTGCTCCAGTCCGTCGTCGGTGCCCGGGAGGTCACCTGGGAGGGCCGTGGCACGCCGCTGGAGCTCGACCTGCCCGCGGGAGACAGCTTCGTGCTCTTTCCGCCGCAGGACGGTCCGTCCATCCCCGCCGCCGAGCTGCGATCCTGGCCCCGTCGCCCCACCGTCGTGGTGCTGGACGGGACCTGGCGACAGTGCCGCAAGATGCGCAACCACGTGCCCGGACTGGGCGGGCTTCCGGCCGTGTTGCTGCCCCCCGGGCCCGCGAGTCGTCCGGCGATGCGGCTCCAGGTCCGCGAGGGGGGCCTGGCGACCGCCGAGGCCGTGGCCAGGCTGCTCGACGAGACCGAAGGGCTCGGTGCCCCCCTGCAGGCCGCCTACCGGGAGATGGTCCGGCGGGTCCTGGTGAGCCGCGGGACCTGGGACCGGGCCCAGGAGGACCCCGCGGACTGACCAATTCGGCAAGTCCACCTTGCCGAGATCGGCAAGAACGGGGTAGAGACGCGTCGCCCAGGAGGTGTCCGATGGGTGCCCTGCCCCCCCACGAGCTCCCCGACCACGCCGCACAGGCCGATCACCGGGACCAGGCCATCGACCAGGTCGGCATCCGGGATCTGGCCTGGCCGATGGCGGTCTGGGACCGAGCCAAGGGCCGCCAGCAGACCGTCGGGACCCTGTCGCTGTCGGTGGGCCTGCCGGCCGAGGTGCGCGGCACGCACATGAGCCGCTTCGTCGAGGTGCTCAACGGCTTCACCGACGAGCTCAGCCTCGGCACGGTGCCCGAGCTGCTCGCCGAGGTCCAGCGCAGGCTCGGCGCCACCGAGGCCTTCCTGGAGGCCCGCTTCCCCTACTTCCTCGCCCGCACGGCCCCCGCCTCCGGCGCGACGAGCTGGATGGACTACGCCTGCCGCTTCGAAGCCAGTCGGCGCGGCACGGAGTCGGACTTCCTGCTGGAGGTCACGGTGCCCGTGACCACGGTCTGCCCCTGCTCCAAGGCGATCAGCGACCGGGGTGCCCACAACCAGCGCGGCCTGGTCCGCAGCCGCCTGCGCTTCGACACCATGGTCTGGATCGAAGACGTCGTGGAGGTGGTCGAGGCCTGTGCCTCGTCCCCCCTCTACGCCCTGCTGAAGCGGGAGGACGAGAAAGCCGTCACCGAGCAGGCCTACGACCGACCGCGCTTCGTCGAGGACCTGGTGCGCGACGTGGTGCTCTCGCTGCGAAGGCTCGACGGGGTTCACGAGGTGGAGGTCGAGGTCGAGAACCAGGAGTCCATCCACAACCACGCCGCCTGGGCGCGCGTGCGCTGGCCCGAGCACGCCTCCGGCTCGCGCCCGACCACGAGCGAGGTCCCGGCCGTCCGCGAGTCCTTTGGACACTGGCTCCGTACCCAGCGCCTCGGCCGCCGCCTCAGCCAGCAGGCCCTGGCCACCCTGGTCGGCGTCTCCTCGTCGCTCATCTGTCGGGTCGAGCAGGACGAGAAGTCCCTGAACGCCGCCTCGCTCGGCCGCCTCGCGTCCGCCTGGGGCCTGGACCCCCTCAAGCTCCGTCTGCGCGCCGGCCAGCTCCCGGACGCGCTTGTCCGGCGGATCCAGGCCGACCCGGAGGGTTTCCTGGCCTGGGTCAGCCAGCCGGGCGGTGCGTCGTGAGATCGGCCTCGTAGGCCGCCCGGATCGCCGGGAGCTGCTCCCGCGCCTGCTCCAGGGACATCGCAGCGATGCGGTCCGCGTCGCCAAAGGCCAGCGGCGAGCAGATCTGGTGCCCCACGGGGGTGAACGCGTAGTCGGCCACGCCGGCGTCCTGGCGAGCGGCCTGGCCCATCAGGATGAAGAGGCTCGAGACGGTGTCGACGACGCGGCCGAGGTGGAGCTTCCTCAGTCGGGAGGGCGTGTCGCCCACCTGGGAGCGCACGGGGATGCAGTTCGAAGCGAGCACGAAGTCGGCGCCCGTGCGCCCCACGACCATCGCCGGCAGGTTCTCGACGACCCCGCCGTCCACGAGACGGCGCCCCTCCTCGGTGAAGGGGCGGTACATGCCCGGGAAGGAGCTGGCCGCTCTCACGGCGTCCGCGAGGCTGCTCTTCCAGGGCACGTAGCGCCGCGAGGTGAGCACGTCGGCGCTCACCGCCACCAGGGGCACCTCGGGCTGGAGCACGTGCTGGATCCCGACCTGTGACTCGATGAAGCGGCCCACGAACGCCGTCGAGAGCACCCCCACCCGCGCACTTCGCTGGAGCTCGAGGCGAGCGGCTTCGAGGCGATCGAGTCGCTCCAGTGCCTCGGTCTGGGGACCGCCGCAGTATATCGCTCCGACGACGGAACCGATCGAGGTCCCCGAGACGAAGTCCACCGGGAGCTGGGCCTCGTGCAGGGCTCGGAGCAGCCCGAGGTGGGTGAAGCCCCAGGAGCCACCACCGCTCAGGGCCACACCGACCGAGCGCCCCTGCAGCATCCGGCCTAGCCGGGCCGCCGCCCGGCCCGTCGCCGAGGCCGGATCGGCGAAGCGGCTCAGCGGTGCCTCGCCGTGCATGCACGCGCTGCACGCCGGGTCCCAGGGAAGCCGCACGAAGGCCACCAGCGGCGCGTCGATGCTCGGTGGCCGCAGACCCGGGCGGTAGCGGTGGGTACTGGCCACAGCGGGGTAGGGCTGCTGGGGCTGACGGATGGCGTGGATGCGGCGCTGGTGGTCGCCGAGCGGCAGCGCCGTGCACTCGTCTCCCACCGTCGAGACCAGCACGGCGGTCTGCACCTGGTCCAGGACCCGCTGCGGCGGAGCCGTGCCCGTGGCGTGGGTGATGAGCACCTCTTCGTACTCCACCAGCATCGCCTCCAGGACCACCGCGGCATCGCTCCCCTCGCAGGGCCAGACGTGCACGGTGTCGCGACCGACCCCGAGGTCCGCCTGCTCGCACGGCGGTCCGAAGCGGCCCGTGCGCTCGGCGGAACGGCCCATCTGGGCACAGGTCGCCGCCCCGTCGAAGTCCAGGATCGCCACCTGCTGGGTGCGGTTGTGGGCGTCGAGGGCGAGCTGGATGGCCGTGGCGAAGGCGACGGTCGTCGCGCCCTGTCGCGGGCGCGCCGCGTGGATGAGGTAGCAGGTTCCGCGCGGCGAGCCGTGACCGCCGGCCGCCGCCCGCTGGAACCAGACGTTGCTCTGGGCCACGCGGGCCAGCGCCGGGATCGGGATCCAGAGGACCCGCGCCTTGCCGTCGGTGACGATCCGATAGGGCTGGCGGGGCTGTCGTCCCAGCCAGTCGCTGTGCACGCCGACCAGGGTCCCGTTCGGCAGCGGCAGGGTCCCGGTCTTGCCCACGTTGGCGTGGGCGCTCCCGGACAGCAGCAGCGGCAACCGGGTGGCCACGCGACCCTTCTCGACCAGCACGTCGCGGGGTCCCAGGTCCTCGATGCGGCTGGCCTGGAGGACCTGGACCCGCTGCTGGGCCCGCAGGCGCCGCAGGGTCGGCTCGTGCCGCAGGCGGTGCTCGAGCTCCAGCACCGTGTAGTCCAGCTCGTCGAGCTCCGCGAGGAGCTCCCGCACCGACGCCCGCAGCTCCGGTGAGAGCCGGTCCATCAGCTCGGCCGGGAAGAACAGGAAGCTGACCGGCGCAGCGGCCCGCAGGTCCGGGGGCTGCTGGCGGCGCCCGCTCATCCAGCCCGCACCGACGAGACGCCCGCTGCTCACCCGCTCCGGGTTGCCGCCCTCGTCGTCCAGCAACACGGCCTGGCCCGACAGCAGGAGCACCGCTCCCCGCCGTCCGGGCTCCGCCAGTTGGACCGGCGGCTGGCCGTCCTGGGGCACGAGCCTCCGCTCGATGGCATGCCGGAGCAGCTCCTGGCGCTCGGCGGGCTCCAGCCGTGCCAGGAAGGTCGCGTCCGCGATCCATGGGCGCGTACCCATCGTGCAACTCCGGGGCAGGACAGACGATGGTACTCCGCGCGGAAGGTCCGTCCTCAGAGCGTGTCGTCGACGATGATGAAGTGGCCCTCGGCGGTCACATGCTGGCCGGACACGTCCTCGGCCTCCGCCTCCACGATGACGCTGGCCAGGTGCAGGTCTTCGGGCTGGGCGTCGAAGATGAGCAGGATGCCGTAGTCCTCCTGGGTCCCCTCCCCCTCGTTGCAGCGCAGGTTCAGGTAGGGGTAGGCGACCGCCAGCTCCTCGCCATCGACGAAGCCACGGAAGACGCTGGCGGCGAAGTCGGAGCCGTCCAGGTGGGTGGTCCGGACAGCGAGCTCGACGTGGTAGCCGCCCTGGGGCCCGTGGACGAGGCCGATGGTGTAGCCCTCCTCCGCCATCGGCGTGAACGCCAGCGTGCCCTTGCCGATCTCCAGGGTCGGACGCCCCTCCGGCAGGCAGGGATCGTCCTCTTCGCAGGCCGCCATCAGGCCCAGCCCGAGCCACAAGCCGATCACCCTCGGTAGACCTCCACGAGTCGTTCGTAGTCCGAGAGATCGTTGTAGACCTGTGCGGAGAGCCTCAGCCACACCCGATTCCCGATCGGGAAGGCCGGCAGCGCGATGCGGTGGTCGTCCCAGAGGCGGTCCTGGAGGGCGAAGGCGGCGTCCCAGGTCGCTGGGAGGTCCTCGGGGGCCGCCAGGCAGACCATCGACCCCACCATGTCCTGGGTCACCGGGAGCTCGCAGCCCCAGGCGGCCGCCACCAGGCCGGCCGCCTCCAGGACCAGGTCCCGGTTGTGGTCGCGGATCCAGGCATCCCCGAGCGCCTGGCGCCAGGACAGGGCCGCGGGCAGGGCCAGCCAGGGACTGTGATCCCGGGTCCCGATCCAGTCGAACTCGGCGACGAGACCCTGGCCGAACCCGTGGGAGATGGTCACCGGGTGCAGGCCCTCCTGGCGGTCGGGGCGGACCCGGAGGAAGGCGCACCCCTTGGGCGCGAAGAGCCACTTGTGGCAGTTGCCGACGTAGTAGTCGGCGCCGATCGCCGCGAGGTCCAGCGGGATCATGCCGGGCGCATGGGCCCCGTCCACGAGCACGGGCACCCCGGCCTCGTGGCAGACCCGCACCAGCTCCCTGGCGGGCAGGACCACCGGGCAGCCGCTGGGAATGTGGTCCAGGATCGCCAGCTTCACCCGCTCGTCGAGGTGCGAGCAGACCAAAGCCAGGACCTCCGCCGCCGTGGTGCCGGGAAACGGGAGGCGAGCCAGCACCAGCTCCGCCCCCGCCCGCTCACAGACGTGGCGCGCCGCGTGCAGGCAGGCCGGGTAGCCCTGGTCGAACATCAGCACGCGATCGCCGGGTCCCAGCGCCGTCGAGCGCAGGACCGCACACACGCCGGAGGACGCGTTCTCCAGCAGGACGAGGTCCTCCGGGGCCGAGCCCACGGTCCCCGCCAGCGCCGCAGCCACGGCGCGCAGGGCCACGGGCAGCTCACGGAGCATGAAGCGCATCGGCTGACGCTCCATCGCGATCCGCCAGCGCTCGGCTTCGGCGAGGACCGGCAGGGGCGTCGCGCCGAAGGCTCCGTGGTTGAGGTGGAGCGCTCCGGGCTCCAGCAAGAAGGCCTGTCTCAGGGCAGCGGCGCTGCGATCCATGCCCTACCTCCGCCGATCCCGCCGCTGGGCCTGGACCTGGGAGTGGATCGGACGGCCGAGGATCCGGTTCACCACGGCCCCGGCCGCGGCCATGCCGAACATCGCCGGGAGAAAGCTCACCGTGCCCTGGACCTGGTGCCGATCGTCGCAGGAGTGCAGTCCATTGTCGCCGCCCGGGCAGATGCAGCGGAAGCCGTCCTGGACCTCCTGGTGCAGCTCGTTGGGCGGCTCGTCGGTCCAGACCGCGGTGACCCCGGACGTGATGCCGCGTCGCCGGAGCTCCTTGCGCACCACCCGCGCCAGCGGGTCGTTGCGGGTGTGGGAGAGGTCCGTCACCTGGACCCGGGAAGGGTCCAAGCGTCCCCCCGCTCCCATCGACGCGACGAGTCCCCAGCCCAGGCCGTGCACGCGCTCGAGCAGGTGGAGCTTCGCGGTGACGTTGTCGACGCAGTCGACGACGTGGTCCCAGCCCGGCGCCAGGATCCGGTCGCTGGTCTCGGCGCTGTAGAAGGTGTTCAGCACCGTCACCTGCGCCTTGGGGTTGATGGCGCGGGCCCGCTCACCCATCAGCTCGGCCTTCGGCTGGCCGACCGTGCGCCGGAAGGCGTGGAGCTGGCGGTTGAGGTTGGTGACGCAGACGTCGTCGAAGTCGACCAGGCCGAGGGTGCCCACGCCTGCCCGGGCGATCGCCTCGGCGGCGTAGCTGCCCACACCGCCCAGGCCGACGACCAGGACCCGTGCCGCCTCGAGCCTCTGCCAGCCCTCTCGACCCACGAGCAGCTCGGTGCGATGGAAGGGATGCATCCCGCCACCCCTATCCGACCACGGCGAGCCGATGGGTCACCGTGATCAGCAGCGCCCGTGCCAGCAGCTCCCGCTCACAGGCCGCCCGCGACCCGGCCAGCAGCCCCAGGTCCACGGGCACGAAGGCCTCGCGGCCCGTCTCCGGGACCTCCACCGACGGCCAGGCGGTGTCGGCCAGGGGCCGACCCCGCTCACCCGGTGGCTCGGTCCCGGGCACCCCCCAGGCCAGGGGGAAGTAGGGTGTGGTCCGGGACAGCGCGGTGTCCATCTCCCGGTGGGTGAAGTGCTCGGCGAGCCAGCCACGGGTCTCGCCCCCGAGCGCCGCCGCCAGCCCGATCACCGCCCGAACGCGGTCGCGCAGGCCGTCGCTGTGGTGGAGAGCCCGGACCAGCGCCGCGGCACCCTCCCCGGCCCCCACCAGCACCAGCCGGTCCGCCATGCCGGGCACCAGGGTGGACAGGGCCTCGACCAGCTCCTTGGGGGCCGCCACGTCCAGCGCCACCGCGCGCCCCTGGCCCAGCTCCGCCTCCAGGGCCTCCGCGAGCGCCGAGTCGCCGACCACACCCCACCGGAGGTGCTCCCCTCGCCGCCGGAGACCCTCCCGGACGGTGGCATCCCAGCGGGAGAGGGCCTCCCAGTCGACCTCGGGCCCCAGGATCGGCGTCGGCGCGTAGTCTTCTCCCAACAGCAGCGGGTCGTCGTAGAGCACCTCGTCGCCGCGGGGCTCTTCCTCGAAGATGCGCCGCAGCCGGGCATCGGGAGAGTCCAGGCCCACCAGGTCCTCGACCAGCGCCCGCTCGCCCGCCAGCGCCGGCACCGGGATCGTGTAGGCCGCCGGATCTGCCAGCTTCTCCAGGAGGCCCCGGCTCCCGGGGTGGAACCAGACCAGGGACCGCCCCTCCTCCAGCCAGCGGCTGGCGGGAGCGTCCACGGCCTCCAGGGGCCCGCGAAGGACGGTGACCAGGGTGGTCTTGAAGAGGCGCTCCCAGTCCAGCTCGGGCGGTCGGGGCAGCGACAGCCAGGCCGCCCACAGCGTGAGCACCACCACCAGGGCCCAGAGCACCGCGTCCAGGCTCAAGGGCACGGCCAGCTCGACCGTTCGAGGGTCTGGGAGGCGATCTCGCTCATCGAGGCGGCAACGTAGCCCGCCGGAGGCCAGGCAGGTCCGGAGGAAGTTCTCCTTCCGACCCCCTCCGGTGTCGATCACACTGCCCATCGATCGTGTCATGCCAGGCACGGTCTTCAACCAACGCAAGAGAAACGGAGAACACCATGAAGCTCAAGAGCCTTCTTCTGTTGATGGCGACCGGCGTGATGCTGGCCTTCACGGGCTGCGACAGCGAGGACAGCGGCACCGACGACTCGGCCACCGCCGACGACTCCGGCGCCTACGCCGCCGTGACCCTGAACTAGTCCACGTTCAACCCCGACCCCCGGGCGTCTCGACGCCCGGGGGTCGCTGCTTCGGCCGTCCGGACCTGACCCCTGCGGCCGCACTGCTGTAGCCTGCAGCCGTGTTCTGGTGGTGGTCGAGGCGTTTCCCGCACTCCCTGGTCCTGGCCCTGGTCCTGTACCTGGGCCTGGCGGTCACGACGGTCCGCGAGGTGGGCGTGGTCGGCGAAGTGGCGTCCGCCTGGGCCCTGGAGGCACCGCCCGAGGTCGTGGTGGCCTGGGACGCGGAGCAGCGGCCGGTCCTCGCCGACGGCCACAGGCTCGGTCCACTGGTCGCCAGCCAGGTGCGCCCGACCGAGCGACTGGCGATCGGGGGCTGCAGCCTGCCGCTGGCGGTGAACAGCTACACCGGGGGGCCCGCCGACTGGCCGTCACGGGCCCTGTACGCCCTCACCAGCTCCGTGCCCGCCGTCGTCGCACTCCACGTGGGGCTCGGGGCCCTGCTGCTGGTGTTGCTCCATCGCTTCCTGAGGTTCCACGGTACCGACATCGCCGCCGCCCTCGCCGCGCTGGTCCTGGCGACGGACTGGAGCTTCCTCTTCTATCGGAAGGTCCTCGGGGGCACGGAGGTGCTGCTCCAGGCCGCCGGCCTGCTGGCGCTCTGGGCCCTCTGGAGCCGCCGCTGGGCCGGTGGACGCCACGGTGCGATGGCCATCGCCGTCGGCGTCGGGCTCGGTCTGCTCGCCAAGGCCACCTTCGGCGCCACCCTGGTCGCCCTGGCGATCGCAGCCCTGATCACCCGCGGCGACCAGCCCTCCCTCAAGCCGCCCCCCCACCCCACGTGGTGGAAGCTCGGCGCCGTCGTCCTGGTGCTCACGTCCCCGCTCTGGGTGTCGGCGATCCACCACGCCTTCGTGCCCGAGCCCCACCTGCGGTCCCACGATCAGCTCGCCCTGCAGGTCGAGCGCCTGACCTCGGGCCTGGGTCACCTCTTCGAGGGACGCAGCGCCGCGTCCAGGGAACCGGCCACGACCCTGTGGGCCTTCCTCGCCGCCCCCCTGTCCTGGTTCGGGGACGCCTACGGCGCCGCTCCCCCCTCACCGTCCCCCTGGCGACTGGTCGGCTGGGGCGTGCTGCTCGGCGGCACGGCGCTCGAGTGGCGCCGACGGTCCAATTCCCCCTCCGCCGCCCTGCTGCGCTTCGTCTCCATCTACGCCCCACTCCAGCTCGCGGCGCTGTGGCTCGCCAACCGCGATCTGCACCACCTGGCCCAGGCCACCCCGACCGTCTGTCTCTGGTTCGGCCTGGCCGCCGAGCGCCTCGTCGCCACCAGCAGCCAGGCCCGCTCGCCCTGGAGGGCGCTGCTGGGTCTCGTGGTGTGTCTGCCCTGGATGGTCTCGGGCGTGCTCCATCTCCGCCAGACGGACCCGGTGTTGTCCACCGTCGAGGTGCCCCACTTCACCGAGCGGGGGCAGCGCGAGCTCGTCGAGGCCCTCGGCGCAGAGGACCTCGAGCACCTGTGGGCCGCCGACTATGACCTCTATGGTCTGCTGGAGGTCCGCCTGCCCGACCTGGCGGTGACCCACGTGTGGGGCGACGCCTCGCGACGGTTCCCGGAGCGGGATGCCGTGCTGGCAGACCTGCTGCGGGGGGCACGAGGCCACCACCTGCTGCTGGTCCGGCCCAGTGCGCGCCGGATCTACGACCTGAGCCCATCGCCCAGCCAGCTCCAGGCCGCCGCGCAAGCGGTCGAGGTGCACCTCACGACCGTCTTCGAGCTCCGGGACGATCAGGGCGTCTGGGCGACCCTCTACGGCGTGGAGCCGGGCACTACACGTTCGCCTTGAGGATCGCCAGGGTCTCGGCAGCCATGAACTGGACCTGCACGTAGACCCGCTCCGGCCCCTTGCGCAGGATCATCGCGATGAGCTGGAGCATGGAGTGGTCCGGGAGCTGCAGGACGAGCTCGATGACGTCCCCGACCTCGACGCCGAAGGTGGCCTTGAGCACCACGCAGACCCCCGTGTCCTGGAATTCCAGGGCCCGGGACAGCGCCGCCTTGGAGCCGAAGACCGCCAACAGGCTCGGAGGCGGCCCGGGGGTCCAGACCGGCTCGACGAGCAGATCCTCGGGAACACCCGTCCGCTCCCTGGGTGCCACCAGCGGAGAGATCCGGTCGCGGCGCTCCGACGTCTCGGCCTTCGGCTGCTGGGTGTCCTTGCGCTTGCGCTCGCTGCGCGCGATCGCCCGGCTGACCCGCGCACGACCACTGCGGGGCTTCGCCCCCGACCGCCGGGTGCCGGATCGACTCCGAGGACCCCGGCTCCCCGCCGCCCGGGTCCCGACCGCCGTGGTCGGCCAGGTGGACGGGGTCAGGCTCGCCGCAGTCGGATTCAGCGTCGACACGCACTGCTCGATCGCGGGACCGTCCTGGGGTCGCACCAGCCGATAGCGACAGATGTGGAGCATGCCGCCCTTGAAGAGGGTGCCCTTGCCCGAGTGGACCCGGTCGACCACGACCTCCAGGTCGACCTGCTGTCCCAGCGCTCCGAGATCCACGCGCACCCGGTGGGGGAGCGCAGGCTGGAGCTTGATCCGGGAGAGGATGTGGATCGACTCCCCGTCCAGCCAGACCACCTTGCCGTCGGAGAGTCCCAACTCGCCCATGAGGGCGACGTTGAGCGGCTTCCGCATCCGACGGAGGTCCTCTGTGCTCGGCGCCTTGGTCATCTCGGGTCCTCGGCCAACACTCCCCGAGTCTGCATCATAGGCCAGGACCGGCCCGGTGAGGAGGATCGCCCTCACCGACCCGGGGAAGCCAGACCGCGACACGGGTGTCGTGGTCTGGGCGGAGCCGGATCGGCGCGACCCTCGGATGCTGCCGACCCGTGGGTTGAAGTGACGACACCGGCTCGATCCTTGCAAAGGGTCGTGGCTCCGCAAGGAGGAAACCCCATGTCCCGACTCGTGCTCCTCGCCGTGATCGCCCCGCTCATCGGCTGCTCTCAGCCCCTCCACCTGGAGGACGACGTCAGCCACAGCGACGACAACACGGTGAACGGTGAGCGTCCCTATGTGCGCGGCACGGAGATCCGCATCGAGGTGGCCGGCCGCGGTCACAGCGAGATCGACGAGGACTGGTCCTTCACGATCGAGGACGAGAGCGTGCTCCAGCTCCTGGAGGAGAGGGGGGAGGAAGAGGAAGAGGCCGAGGAGGACGAGCGGTTCGGCGCCGACTTCCTCGCCATCGCTGCAGGCACCACCCGCATCGCCCTGCTCGACCCCGACGGACAGCTCGAGCTCGAGGAGGAGATCGAGATCGTCTTCCCCGACGAGATCACCCTCTCGGTCGCCACCGCCGAGCGTATGCAGATGCCCGAGCTGGACCCCGAGGGCTGTGACTTCCAGGTCCTCGAAGGGGGCACCGGAGGGCTCATCGCCCAGTACTGGGTGGAAGGTCGGGAGGCCTTCGGCAGCGAGGTCCTGACCCTCGCCAGCCTCGACGAAGTCGAGCTGTCGGTCGATCACTCCTACTCCGGCAAGAACCTCGACTGGCCCCAGATCACTCCGCTGACCACCGGGGACATCGCCCTCGACATGCTCGTGGACGGGCACTTCGTCGACGCCGTGACCCTGTCGGCGGTCAGCTACGACGCCATCGCCTCGGCGGCGTGGATCGGCGGCGAGACCGCGGAGGTCCAGGCCGAGGACTGGGTCGATCTGCTGGTGCTGCCCTACGACGCCGACGACTGCCCCATCTACGGGTCGCAGTGGGGCTGGGAGGTCGACGGCGAGCTCGACGACGAGCGCGGAGACCTCTACCGCTACGAGTACGACCCCGACGTCACCACCACCCTGCTGGCCAGCCTCGGCGACTTCGAGAAGACGATCGAGGTCCACGGCGTCGGCGAGGTGAGCTCGTCGAACGTGGCGAGCTGCAGCGCGAGCGGTGGGGCTGCCCTGCTCATCCCGGCGGTCCTGAGCGTGCTGGGCCTGGTCCGGCGGCGCGAAGACGGCTGACCGACCCCACACGATCGCGCCGTCTTCGCAGGCGGCGAGCACGGCCGGTGTGCTCCTCGTCAGGGCAGGAGAGGAGCGCGTCGATGGCCTACGGTCCGTCGAGGCGAGCTCGATGTGGTGGCCGCGCCCGCCGCCTGTGCTGGGGTCGATGCCCCCGAGAGGCTATGGTTTCGCCATGCACGGGGCGCTGGGCAACCCACCCGACCGATGAGCCGCCGGGAGTCGATCCTCTGTCCGAGCTGTCGCCGGCTCATCCACGTCTCCGAGGAGCGCTGTCCCCACTGCGGGACCGTGCGCCCGGGACTCTGGGGCCTGACCCCCGTGCTCCAGAAGCTGTTCGGACAGCGCCTCGACCTGGTGAAGCTGGTGACCGTGAGCTGCACGGTGCTCTATGGAGCCACCTGCCTGCTGGACCTGCCAGGCTTGCGCTGGGGAGGCGACATCCTGGGGCTCGGTGCCCCCTCCAGCAAGGCGCTCTACCTCCTGGGCATGACCGGGGGCTGGGCCTGGGCCTCCGGGCACTTCTGGACCGTGCTCAGCGCCGTCTACCTCCACGGGAGCATCCTGCACCTGGCCTTCAACATGGTCTTCCTGAGGTGGCTGGGAGGAGAGGCGGAGGAGGTCTTCGGGCCAGCCCGCTTCTTCCTGCTCTACACCCTGGCGGGAGTGGCCGGCTTCGTGGTGTCCAATGTCGTGGCCGGCAGCCCGACCATCGGAGCCTCCGGTGGGGTCTTCGGGCTCTTGGGTGCCATGGCTGCCTTCGGCCATCGGCGCGGGGGGACCCACGGCGCCCGCGTCTCCCGGCAGATGTGGTGGCTGGCGGCGGGCATGGGTGTCTTCGGGCTGCTGTACCCGGGCATCAACAACTGGGCCCACGCCGGCGGCTTCGCAGCCGGCCTCGTCGGCGGCTGGATCATGCCCTTCCAGGCACACAGGGCCGAGGGGCGGACCGCGATGGTCGCCGCTGTCCTCGCCTTGATCGCCACCCTGGCCAGCATCGTCTGGAGCTTCGTGACCTGGGCCCCGGTGGTCTTCGGCGGTGGCGGATGACCCGACGTGGCGCGATCCGGGTCCTGAGCATCGCCCCGATGATGGAGCGTACAGATCGCCACTTCCGCTTCTTCTTCCGACAGGTCAGCCGTCGTGCCCTGCTGTACACCGAGATGGTGCCCGCCAAGGGCGTGATCCTCGGCGACCGCGAGCGCCTGCTGGCCTACGACGACTGCGAGCACCCCCTCGCCCTCCAGGTCGGAGGCGACGATCCCGCCGAGCTGGCCGAGTGCGCCCGCATCGCCGAGGGCTACGGCTACGACGAGATCAACCTCAACGTGGGCTGTCCCAGCCCGCGGGTCCAGACCGGCAACTTCGGCGCCTGCCTGATGGCCACCCCACACCGGGTCGCCGCGGCGGTGGAGGCGATGCGCACGGCCTGCACCCTGCCGGTGACGGTCAAGCACCGCATCGGCATCGACGACAAGGACCGCTACGAGGACCTGCTGGAGTTCGTGGACGCGGTGGCGGTCGCCGGGGCCGACCGCTTCACCGTGCACGCGCGCAAGGCCTGGCTCCATGGCCTCAGCCCCAAGGAGAACCGCACCCTCCCTCCCCTGCGCTACCACGACGTGCGGCGGCTGAAGCGGGACCGCAGCCACCTGGCCATCGAGCTCAACGGGGGCCTGCTGAGCTGGGACCAGGTCGACCGGGAGCTGCCGCACGTCGATGCGATCATGGTGGGTCGCTGGGCCTACGACCGGCCCTGGGACTTCGCCCGGGTCGACCAGGACCTCTTCGGGGCCACCCGGGCGCCGCCCACCCGAGAGGAGGTCGTCGACACCCTGGTGGACTACGGCGAGCGTCTCCTCGCGGCCCACCCGGCCGCTCGGCTCGGTCACCTCGCCCGCCACGTCATGGGTCTCTACGCCGGAGAGCCGGGGGCCCGGGCCTGGCGGCGGATCCTGAGCCAGCGGGCCTTTCGCCCGGACAGCCGCCCCGACCTCTTCCGGGAGGCCATGCCCGGATCCACCTGAGGTGAGGTCAGCGGCGGCGGCGGCACAAACGGGTCTCATTCCCTGGTAGAGTGCGTGCTCTCCGGAGTGGCACCATGTCCTTCCTGCTGGTTCTGGCGCTGGCCTGCTCTGACTCGACGGACGACACCGCGACGTCCACGGACGACACCGCAACCGAGACCACGACCACCGACGACAGCGGCGACAGCGGCGTGATCGACGCCGACGGCGACGGGTCCCCCGCCGGCCTGGACTGCGACGACAACGACGACGAGGTCCGCTTCGGCCTGGACGAGGTCTGCGACGGCAAGGACAACGACTGCAACGGCGTGGTCGATGACCCCTACGCCCTCGACGCGACCACCTGGTACCTCGACGCGGATCAAGACGGACGCGGAACGGACGACGTCCGCGTCTACGCCTGCGACCAGCCCGAGGGCTACGCCGTCAGCGCTGGAGACTGCGACGACCTCGACCCCACCCTCTACCCGGGCGCCGAGGAGCTCTGCGACAACATC
>CAZCVP010000185.1:0-16745 GCA_964501915.1 uncultured Enterobacterales bacterium
CGCCTGGCTCAATCTGATCGAGGCGCGTCACGGCGGTGTTCTCGACGTAGCCGCTCGGCGGCGAGCAGGCCGTGGTCGAGACCGCAGCGCTGCCGTGGCCGTCGCCGTCGTAGTCGAGGTAGTACGCGCTGGCGTCGGTCACCCCGGGGTCGTCGGCGTCCGTCCAGCCGTTGCAGTCGTCGTCGACGCCGTTGCAGACCTCGCTGGCGTCGGGGTTCACCGCGGCGTCGGTGTCGTCGCAGTCCGACGCGTCGTCGAGCCAGCCGCTCGGTGCGTCACAGGCCGTCTCGCTCGTGTCGGGGTCGCCGTAGCCGTCACCGTCGCTGTCCGGATACCAGGTCTCGGCGTCGCTGGCGTCGTCGTCGACGTCGCCGTCGCAGTCGTTGTCCAGGTCGTCGCAGACCTCGGAGCCCAGCGGGCTGGCCTCGGCGTGGGCGTCGTCGCAGTCCAGGTCGTTGGAGACGTAGCCGGAGGGGGCCTCGCAGGTGTCGGCGGTGAAGGTCACCGCCCCGAAGCCGTCGCCGTCGTAGTCGATGTACCAGGTGGTGGTGCCGGTCACGTCGGGATCGTCGTCGTCGACCAGGCCGTCGCAGTCCTCGTCGCTGCCGTCACAGGTCTCGGTGGCGCCGGGGTGGACCGACGACGCCGAGTCGTCGCAGTCGGTGGCGTCCATCACGTGGTTCTCGGGCTGCTCACAGGCCAGGGTCGGGCTCGAGGGGTCGCCGTAGCCATCGCCGTCGACGTCGGCGTACCAGGTGCCCTGGCCGACGACCGCGGGATCGTCGTCGTCAGCCACGCCGTCGCAGTCGTCGTCGCTGCCGTTGCAGACCTCCTCGGCACCGGGGCTCACGGCGCCGTCGGTGTCATCACAGTCGGTGGCGTCGGCGACGTGGGTGCCGCCGCCGTCGCAGGTGTCGACGCCCGTGGCGCCGTCGCCGTAGCCATCGCCGTCGGCGTCCAGGTACCAGGTGCCGGCGTCGTCGGCGTCGTCGGCGTCGTCGTCGTCGCAGTCGTTGTCCGCGTCGTCGCCGCCCGGGGGGGGGGCGGGGGGGGGGGGGGGGGGGGGGGGGGGGTTGTCCGCGTCGTCGCAGACCTCGTTGGCGTCCGGGTGGGTGAGCGGGTCGTCGTCGTCGCAGTCGTCGCTCGTGGCGGCGAAGCCCTCCGGCGCCGTGCAGGCCTCGAGGCTGTAGGCGTCGGAGCCGTGGCCGTCGGCGTCGGCGTCGATCCAGAAGGTCTCCAGGCCCTCCACCGGGTCGTCGTCGTCGTCGGTCGCGCCGTCGCAGTCGTCGTCGAGGCCGTTGCAGACCTCGGTGGCCTCGGGGTGGACCGACCCGTCCGTGTCGTCGCAGTCGGTCGCGTCCTCGCCGTACCCTTCGGGAGCCTCGCAGGCCTGCACGGTGACCTCCGGGTCGCCGAAGCCGTCCTCGTCGCCGTCGCGGTACCAGGTGGCGCCGCCATCGCGGTCCGGGTCGTCGTCGTCCACGAGCTGATCGCAGTCGTTGTCCCGACCGTCGCAGGTCTCCGGGGCGCCGGGCCAGACGTCGGGATCGTCGTCGTCGCAGTCCTCGGCCAGCGGCACACCGTCGCCGTCAGCGTCCACGGGACCCGTGTCGGCGGTGTCCTGGGAGTCGACGGTGACCGTGTCGACGACCGCGCCGGTCTCGCCGGTCGGGTCCTTGTTGCGGCAGCCGGGCAGGAGGAGGAGGGCGAGCAGCAGGGTGCGCATGGGGGACTCCGGAGGTCAGGATACCGGCCGTGGGGCCCGATCAGTAGCAGCGCACGCTCGCAGCGCCCTGCGCGGTCAGCGGCAGCACCAGGCGGCCGCCCTCCCAGCGCGGCGTGCCCAGCTCGGCCCCGGTCGCCGTGCAGGCGGGCTCGGCCACCGGCGCCACCCAGATCATCTCCCCCTGGCCTTCGAAGACGAAGTGGACCGTGCCGTCCGCATCCCGGCCCTCGAGCACCCCGGGGATCCGGTGGGCCCAGGGTCCGGCGAGGGCCGCGAGGCGATCGGTGGGGCCGCCCTCGCTGTCGAGCAGGCCGCCGCGGTCGTAGCTCCAGTAGGCGGTGCTGGCACCGCGAGCCTCCAGGGTCTGGAGCACCGAGGCGACGTAGTCCTCCTCGTCGCCTTCGTCGGAGAAGATGCCGTACTCGCCGAGCCACAGGGGCACGCCCTGCTCGTCGGCGTGGTCGGCGAGCCGGCCCAGGGCCGCGGCCTCGTCGACGAAGTCCCCGTCGTAGCCCGTGCCCTCCTCGGCGTAGAGGGGGTAGAAGTGCGGCGAGACGCCCAGGTGCTGGTCCTCGAAGCCGCTGAGGTCGAGCACCGGGCGGGTCGTGAGGTTCGAGGCCACCGAGGGCGCCAGCCACAGCCGCAGGTCCTCGGAGACCTCGCGCACGGCCCCGACCACCCGGCCGTAGAAGGTCGGCAGGACGACCAGGTCGTGCTCGTCCACCGGCACGCTGCCCCAGTAGGGCTCGTTGATCACGTCCAGGCCGACCAGGGCGGGCAGGTCGACGGTCTCGGCGACCAGGTGGGCGGCCATCGCCGCGTAGGCCTCCTGGAGCGTGCGCGAGGCCCAGAAGGCGTCGAAACAGGCGATGACGTTGTCGTCGGCGTAGGCCATGTACCAGGAGCCGCCGGGGTGCTCGAAGGCCTCGTAGTGGGCGGCGTCGCAGGTCCAGGCCGGGAAACCCGTGGCGCCGAAGCCCTCGCCGTAGACGTCCTGGTGGAGGTCCAACACCACGTCGAGGCCCAGGGCATCCAGCGCTTCGAGGTCCTGGCGCACCTGGTCCACGTAGGCCCCGTCGTAGGCGCCGGGCTCCGGCTCCAGCGCCTCCCAGAAGACCAGCAGGCGCACCAGGGTCACGCCGTGCTCCGGCATCAGCGCCAGCGAGGCCTCGCTCAGGCCGTGGTGGTAGCCCTCACCCTTGGCGGCGTTGTTCAGGTTCACGCCCCGGTGCAGCACGAGGCGGCCCTCGGCGTCACGCAGGCCGGGCAGGGGCTCCTCGACCGCGGTGTCCAGGGTCGCAGGATCGGTGCAGGCGAGCAGCAGCAGGAGCATGGCTCAGCTTCGCCTCTTCAGGGCGGCGACGATCTGCGCACCGAGCCCCGGGGTGGCGGCGATGACGAAGCGCTTGCGCAGGCCATCGAAGATCGCCGGATCGATGGGCGTGCCCCGAGCGTGGTCGCGGATGATGCGGTCCAGGGTGCGCTCGAAGTCGAAGTCGGGCCCGAAGTCGATCGGCACGCCCTCCAGGTCCAGCACGGCCGCCGAGGAACCCGCCGCCAGGAAGGCCCCGGGCGCGAAGTCCAGGGGACGGAAGCCCTTGACGACCTCCACGCTGGCGTCGATCACGCCCTCAGCGACCAGCAGGCCCCCACGGGAGCCGCCGAAGCTGAAGGTCTCGCGGACCCCGACGTCGTCGGCCAGCAGCCCTGCTGCGAGCTTGGCCGTGGCGAGGATGCGGGAGGGCTTGCCCATGTAGAGGTTGATCGCGGAGCCGGCGACGGTGTCCCGCCGGGTGGCCTCGACGGAGATGTTGACCCCCTCGGGCACGTTCTTGCAGCGGCTCCGGGGCTCGAAGGGACCGGTCGCCGGGGGCTGGAGGCGCAGCCCGAGGGAGTGCTTGCCGGCGATGCGGGAGAACAGGGAGTAGCGGGAGAAGTCGCCGATGGTGACCACGGCCCAGCCGATGCGGCGGTGGTAGACCCCGATCAGCGAGGTGCCCCCCAGCCCGCGCCGGGCCTGGGAGGTGTCGTCGGCCGAGTCCACGAAGACGACCCAGTCCGCGGATCCACCGCGACCGACGAAGCGATCGACGTAGCCGAGCTCCTCGTCGAAGAGGTGGAAGCCCTCGCTGAGGGGGTGACCGCGGGTGCCGTGGGCGTCGGCGAGCACGGCCTGGATGGCATCGGAGGTCACCCGGTCGATGGGCTCGGTGACGTCGTCGTCCAGGGGCCGATCGGTGATCTTGTGGGGGTCGGTGCGGACCTCTGGCCCCACGTAGCCGTGCAGGATCACGGCGCGGGCCTCGGCCATCGCGTCGACCACGGCCATCTGGCAGACCTCGCAGATCTGGAGCATCGCGCCCTGGAGTCGCGGCAGCAGGGAGCGCCAGGAGGCCGTCACCTCGGCGTAGGGCACGCCGAGGCCGGCGCAGACCTTGCGCAGGTTCTCGTCCGACAGGCCCGAGTCACCCTCCAGGGCGCGGCTCACGGTGGTCTTCGAGGTCTTCCCGCGATCGGCGATCTCCTGGTAGCTCAGCCCGCTCTCGTCGTAGCGGCGGCGCAGCAGGTGGTGGTCGTAGCTCGCAGCCATCGGAGCCTCCGGGTTGGAAGCCTAACGATGACCCACCGAGACGGACTCGGCCGTTCCGCGGGTGTTCCTCGTCGTTCCTTCTTCCCGGGCGGTCTCACCAGGGACACCGGTCCTTCACCGACCCTGACCCGATCAGTAGCGCAGCCCCACCCCCACCAGCGCGCCGCCCCGGATCGGCACCACCAGGGGCGCCCACCGCAGCCGCCGCGCCTCGGGCTCCGGCGCGGCTTCGGAGTCCGGCGCGGCCTCGGAGTCCGGGTCCACCTCGTCAGGCTGGGGATGCCGCAGGTGGTCCCGGTACTGGAAGCCCTGGAGCTGCAGGGCCAGCACGCCCAGGAACTGGCTCGCCCCGAAGACCGTGAGACCGAGCTCCCGGTTGTCCTTGATGACGAGCTGGTTGAAGCCGACGACGGCCCCCAAGGCGAGGGTCCCGGCGCCGACCCAGAGCAGCCGCGGCCTGACTCGGACCAGGCCGTGCTCCGAGAGCCCCTGCCCGGCCTGGGCCAGGGCTCCCAGGGAGAGCCCCGTCGCGATCGCCGGGAGTCCCACGTAGAAGCCCACCGGGGTCTCGTAGACCCTCAGGGTCTCGTACTCGTTCAGCAGGGCCGAGCCGCTCAGCAACAGCGTCGCAGTCGCGGACCAGCCGAGCCAACGGGAGCGGCGAAGCCGAAGCTCGGCGGGCAGCGGGGGGGCCTCGGGCACCGCTGCAGGACCCTCCGGCACCGAGGCCTCGGGCGCCGTCTCCTGGGCCCCGACGGGCCCCGACAGCAGCCAGGCCAGCAGCAACGCCACGCTTCGGACCAACTCGCCTCTCCCCGCGACATCCTGCCACGGCGGGGTCGGGACCCGTGGGCCCCTCAGCTCTGCTGTGGTGGCACCGCGCGCTCCAGCAGCGCCAGCGCCAGCCGGACGCGGAGCTCGTAGGAAGGCTCGTCGGCGAGGCGCCGCAGCGCCGGGAGATCCGGCACCTGCCCCTGGAGCAGGTCCAGGTGGGCGCGGTGGATCGTGCAGACCAGGAGGTCCCCGGGCAGCAGCGAGGCCTCGGGGACCTGCTCCAGCGCGGCCCGGGCCTCCTCCAGCCGGCCCCCGTCCCCGACCAGGACGGCCCGCGTCAGCTCGACCAGCGCACCCTCGCGGACCATGCCCAGCTCGGTGTAGAGCCGCAGCGCCTGCCCGTAGCGTTCCTCGGCATCGCTGAGGCGGCCCTCCAGGTGGGCGACCACGGCGAGGCTGTCGAGGACGTGAGCCTCGAAGCGGCGGTCCGAGTGGACGCGGGTGGCCTCGAGGGCCTCGAGCAGCAGGCCGCGGGCTTCGCGGGTGCGGCGCCGCTCCCGGAGCAGGTTGGCCAGCCCCAGCAGGGCGTGTCCCCGGGCTCGCCCGAAGCCCTGGGCCTCCACCGCGGCCAGGGCGGCGCGGTAGTCCTCCTCGGCGAGCTCGGGCTCCTGGCGCATCCGGTGGACGAGGGCCCGGTTCAGCCGGACCATCGCCCGGCCCCGGTCGTCTCCCAGGTCGTCGGCGATCGCCAGGGCCTGCCGATAGTGGTCCAGGCAGGCGGTGATGTCCGTCTGACCGTGGGACGCGAGGTTGGCCAGGGCACAGTGGCAGCGCCAGAGCACCCGGCGGTCTCCCGCGCCGCGGGCGACCCGCAGGGCCTCGTCGTAGGCCTCCCGCGCCGCCTCGAAGCGGGCCAGGCGCAGGCGGACGGCGCCGAGGCTCACCAGCGCATGGGCCCTGTCGCTCACCTGGTCGGGGTCGCTCAGCAGCTCGATGGCCTCCTCGAAGGTCGCCGCGGCCTCCTCGCGCTGCTCGGCCAGGTGCAGCAGGGTGCCCTGGCGGTGGAGGTGGAGGGCCCGGAGCGTGGGGGACTCGGGCGGGCTCACGGCCAGCTCCTGCTGGGCCTCGTGCCGCTGGCCGGAGATGGTCAGGCTCTCGACCAGGGCGAGCCGCAGCTCGGAGGCCAGCTCTCCCGCAGTCTCCGGGAGATGCCCCAGCACCGTGCGCAGCAGGGCCACCCAGTCCGAGGTCGGCAGCCGATCCCGCACGCACGGATGCAGGCCCAGGGCGATGTGACCCGCCCGCTCCGGCCAGCGCCGGTCCCGCAGGATGGCCAGCAGGTCGTCGAGGGGCTCCAGGAGACGCTCGACCGCCTCCGGATCCCCACGCCGGGCGGGCCCCGCGAGGTCCTCGACGAGGCGGGCGTGCCAGCGGGCATGGCGGATGCCCACGGCCTCGGTCCGGCCCTGCTCCTCCAGGCGCTCCAGGGCGAACAGCCGGATGGTCTCCAGGAGCTGGAAGCGGACGCCACGACCAGGGGGTGTCGCCGTCCCGGCCCGCAGCAGCGAGTGGTCGACCAGTCGCTCCAGTGCATCCAGGACGTCGCCGAAGACACCCTCGGCCGCGGACAGCCCGAAGGGACCGTGGAAGACGGACAGGTCCGCCAGGATCCCCTGGTCCGCCTCCGGGAGCAGGTGCCAGGAGGTCTCCAGGGCTGCCCGCAGGCTCGTGCGGTCGGCCGGACCACGACCGGGCCGGGTGGCCAGGCGATCGAGGCGCTCGTCCAGTCGCTCGACGAGATCGGTGGGGCGGAGCAGGTGGGCCCGCGCCGAGGCCAGCTCCAGGGCCAGCGGCAGACCCTCCAGGCGGGAGGTGAGCTGATCCACGGCCTCGGCCTCCACACCCGTGCCCCAGTCGGCGCCACCCGCCTGTTGCCCACGATCCAGCAGCAGGGCCCGGGCCGGTCCCTGGGGCAGGGGGTCCAGGCCGACCACGCCCACGGACGCCACCTTCGGCAGCCGACGGGAGGTCAGGACCCAGCGGGTCTGGGGGGTCTCCTGCAGCCAGGTGCGCAGCAGCGCATCGACGGCCTCCTGTCCCTGCTCGGTCTCGTCGAGCACGAGGGTCGAGGCCCCGCGACGCACCAGGGCTCGGGCCAGGCGCTCGTCCAGGTCGTCCTTGCCCCCCGGTCGGACCTCCAGGACCCTGGCGATCATCAGGAGCACGTCGGAGCGGCAGGTCGCGGCGCCGAGCGCACACCAGGCGAGCGGCCCCGGTGCGTCGCCCGCGCGCAGCCACTCCCGCACCAGGCGGGACTTGCCCACACCCGGCGGGCCGACGACCGCGGCGAGGCCACCGGGGACCACCGCCTCCCGGAGTCGCTCCAGGTCTTCCGAGCGCCCGAAGAAGCGGCCGCGATCCGGAGGCACGCCCTCGACGGCAGCCGGGGGCCCAGGCTCGATCGTGGGGGCCGGCTCGAAGCGATAGCCCAGGCGGAACACGGTCAGGACGTGGTGGGGCTCCCTCGGATCGGCCTCGATCTTCAGGCGCAGCCGACGGACCGTGTTGTCCACCGAGCGGGTGATGACGTCGGGGTGGTAGCCCCAGACGACCCTCAACAGCTCGTCCCGGTCCACCTCTTCGCCCGGCCGCGAGGCCAGGTACTCCAGCAGCCGGAGCTCCAGGGTGGTGAGCCGTGCCCGCTGGCTCGCTCTCTCGACCACGCCCTGGTCGAGGTCGACGTGGCCATCGCGGAGTCTGAGGGTGCGCGGCAAGGAACGGGTCTCCTCTCGGCGGAGCGATCCCTAACCTCCGCGCGACGGGACCCGGCCCCCTTGACCCCGGCGCCCCACCGAGCCAGAGAGGCGGGGTGATCCTCCGCGCCACCGGCATCGAAGTCGCCTTCGCCGACAACCTCGTGCTCCGCGGGGCCGACCTGGCGGTCGACGAGGGGGAGTGCGTGGGCCTGGTCGGCGCCAACGGCTCCGGCAAGTCGACCCTGCTCAAGGTGCTCGCCGGCCAGCTCACCCCCGACCACGGCACCGTGCAGCGCGAGGCACCCGCCGGGCTCCTCGACCAGGTCCCGAGAATTCCCGGCCACACGGTCCAGGAGGCCCTGGACGAGGCCGTCTCCTGGCACCTGGACCTCGTCGCCGCCTACGAGCACGCCGTCGCCCACGACGACCTGGACGCTGCGAGTCGCCACCAGGACCGCCTCGACCAGGTGGGGTGGAGCCTCGATCACCGGGTCGCGGCGGTCTGTGAGCGCCTCCAGACCCCGCCGCGGCAGGCCCGCCTCCAGACCCTCTCCGGGGGAGAGGCCCGCCGGATCGCCCTGGCCCGGGCGCTGCTGCGCACGCCCGACCTGCTGCTCCTGGACGAGCCCACCAACCACCTCGACGCCGAGACCATCGAGTGGCTCCAGGGCTTCGTGTCCGGCTACCGCGGCGCCGTGGTGATGGTCACCCACGATCGCTACCTCCTGGAGGCCACGGCGGACCGCATCGTCGAAGTCGAGGACGGCCTGACGGTCTCCTACGACGGCAGCTATGGCGACTACCTGGTGGCCCGCGCCGAGCGCCGGGCGACCCAGGAGCGGGCCGAGGCCAGCCGGCTCGCCACCCTGGCCCGGGAGGCCGCCTGGGCCGCCCGCAGCCCCGCTGCCCGCAGCACCAAGCAGCGTGCGCGACTGAAGCGCCTCGACGACCTCCGTGTGCAGCGGCCGCTGCTCCAGCGGGAGTCCTTCGAGCTCGACCTGCGCACGGGCTTCAAGAGCGGCAGCACGCTGCTGGAGGTCGAGGGCCTCTCCGGGGGCTACGGCGCTCCGCTGTTCACCGACCTCGACCTGGCGGTCCAGGCCGGGGATCGCGTCGGCATCCTCGGCCCCAACGGCTCGGGCAAGTCGACCCTGTTCCGCCTCATCCGGCGAGAGCTGGAGCCGCTGGCCGGCCGCATCCACCGGGCGCCGCGGGTCAGGCTCGCCCCCCTCGCCCCCCCCCCGGGGGGGCGGGGCCCCCCCCCCCCCCCCCTAGCCCCCCCCCCCCCCCCCCCCCCCCACGTCGTCGTGGCCGGGCGCCCGGTGCACGTGGCCTCCTTCCTGCGGCGCTTCCTCTTCCGGACCGAGCAGCTCGACCAGTCCGTGGCGAGCCTCTCCGGTGGGGAGCACATGCGGCTCTTGCTCGCCCGCCTGCTGCTGGAGGGGGGCAACGTCCTGCTGCTCGACGAGCCCACCAACGACCTCGACCTGGTCACCCTGCGCATCCTGGAGGAGGCCCTGCTGGCCTTCGACGGCGCCAGCCTGGTCATCAGCCACGACCGAGCTCTGCTGGACCGGGTCTGCTCGGCGGTGGTGAGCTTCGAAGGGGAGGGCGTGGTGACCCGCTACGCCTCCCGGCTCCAGGCGATGCGGGCGCTGGCGGAGCAGCGGGCGGAGCGGGAGCCGGCGCGACCGGCGGTCCCCCGGAAGCGCCAGCGCCCCACGACGCCCACCGGCCTGAGCTGGAAGGAGAAGCAGGAGCTGGCCGCCCTGCCCGCCGGCATCGAAGCGCTGGAGACCGAGCACTCGGCCGTGGGCGAGAAGCTGGGGGATCCGGCGACCTACCAGGGGGCCGCCACCGACGCGGCGGAGCTGACCCGGCACTTCGAGGCGCTGGAGCAGGAGATCGCCGCCGCCTATGTACGCTGGGAGGAGCTGGAGGAGAGGGCCTGAGCGCCGGTTCCGGGGGCGGGTCTTCCACCCGACCGAGGTCCGGCAGCTCGACGCCCTCCACCGGCTGACCCGCATCGCTGGCGCCCATGGGCACCGTGGCTGTCGACCTCGACCCGGACGAGGTGTCCGGTCCGAGTCGCGGAGGCGGTGCCGGTCTCGCACACCCTCGGAGCCGCGACCAGCCCTCCGTCCGCCGAGCCTGCGTTAGGGCCCGCGGATGATCCCCGCCCTGCCCGCAGACCTCGCCTGTCCTCCCCCCCAGGTCGAGACCGGCATCACGGTCGAGACCGTCGCCACCGGTCTCTTGCTGGAGCAGCGCTCCCGGGTGCTCGATCGGGGCGACCTCACCGGCGACGTGGAGATGCCCGCGACCGTGGGTCTGATCCACCACCCGGACGGCCTCGTGCTGGTGGACTCTGGACTCGGCTCCAGCACCGTCGACGGGGACTTCCCCACCTTCCCCCTCGGCTTCCTCGACATCCGCCTGCCCCCCGAAGAGACCCTGGTGGCGCGCCTCGACGAGACCCCGGACCGCATCCTGCTCACCCACACCCACTACGACCACATCGGCGGCCTCACGGACTTCCCCGAGACCCCGGTCTGGCTCGATCGAAGGGAGCACCTGCGCCTGCCCCACGCCCTGGGCGTACCCCGGAGGGCCTACCGGGACCTCCCCTGGGTCCCGATCGAGCTCCACGACGGCGGCGATCGCCACGTCCTCGGCCGGCCAGCCGTCGACGTCATGGGCGACGGGTCCGTCTGGTACCTCTCCACACCCGGCCACACCCCCGGAGCGGCCGCTGTGCTGGTCCTCACCGACACGGCTCCCTGGCTCTTCCTCGGCGACACGGCCTGGGTCTTTGCCCACCTCCAGGACAGCCGCCGCCCCACCTCCGTGAGCCGCCTGGTCGACGCCGACCGGGCGGCGCTCGACGAGAGCCTGGACTGGGCTCGCCGGCTCTATCGGTCCTGCCCCGAGCTGGTGATCGTGCCCGGCCACGAGGACATCGAGGCCGACCCCCGCCGCGCTCAGCCCTGACCGAGGGCCCCCCGCACCATCCTCCGGGCCTCCCGCGACATCGCCCGGGGGCTCTCGAAGTCCGCGGGCTGCAAGACGCCCAGAACCCAGGCGTGGATCCGCGTGAAGCCCTGGACGGGCCAGGGCTGGTGCCTGGGCATGAGCCGGATCGTGCCGTCCACCGCGCAGACCAGGATCGGCACACCGGTCTCGAAGGCCACCTGGAAGGCGCCGACGTGGAAGCGGGCGACCCGGCCATCGGCGGACCGCGTCCCCTCGGGAAAGGTCAACACGCTCAGGCCCGCCCCGAGCTCGGCGCGACAGCGCTCGAGCGAGGCCGCCGGGTCGTCGGCATCGATCGCGATCTGACGGGAGAGCGTCATGAACCAGCCGAGGATCGGGATCCGGAACAGGCTCCGCCGACCCACGATCCGCAGGGGCACCGGCAGGTGCATGAGCGTGGGAATGTCCATCATCGAGGCGTGGTTGGACACGACCACGTAGGCTCCGGGCTGCACCGCCTCGAAGCCGTGCTTGTGGAGGCGCCACAGGGGCTGGGTCCAGTAGACCAGGCGACCCCAGGCCCGCTGTCCCCAGACCGCCGACAACCGCCGCTCCCGGTCGAACGGGAGCGCCAGGACCTGGAGGCCACCGACCACCGCGAAGACGAAGAGCCCCACCGCGATGAAGATCGGCCAGGCGAAGAGGCCGTGCAGCAGGCCAAGGGTCCAGTCCATGTCGACCAGAGCTAACGAGGTTAGCGAAGAAGACATGGCCGACGAAGCTCCCAACCGCACGTTCGAAGAGGCCCTCACCGAGCTCGAGGAGCGGGTCCGCCGCCTCGAAGCCGGCGAGCTCAGCCTCGATCTGTCCCTGAAGCTCTTCGAAGAGGGCATCGCCCTCACTCGCGAGTGCCACGAGAAGCTGGACGCCGCAGACCAGCGCCTGGTCGAGCTGACCCGCGCCCCGGACGGCGAGATCCAGAGCCGGGAGATCTGAGCGGTCAGAAGACCTCACGTGTGGAGGGGCTCGATCCGTTGATCGAGGCATGGGCTGGATCCTCTTCGCCATGGCCACCGCTCTGGCCGCCCCCCCTCAGCACTCCCCGGAGGCGCAGCGGGCCGCCGCGGGCCAGTGGCACGAGGCCAGCGCGAGGGCCGCGACGGCCAGCCTGACCGGTCTCGAGGGCTGCGCCCAGGTCCTCGGAGAGCCCGAGACGGAGAAGGCCTTCCACGACGCCCTCGGCCGCACGCCTGCGAACACCCGCTGCGTCGACCTGAAGGGCCGGGTGGCGCTGCTCAATCCGAGCGTCAGCACCAGCGCCTACGGACCCGAGCTGGTGCCCTGGACCGCGCCGGCGCCGGCGCCCGCCGCCTGCGAGACCGAGGGCGCCCCCTGCGTCGACGGCCGCGGTGTGCTCCACGTGCCCGGCTCGGCGCTGCTCGCCGAGGTCCGGGGCCCGACCCGCATCGATCGCCCGACCCGCAAGGCCTTCCGCGAGGCCGGCATCGACGAGGCCCACCTGAGGGTCAGGATCCTGGTCAACGCGCGGGGCGAGGTGGTCCGGGCAGAGGTCCTGGACGGTCCCCAAGAGGCCCACGCCCTGGCCCTGGCCACCGTCGAGAGCTGGAGCTTCACCCCGGTGGTCGCCGACGGGCGCCCCAGGGACGTGCGCACGGATCTGGAGATGACCTTCCGGCTGCGCTGAGACTCCGGGCGCCCCACGGGCGTGAACCCCGGACGAACTGAGAACACATCCGTGAGGTCAGGGTGGTAGAAGACCATCCGCCCGCACCTTATGATCGCGGGTCTCGCGACCAGACCGGCATGTTCGACACCATCGGCAAGAAGCGCAAGGCCAACCGCCGCCGCCAGGCGGGTGCCCTGCTGCTCGCGTTGCTGGTCACCGGCTCGACGACCTCTGCCGCCATCTTCCTCGGCACCCAGATCGTCGAGGAGGTCGAGGACGACGAGGCCGTCGAGGTCACCTTCATCGACGAGGCCGCTCCACCTCCGCCCCCACCCCCGCCCCCCCCCGCCCAGGCCGAGACCAAGCAGGAGCAGGAGGAAGAGGAGGAAGAAGAGGAAGAGGAAGAAGAGGAAGAAGAGGAAGAGGAAGAGGAAGAAGAGGAGCCCGAAGAGGTCGAGGAGCTCGAGGAGGAGATCCCTGAGCCCGAAGAGAAGACCGAGCCGACCGTGGCCGGCGTCGAAGGCGGCATGGAGGGCGGCGTCGAGGGCGGCGAAGTCGGGGGCGTCATCGGTGGCACCATCGGGGGCGTGCTCGGCGGCCAGCTCGGCGGCGAGGGCGTGCGGGCCGTGCACTGGTCCGAGGTGCGCCCCAAGAAGAAGGTCGAGCCCAAGACCCCGCGAGCCGCGCTGGAGCTGGGCCTCACCGACGAGCGCTGCAACCTCCGTCTCTTCATCGACGAGAAGGGTGCGGTCTACGAGGTCAAGACCGAGGCCTGCCCCGCCATCTACAAGGACAACGCCGTCGCCGCGGCGTGGAAGTGGAAATTCTACCCCTACAAGATCGACGGCAAGGCCCACAAGGCCCAGTTCGTCCTGACCTTCCGGTTCATCCTCCGCTGAGCCGACGACCCCCGTTTTTCTAGAGGATCTGCATGAGCTTCGAACTCACCCACCTCTGGGCCCAGATGGGCCTCATCCCCAAGCTCATCATCATCCTGCTCTTCATCATGGGCATCATGAGCCTGTACGTCGGGCTGGAGCGCTGGGTCTCCTTCGGCAAGGCCCGGAACCAGTCCCGTGAGCTGGGCGAGACCCTGACCGGCCACCTGGCCAAGGGCGACCTCGGCGGTGCACTGAGCGCCACCCAGGCGCCGGAGTACAAGAGCGCCTACCTGGGCCACATGCTCGAGGTCGCCCTCGGCGAGATCCGGGAGCGGCCGGGGCTCGACCGACAGGGGTTGGACGCCGCTCGACGGGCCATGGACCGGCGCAGCGTGCGGGAGTCCGCCGACCTGAACCGGGGCATGAACATCCTCGCCACCGTGGGGTCCACCGCCCCCTTCGTCGGGCTGGTCGGGACCATCTTCGGCATCATCAACGCCTTCCAGGCCATGGCCGAGACCGGCTCCGGCGGCCTGGCCGCGGTGTCCGCCGGCATCGCCGAGGCGCTGGTGGCTACCGCCATCGGCATCGCCGTCGCCATCCTCGGCGTGTGGCTCTACAACTACTTCACGGCCCGCGTCGACGCGATCGTCAACGACATCACCGTCTCCATCGAGGAGTTCATGGACTGGGGCGAGAAGCAGCTCCTGGCCGTGGCCGAGGCCGAGGAGATGCCCACCGTCGAGGCCCCGGCCAAGTGACCGAAGGGCTCGCCATTCCCCCCCTCCCGGAGACCTCGCCATGGGCATGAAGGTCGGCGGAGAGAAGGGCGGGGCGATGAGTGACATCAACGTCACGCCGCTGGTGGACGTGGTGCTGGTGCTGCTCATCATCTTCATGGTCGTCACCCCGATGCTGAGCTCGGGGGTCGACGTGAAGCTGCCCCTGGCGCGCACCAGCACCGAGACCCAGGACAACGGCCAGCACCTGGTGGTCTCCGTGCGCGACGACGGCGCGGTCTTCGTGGACCGCAAGCAGGTCGCCCTGGAGACCCTCATCGACGAGGTCAACGCCGAGTACCGCAAGGACCCCAACCGGGCGATCCTGATCAAGGCCGACCGGAAGCTCTTCTACGGCCAGGTCCGCGAGGTCATGGACGTGCTGAACGAAGGCGGCATGAGCACGCTGTTGCTCGCCGCCGACAAGCTCACGGAGGACTGAGAGACCGTGGGCTTCAAGATGAACAAGGGCCGCGGGCCGGACAGCGAGATCAACGTCACGCCGTTGATCGACGTCGTGCTGGTGCTGTTGATCATCTTCATGGTCATCACCCCGCGCACCGTCCAGGAGATGGCGGCCAACCTGCCGAGCCAGACCAAGCAGCAGCGCCCCAAGCAGGACAAGGACACCGATCAGCTCGTGGTGGCCGCCTACGAGAACGGCGACCTGGCCCTGAACCTCAAGGTGCTCGAGAAGCGGGAGCTCTTCGATCAGCTCCGCAAGCGGCTCCGGGCTCGGGACAAGAAGGTCGTCTTCGTCGACGCCCACCCGAACCTCGAGTACGGCGCGGTCATCGACGTGATGGACATCGTGCGGGACTCCGGCGCCGACCGGGTGGGTCTCGCTCGGATCAAGGACGAAGGACCCCGCCGGGCAGGTCCCGCAGCCCCCGCGGAAGGGGCCGAGGCCCCGCCCGCCGAAGGCGGATGACCGGCTTCGACTACGAGAGGTGGGCTGCGCCGCGTCGCGCGGCGATCCAGGAGGCCCTGGACGGCCTCTTCAAGGACGCCGTGCCCTCCCGCTTCGGCGAGATGTGCCGCTACCCGCTCCAGACCGGCGGCAAGCGCGTCCGCCCCTTGCTGGCGATGGCGGCCTACGAGGAGACCAGCGGCACCGACGCCTACGAGCTGGTGATGCCCGTCTTCACCTCGGTGGAGCTGGTCCACACCTACTCCCTGGTCCACGACGACCTGCCCTGCATGGACGACGACGACGAGCGCCGCGGGCGCCCGACGGTCCACCGGGTCTACGGTGAGGCCGCGGCCCTGCTGGTGGGCGACGCTCTGCTCACCGAGGCCTTCCGCCAGCTCCACGACTCCCCCTTCCTCGACCACGAGGTCCGCGGTGGACTGGTCTTCGAGCTGGCCGGTGCAGCCGGCTACAGCGGCATGATCGGCGGCCAGGCGCTGGACCTGGGCCTCGGCGGGCCGGTGACCCACGAGGACATGCTCATCGACCTGCACCGGCGCAAGACCGGGGCGCTGTTCCAGGCTGCCGTGCGCATGGGCGCCATGGCTGGCGGCGGCGACGAGGTCCAGCACCTCGCCCTGGAGCGCCTGGGGCGGGACCTGGGACTCGCGTTCCAGCTCGCGGACGACCTGCTCGACGCCGAGCAGGACGCCGACTCCGAGCAGACCCCCAGCCTGGTGAAGCTGGTGGGCGCCGACGAGACCCGCAGACGTGCCCAGGAGCTGGCCGAAGGGGCCCTGGAGGCCTGCCAGGCCCTCGACCACCCGGCCCTCGAAGCCCTGGCGCGGTTCACGGTCGAGCGCTCGATCTGACGTGAAGAAGCCCCCCAAGGTCCGCCTGGACAAGCTCCTGGTGGATCGTGGCCTCGTCTCGACCCGATCCCGGGCCCAGGGCCTGATCCTCGCCGGTCGCGTGCTGGTGGACGACGCCCCGGTCACCAAGGCCGGCAGCCCGATCCGGGCCGATGCCGAGATCCGCCTCAAGGGGGGCGACCTGCGCTTCGTCTCTCGTGGCGGACTCAAGCTGGAGGGGGCCCTGGAGGCCTTCGGCCTCGACGTCACCGGGCGGGTGGCCGCCGACCTCGGCGCCAGCACCGGCGGCTTCACCGACTGCCTGCTCCAGCGCGGCGCCGCCCGGGTCTACGCCATCGACGTCGGCTACGGCCAGCTCGCCTGGAAGCTGCGCCAGGACGACCGGGTGGTGGTGCTGGAGCGCACCAACGCCCGCCACCTCACCGCCGAGTCCCTGCCAGAGCCGATGGACCTGGTGGTCGGCGACCTCTCCTTCATCTCCCTGGACAAGGTCCTCGACGCGATCACCGCCATCACGGCGCCTGGCGCCGACGTGGTGGTGCTGGTGAAGCCCCAGTTCGAGGTCGGGCCCGAGCGGGTGGAGAAGGGGGGCGTGGTGCGCGATCCCGAGGCCCGCGAGGCCGCGCTGGCGGGCGTCCGCGCCGCGGTCGTCGCCGCGGGCTTCGAGGCGCTCGCAGACTGTGTCTCCCCGATCACCGGGGCCAAGGGGGGGAACGTGGAGTTCCTGCTCTGGGCACGAGCAGGTGTCAGGCATTCGTGATAATGATTTCGCCCCGCGAAATCATTATCACGAATGC
>CAZCVP010000186.1:0-16706 GCA_964501915.1 uncultured Enterobacterales bacterium
CGCCTATTTCAACCTGCATAATCGCGATGGTGGCCGAAACGATGATCATGCCCCCTCCGACACATGCCGGCTCCGCCGGCACGTCATTTACCGAGTGGGCGATCCACGCCACTCCCACGGAGCCGGAGGCCCTCGACCCGGGCGCCGGGTGCCGTCAGTCGCAGGATCGTGCCCCGGTCACCGCCATCGAGCACCCCCCCACGGCTGGTGAGGGTCAGGGCGCGGTCCAGGTTGACCGGGCCGGGCCAGGTGCCGGGCGGCAGCACGACCACGGCCCCGTCGGGCGCGAGGTCGATGGCCTCCTGGACGCCCGCGGCGTCCCGGCCGACCAGCACCTCGGGCGCCTCCGGAACGGAGGCCGTGGCCCCTGCCAACACCAGCAGCAGGGCCCTCATGCGGCGGAGTCCTCGCGGTCCCGCTCCCGATCGCGCCGCAGCTTGACCAGCGGTGGGCAGACCTCGTCGTCGCGCCAGTTGGCCTCGCACTCCCAGCAGTTGAGGCACTCACGTGGGTCGATGCTGCCGTCGTCGCGGATGGCGCGGGGCTCGCAGCCGCGTGTGCAGATGCGGCACCTGCTGCAGAAGTCCCGCCGGTAGGGCTCGCTCAGCCTGAAGCTCCCGGGCAGGGCGAGGCCGGCCCCGAGCGGACAGATGTAGCGGCAGAAGGGCCGGTACATGACCAGCGAGAGCCCCGCGAGCACGAGCCACCAGCCGAAGAACAGGGGGCCCCGCTTCCAGGCCACCACGAAGAAGGTGGACTTGAAGGGCTCGACCTCCGCCAGCAGCTCGCCGGTGGGGGCGTTGACCAGGAACACGCCGACGAGCAGCGCCAGCACGCCGTAGCGGGCGAGCCGTGCCTTGCGGTGCAGCCGATCGGGCAGCTCCCGGCGCGGCAGACCGAGCCACCGGCCCAGCTTGTAGAGGAGCTCGTTGAAGGCCCCGTAGGGACAGGCCCAGCCACAGAAGACCCCCCGGCCCCAGATCAGCGTGACGACGGCGATCCAGGACCAGGTGAGGAAGAGCAGCGGGTCGGAGAGGAAGAGGCCCCAGCGCCACTCACCGGGCACCGAGCCGGCGAGGGTGAGGAGCTGGGTGACGGAGGGCTGGAGGCGGAGCCCCAGACCCAGGCCGACGAAGGCGATGAGCAGCACACCGAGGTGGAGCCGCTGGAGTCGCTTCATCGAGGCCGTGGTCCACCTCCGGGCCGCGAAGACGCCCGCGACCAGCAGCAACCAGGCACCGACGAGGCCCAGTTCGATGCTCCGTGCCGACCAGGCCTGTCGCCAGAGCAGGGTCTCCGGGTCCGGGCCCAGCAGGCGATAGACGGACTTCGGACTCCGGTGACGCACCTCGAAGGTGCGGAACTCCCGCGAGAAGCCCCCCTGGAGGTCGAAGGAGCTGCCGAGGAAGATGAAGTCCCACCAGCGACCGGGATCGAAGGTGCCGCCGCGCATGACGAACAGGGCGCCCTCGGAGAAGTGGGGGGCGCCCTCTGCGACGGGCTGACCCAGCCGCTTGTAGTCCAGATCGCGGAACATCAGGTTGAGCAGGCCCTGCTCGACCCGGATGCGATCGAAGGTGCCGCCGCGCACGAAGCTGGAGCCCCGGAAGGAGCTGGTGCCGTTGCCGTAGACGACCAGGAGGTGCTCGCCGGGGACGAGGCGCTCGGTCGCGTAGCGCCAGGTGTGCTCGCCGAGCAGGGGGATGCCCACCTGGGGCGGGTCGGCGAGGCCGAACCAGAGGTCGATGAAGGGCTCGCCTTCGTCTTCGAGCCCCATGTCCTCCTGGGTGACGGTGAGGCAGGTGAGCGCCTCCTCGTCCAGGATGCGCTCCCAGCTCCAGCGCTCCTCGCTCTGCACGATCTCCCCGGGGACCAGGGGGCGGGGCTCGATGGCGGGCTGCGGGAGCCGTGGCCAGCGATCCCCGTGCTCGACGCGACCTTCGCGGTGGGCGTGCGGCTGGCCGAGCTGGTCGGCGAGGGTTCGCTGGAGGTGAGGGTGCTCGTCGACACGGCCGAGCTTCGGCTGCCGACCCACTCGGTGGTCGCGGACAGCCCGTTCGGGGACCCCGAGCGGGTGGTGTTCGCTGGCGCCCACCTGGACTCGGTCGAGCAGGGACCGGGCATCAACGACAACGGCTCGGGCTCCGCCCTGACCCTGGCGCTGGCCCTGGCTGCGGCTCGCCTGGAGCAGCCACCCGCCAACCGCTTCCGGGTGGCGTTCTGGGGCGCCGAGGAGCTGGGGCTGATCGGATCGACCCGCTACGTCGAGCAGCTCGCCGCCGACGAGCGGGACCGGATCCTCGGCTACCTCAACTTCGACATGGTGGGCTCTCCGAACGGTGTGAGGGAGATCTACGACGGCGACGGCTCCCTCGGAGAGAGCGAGCCCGGCCCCCCTGGCTCAGGGTCGATCGAGGCGCTCTTCGAGACCTGGTTCGAGGACAATGACCTCAGCTACGGCACCGCGGCCTTCGACGGGCGCTCGGACTACGGGCCCTTCATCGAGGTCGGCATCCCCGCCGGGGGGCTCTTCACCGGGGCCAATGGCAACAAGTCCCTCCAGGAGGCGCAGGCCTACGGCGGGACGCCAGCCTCCCCCTACGACCCCTGCTACCACCAGGACTGCGACACCCTCGACAACGTCGACCGGGAGCGCCTGCTGGAGATGGCGCGGGCTGCGTCGGGGGTGACCGAGACGATGCTGGGGCTCGACGAGCTGTGACACCCCGCCAGGCGGCCTCCCCCCCGCGGCGGCATCCTCCGCGATAGCTCCTGGGTGTGGGTGCTCTCAGGTTCCAGCCCCGCGCCGCTGCCACCCTGCGGGACGCCATCCGGGAGGCTGGGGGCATCGAGGTCTTCGCCATCGGCGAAGTCGACCTGCTGCGCAAGGTGCACACGCTCGCGATCCACTGCCGTGGCAACCGGGGGGCGGTGCCCGCCCTGCTCGAGCGGCCCCGGGCCGGGCAGGTCGTCATCCACAACCACCCCTCGGGGGTGCTGGAGGCCTCCGAGGCCGATCTGCGGCTCGCCGCCCAGTACGGCGACAACGGCATCGGCGTGGTCATCGTGGACAACGAGGTGTCCCAGGACCTCTGGGTGGTCGAGCCCGCCCAGCTCCGGCAGGAGCCCGTGCCGCGCGACCGGCTCCAGCGGTTCTTCCGCGTCGACCTGGCGCGGGTCCTGGCCGGGCACGAGCCGCGGCCCGGTCAGCTCCAGCTCGCGGAGCGCATGGCGGACGCCCTGGACCAGCGCAGCGTGGCGGTGGTCGAGGCCGGCACGGGCACGGGCAAGTCCCTCGGCTACCTGGCGCCCGCGGTGCTCTGGGCCCTGGCCAACGACGCCAAGGTCGTGGTCTCGACCTACACCCGCCACCTCCAGGCCCAGCTCGTGCGGGAGGACATCCCAGCCCTGCACCGGGCGGGCATCGAGTTCCGCGCCGCGCTCCTGAAGGGGCGCGGCAACTATGCCTGCCGCCGCAAGCTGGAGGCCCTGGTCGAGGAGGGCAGCGAGGACCGCGCCCTGCTGGCGCGCCTGTCCGAGTGGGCGGACTCCACCGAGGAGGGCACGCTCCAGGACTTCGGCGAGTCCCTGGAGGACGCGATCTGGGAGCGGGTGCAGTCGGACACGGACCAGACCCTGCGCGTCCGCTGCCCCCACTACAACGCCTGCTTCTTCTACGGCAGCCGGCGGGCGGCGGCGGCCAGCCACCTGATGGTCGTGAACCACGCCCTGCTGCTGGCGGACCTGGCGCTCAAGGCCGAGACCGGGGGCGATGGCCTGCTGCCCCGGTATGACCGGGTGATCCTCGACGAGGGGCACCACCTCCAGGACGCGGCCACCTCGGTCGCCTCGTGTTCCCTCACGGACCTCGCCGTGAGGCGGGCCGTGGGACCGCTGATCCGCACCCGCCGTCGACCCGGGGCCCTGGCCAGGGTGTCCCAGACCGTCTCGGCGGAGCACCCCCGCATCGCCAACCGCTGCGTGGTCCTGGCCGACACGCTGAGGGTCGTCCGCGAGGAGTCGGACCTGGTGCTGAGCCAGGTCCACCAGGAGCTGCTCGTGGATCAACCTCAGCGGCGCATCACCGAGCAGATCCAGCGCAGCGAGCGCTGGTCGGGGGACCTCGCCCCCCTGCTGTCCTCCCTGGGGCAGCGGCTCGTCGAGGGCGTGAACCAGGCCGCCGCCCTGCTGGGAGACCTCGAGGACAACCGGGTCGAGGTCCCGGTCCAGGCGGTGCTGGACGTGAACCGCGCCCGGCGACGCCTGCACCGGCACGCCGCCGTCGTCGGCGACCTGATCGCGAACCGCGACGAGAACCGCTGCCAGTGGGTGGAGCGAGACGGCGAGCGAGCGCGTCTCTGCAGCGCCCCCATCGACGTCGGGCCGCTGTTGGACGACCTGCTCTTCAGCCGCTGCGCGGCGGTGGGCGTCACCTCCGCCACGCTGACGGTCGGCGGCTCGTTCGCGCCCTGGATGGAGCGGCACGGTGTCCAGGAGGCGGTGACGGAGTCGATCCCCTCACCCTTCTCCTACCGGAGGCAGGCGGTGCTGGCGCTGCCCCGCGACCTGCCGAGACCGGACAGCGAACACTGGGTCCCTCGGGTGGCGGCCACGACCCTGGAGCTGCTGCGGGCCTCGGGCGGCGGCGCCTTCGTGCTCTGCACCAGCTACCGGCTGGTCAACGAGCTCTCGGCTCGCATCGAGGCGGAGCTCGGCGGGCGTCACCCGGTGCTCGTCCAGGGGAGGGGCGGCCGGGAGCGGCTGCTGGACCGCTTCCGGCAGGCCCCCGGCTCGGTGCTGGTGGGCACGGACAGCTTCTGGGAGGGGGTGAGCGTGCGGGGCGACGGACTGCGCCTGGTGATCATCCCGCGCCTGCCCTTCCGCGTGCCGACGGAGCCGGTCGCCCAGGCCCGCTACGAGCGTCTCCAGCGCCTCGGCCGGGACCCGTTTCGAGCGTGGTCGCTGCCGGAGGCCGTCATCAAGCTGCGCCAGGGCTTCGGTCGCCTGATCCGCTCCGGCACCGACCGGGGCGTGGTGGCCCTGCTGGACCGGCGTGTCCACGACATGTGGTACGGGCGTGTCTTCCTGCGGTCGCTGCCCGATGCCCGCAGGGTCACGGGGCCGGCCCAGGCCGTGGTGGAGCGCGTCCGGCAGTTCTATGACTATGATCGGCCCGAGGTCCAGCGATGACGGACGAGCCCATCCTGCCCCCGCTCGAGGAGGCCCCCGAAGGGGAGGAGCCCGAGCGACCGCGACGCGAGCCGCCGCCAGGCCCGCGGGCGCGACTGCGCAGCGTCGCCCGCAAGATCCTGGAGGACGAGACCACCGTGACGGCCAAGGAGCTGATCGGGGCGCTCTTGACCACCTCGGACCGGGCCAAGACGGAGATGGTGCGGGCGGTGGGCCGCGAGGTCCGGGCCTACCTCGAGGGGCTGGGCACGACGGATCTGCTCGACCACCTGGTCAACGACTACGAGCTGGAGGTCTCGGCGAAGCTACGCCTGCGGCCGCTCCGCGAGGCCGAGGAGGAGGACGCTACTCCGGGATGACCTCGCGCGGTGACATGCGCACCAGGATGCCCTCCTCCCGCAGCAGTCGGCGCAGCTCCCACTTGTCGAGCTCGGAGAGGTTCTGGAGGATGAGCTCCAGCCGCTCCGGGTGGTCCGAGAGCGGGCTCATGCCCGTGCGCAGGTCCGCCAGCGCGGCCTGGGCCTCGGCCAGGGTCGGCTGGAGCTGAGCGGTCGCCTCCGGCAGGTCGGCGGCGGCCCGCTCGAGGTCCACCAGCGCCTTGTCGGCACGCTCGATCAGCGGCTCCAGGTGCTCGCTGGTCCCGCTCAGGTCCGCTACCAGGTGCCGAGCCTCGTCGACCAGCAGGCTGGCCCGCTGGCCCGTGGACACGGCGTCCTCGCTGAAGGTCCGGAGGTTCCGTGTCACGGCCTCCAGGTCCTGCGCCATGCGCTCGAGACGATCCGGATCGGCCTCCACGACCTTCAGCAGGGCGTCGAAGGTGTGCCGCAGGCGCTCCGGCTCGACCAGCTCCAGCAGGGGACCGAGGCCCCCGACGACCTCGTCGATCTCGGTGCCGCTGCGGGTGATGACGATCTCGTCGCCGTCTCGCAGCAGCCTCGCGTTGTCGCCGACGGGCAGGATCTCCACGTACTTCTCGCCCAGCACCGAGCGGGCACGGACGATGGCCTCGACGTCGAGCCGCAGGTTGGCCTCGGGGTCCAGCGAGAGGTCGACCCGGGCCCGGTCGAAGTCGGCGCGCAGGCCCGTGACCTTGCCCACCTCGACCCCCGCGACCAGCACCGCGGCCCCGTCGCTGAGTCCGACCACGTTGTCGAAGACCGCGGAGACCTCGATCCGCTCGCCCAGCCCCACAGCTCCGGCCTGGATCGCCATCCAGCCCGTCAGCGCCGCCGCCGCCACGACGAAGAGACCGACGCCGACCTCCTGGCGCAGGTTGCGCTTCACTTCGACGGCCCCCCGACGCGGCCGGCGCGGGGGAGACGGGCGCTGTCGTCGCTGTCCCCTGGGAGCAGGACGTTGCGTCTCAGGAAGCGCTGCACGATCTCGACCTCACTCCGCACGAATTCCTCAGAGGTCCCGTAGGCCACCAGCCTCCCGCCGTAAAGCATGCCGATGCGGTCCGCCACGTTGAGCGTGCCGACGATGTCGTGGCTGATGACGATGAAGGTGATGCCCAGCACCTCCTTCATCTCCACGATGAGGGCGTCGATGGCGTCGGAGGTCAGGGGGTCGAGGCCGGAGTTGGGCTCGTCGAAGAGCACGACCTCCGGCTTGTGGACGATGGCCCGGGCGAGCCCGACCCGCTTGCGCTGTCCGCCGGAGAGCTCCGCCGGGTCGCGGTCCTCGATGCCCGGCAGGCCGACCTGTGCCAGCACCTCGGCCACGCGGTCCTGCTGCTCGGCCTCCGACAGGTCCTTGCGGTGGTAGACGAGGGGAAAGGCCACGTTCTCGCCGACCGTCATCGAGTCGAAGAGCGCCCCGCCTTGGAAGAGCATGCCCATGCGGCGTCGCACCGCGTAGAGCTGCGCCTCCGTCGCCCGGGCCAGGTCGGTGCCGAAGACCAGGACCTCGCCGGCGTCGGGGTACTCGAGGCCGACGAGGTGCTTGAGCAGCACCGACTTCCCGACGCCGCTGGGGCCGACGATGGCCGTGGTCTCGCCCTGGGGGAAGTCGAGGCTGATGTCGTCGAGCACGACGTGGTCGCCGTAGGCCTTCCGCACGTGGCGCAGCGAGATCATCGGCGGGGCTCAGCCATAGATCAGCTCGGAGATGAAGGTGTTCAGGATGACGCAGACGACCGCCGCCGTCACGACGGCCGCGTTGGTGGCGCGTCCGACGCCCTCGGGGCCCGGACCGCTGGTGTAGCCGTTGAAGCAGGCCACGAGGCAGATGACGACGCTGTAGATCAGGGCCTTGACGTTGCACCACACCAGGTCCATCGGGGTGATGCCCCGGCTGGCGAACTCGAGGAAGTCGGCCCCGGACAGTCCGAGCTGCCACACCGCGACCACGTAGCCCGAGCCGACCATGAAGAAGGTCGCCAGGGTGTTCAGGGCCGGCATCACGAGCATGATGCCCAGCAGCCGCGGCGTGATGAGGTAGGCGAGGGGATTGACGGCCATGACCTCCAGGGCGTCGATCTGCTCCTGGATGCGCATCACGGCGACCTGGGAGGCCATCTCCGTGCCCGCCTTGGCGGCCACCATCGACGCGGCGATGATCGGCGCCAGCTCCCGCAGCCCCGCCAGGGCCACGAACATGCCCACCATGCGCTCGGCACCGAGGGGCTTGAACGCCGAGTAGCCCTGGATGGAGAGGTTGGTGCCGACGAAGCTGCCGATGATCAGCAGGATCGGCAGCGAGCGGATGCCGATCTCCCAGGCGAAGTGGAGCGAGGCGGCGATCGGCGGCGGGGTGGAGAGGGCGACCCGGGCGAAGCGCAGGGAGAAGAAGACGAAGCGCCCGATGGCGGCGAAGGGGATGGTCATCCTCCGACCGCCCCGAAGAGCGCCGAGGTCAGCGCGTAGTTGGCGAGCACGAAACCGATGACCCCGTAGACGACGGTGTCGTTGACGGCCCGGCCCACGCCCGCCGCACCGCCGGAGGCCTTGTGGCCCATGTAGCAGGCGGTCATGCCGATGATGGCGCCGAAGATCACGGTCTTCAGCGTGCCGCCCCAGAGGTCGACGGGACCCACGCGCACCCAGAGCTCGCCGAGGAAGACACCGGCCACCTCACCCTTGAAGAAGACGGCGGTGACGAAGGACCCGGCGATGCCGGAGATCGAGCCCACGACGTTGAGCAGGGGACAGACGATCACCATCGCCACGAACCGCGGCACGACGTGGCAGGTGATCGGATCGACCGCCATCACCGCCGTGGCGTCCAGCTCCTCCTTGAGCCGCATCGAGCCCAGCTCCGCGGCACAGGAGCTGCCCCCCTGGGCGGCCACGAGCACCGAGGCCAGCACCGGAGAGAGCTCCCGCAGCATCGCCACCGCGACCAGCGACGGCAGCATGCGCTGGGCGCCGAAGATGGCGAAGATCTGGAGGCCCTGGAGGGCCAGGACCATGCCGAAGGGGAAGGTCACGGCGATCACGGGCAGCACGCACCGCGTCGACGTGTTGTACACGTGCTTGATCACCGCCGAGGGTGACCAGCCCCCTCGGAAGACCCGCACCAGCACCGCGGCTGAGAAGATCGAGAAGCGGCCGAAGGCCGCCAAGGGCGATACGAGCGCGGACACCGGCTCGGGAGTACCCCGCGGGAGGCCTCCATGTCCATCGCCCTGCTGCTGACCCTGCTCTCCGCCGCCCTCGCAGAGGACGCCTGGACCACCGCCGAGGTGGAGCTGATCCGCTGGCCGGCCGAGGTCGGCGTGGTCGGCAACCCGGTGGTGACGACCCTGGTCGAGGCGACCAAGGTCGAGGTCGTCTTCCGCAAGGAGGCCCAGGTCCGCGTCCGCAAGGGGGGCGACTTCGGCTGGGTGCCGGCCGAGACCCTCTCCACAGAGCCTCCGACCGAGCCCGCGGACGGAAACTGACCGGCGCGTGGAGTAGGGCTCTGTGATGCTGCCGCTGTTCAACCGGGACCTGACGGTCGCCGTGCTGGCTTCCGGGTCCACCGGGAACTGCACCTACGTCGGAGACGGGCACAACGGTGTGCTCGTCGACTGCGGCCTGTCGACGAAGCGCATCCACCTCGCGCTGGAGCGTCTCGGACTCGCCGGCGCCCCCATCGACGCGGTGCTGATCACCCACGAGCACTCGGACCACATCGGCTCGGCGCGGGTGCTCTCCAACCGGCTGAAGAAGCGCTTCGGCCGGCCCGTGCCCTTCTACATGACCGCCGGCACCGAGGCCGGGGCCCGGGAGCGGTGCCTGCCCGAGCGCATCGAGCGCTGCCGCGCCGGCGTGGGCTTCCGGGTCGGTCGCTTCGAGATCGAGCCCTTCCCGATCCCCCACGACGTCCAGGACCCGGTCGCCTACCGGGTCCAGTCGGGCCAGGCCGCCGTGGCCGTCGTCACCGACCTCGGGCGACCGACCGCGCTGGTGGCACGCAAGCTGCGGGAGGTCGACGTGGCGGTGCTGGAGTTCAACCACGACCCGGAGCTGCTGGTCGAGGGGCCCTACCCCTGGCACCTCAAGCAGCGCATCCGCTCCAGCCACGGCCACCTCTCCAATGCGCAGGCCGGTGAGCTGCTGGCGGACGCCCTCCACGAGCGCCTGCGTCACCTGGTCCTGGCCCACCTCTCGGAGGAGAACAACCGACCCGCCCTGGCGGCGGCCGCCGCGCGTCGGGTGCTCGGTGACGCCCAGGTCCACGTCCAGGTCGCCGGCCAGCACAGCGGCGCCGAGCCCATCGCCCTGTCCGCCTCCGCGATCTGAGGCGCCGCGCCGGTCTACGCGCTTGCACCTCCCCACCCGATCCTGCGAAGGTGAGGGAGGATGATCGGTCCACTCGCCATGATGGTGCTCGCCTGTGCCCCCCACGTGAGCTGGGACGTGCAGCCCATCGCCCGGGTCGAGGTCAGCGCGGTCGCCATCGCCGCCAGCAGCCGCGAGTGTCGCGCAGTCGCCGACGCCCTGACCCGTCACCTCTCGGCGCGACCGGGCCTGGTCATCGACCCGGGAGCCCCGACGCGCCTGGTGGTCGAGTCCTGCGAGCAGCAGATCGGCGTCACCGTCGAGGTCGACGACTCCCTCACCCAGGACGACCACCTGCCGGGCAGCGACCTGCGCCGCACGGTGGTGGAGGGACGGGGATCGACCCGGGTCGTGGTCTGGCAGTCCTCCCAGGAGGTGGCGGTGCTGGAGGGCACGGGTCGTAGGGTCGAGGCGAGCGCCTGGACCCGTGACAGCACGCCGCCGCCTCGCCCCTACCCGGTGAGAGAGGCCGTGACCGAGCTGGTCGCGCTGGACGTGGCCGACCAGGTGGCGCCCCTGCCCGAGACCCTGCGTCGTCGCCTCTACCGGGATCCCGAGCCCGGCACGGCCCGCGACCTGCACAACCAGGCGGTCGCCGCCGAGCGCCAGGGGGAGCTGGCCACCGCCATGGAGCTGGCGCGGGAGGCCTACGCCGCGCAGCCCACCGCGGAGGCGCTGGCCTACCTCGAGGCCCTGGAGCACCACGCCGCCCGGATCGGCTACGCCGAGCTGGCCACGGAGTAGCCCCGGAGCTCAGGCTCCGAATTCGATGCCGACGGCGCGTGCCGTGCGCACCAGCTCCCCGTCGGGGTCGATGAGGCGGTAGACGTTGACGGCGTCTTCGATCGGTGCACCGACCACGTCGCCGTTGACCAGCACGGCGATCTCCCCCCAGCGGTCCTCGGCCACCAGGTCCACCGCCACCACGCCGAAGCGGGTCGCGAGGATGCGGTCGTAGGGCACCGGCGAGCCGCCGCGCTGGAGGTGGCCGAGCACGGTGACCCGGGACTCGATCTCGAGCCGCTCGGCGAGCTGCCGCGCGAGCTGGACCCCGGCCCCGCCGGCAGCGAGCACACCGCGGCCGTGGGGCTGGCTCGAGGAGGCAGCGTCTCCGTCGGCGGGGCGGGCTCCCTCGGCGACCACGATCAGGTTGAAGTGCCGCCCATAGGAACGACGCTTGCGGATCTTGTCGCAGATGGCGTCGACGCGGTAGGGGATCTCTGGAATGACGATGCAGTCCGCCCCTCCGGCGAGGCCGGCGGACAGGGCGATGTGCCCGGCGTCGCGCCCCATGACCTCCAGGAGCATCACCCGGTCGTGGCTCTCGGCCGTGGTGTGGAGGCGGTCCAGGGCCTCGGTCGCCACGGCGACCGCGGAGTGGAAGCCGAAGGTGTACTCGGTGGCGCTCAGGTCGTTGTCGATGGTCTTGGGCACCCCGACGACCCGCACGCCGTGCTCGACCATCAGCCGCAGGCCCATCTTCTGGGTCCCGTCGCCGCCGACCACCACCAGCCCGTCGAGGCCCAGGTCCCGCACCGCGTCGGCGATCTCGGAGGAGCGGTCGATGGGCGGGTCGCCGAAGGCGAAGGGATCGACCTGGTTGGTCGTGCCCAGCACGGTGCCGCCGCGGGCCAGCAGCCCGGCACAGCTCTTCGGGGTGAGGTGCTGGAGCCGGTAGGGGGTCTCCAGCAGGCCATTGAAGGAGTCCTCGATGCCGAGCACCGACCAGCCCCGCTGGCCGACGCCGTACTTGACGAAGGCCCGGATGACCGCGTTGAGCCCCGGCGCGTCGCCGCCGCCGGTGAGGATGCCGACCTTTCGAGCCATCTCGAGCGCTCCATCGAAGAAGCGCTGAGGGTACTACTTCGCCGCCTCGAGGTAGTCGTCGCCGCGGATCCTGGCGAAGTCCTTGATGTGCCCCCAGATCGCCTTCACACCCCGGATCATGTAGTCCAGGTCGTCGGGGTGGCGCACCTGCGTGAGCTGATGCGCCAGGAACTTCGGGTGCAGGTAGAGCTTGTAGAACTGCCCCGCCATGCGCACGACCTCCTCCTTCTCCATGTCCGTCAGCACGCAGACCGGCTCGGTCATGTCGTAGCGCTCGTACTCGGTCTCCTCGAAGCGGATCCAGCCGTTGCGCTGGCAGAGGTCGAAGAGCGGCGTGCCCGGATACGGCATGACCACGGTCGCCTGGAGGTGGTGGGCGAGGCCGTTGTGCATCAGGTAGCGGGCGAGGTTCAGGGTCTCGTAGGCGTCTTCCCTGGTCTCCCAGGGGTAGCCGACCATCAGGGTGAGCTGGGGCTGGAGCCCGGCGCTGGTGGCCATCTTGCAGCCCTCGATGATCTGCTCGCGGGTCAGCGACTTGTCGAGGATGTCGATGGTGCGCTCGCTGGCGGACTCGATGCCCAGGATCAGCTTGCGGAAGTTCGCACGCTTCATGAGCTGCACGTTGCGCTCGGTGAAGTAGTCGAAGCGGAAGTTGCAGTCGAAGACGGCTTCGGACGCGATGCCCCGGTCGATCATCTGCTCGCAGAGCCGGATCAGCCAGTTGCCGGCGGGCAGGGCACCGGTGTCGTCGAAGATGTTGCGGGCGCCGTAGCGCTTGATCAGGTGCTCCATCTCGTCGGCGAGCCGCTCGGGGCTCTGGGTCCGGAAGGACGGGTAGGTGACCGTCCAGGAGCAGAAGGTGCAGCGGCCATAGGGACAGTCGCGCCCGGCCATGGTCCACATGAAGGGCAGCCGGTACTTCCACTTCTCGAAGTAGAGGTGGGCGTTGGTCAGGTCCCGGTCGATGAAGGGCAGGGTCTCGACGTCGCCGATCTCGGTGTAGGGACCGGTGCTGGCGATCGTGCCGTCGGGCTCCTTGTACCAGAGACCGCCGGCCGGCTCGCCCTCACCGCTGAGCCAGTTGCACAGGTTCTGGAGCATGAAGTCGTAGTCGCCGCCGGTGATGCAGAAGTCGACGTCGGACTGCACCAGGGTCTCTTCGGGGTTCCCGGAGATGTGATCGCCGAAGAGCACCACCCGGACCCCCGGGATCTCCGCCTTGATGGCGTCCACCAGCTCCCAGTGCTGGCGGACGACCGGGGCCTTGGTCTCCATCGCCACCAGCTCGGGCTGGAAGTCTCGCAGGATGCGCAGGAACTGGGCCCAGCCCCTCCGCTCGGCGATGCAGTCGGCCCAGCAGACCTCGTGGCCGTCCTGCTTCAGCAGGGTGGCGGCCCAGGCCGGGATGCAGGGGTAGAGATAGCTCGGATCGTGGAACCACTGGAATTGGCGGTTCTGGGTGAGCATCGGGCTGCCCTTGCCCCGCAGGGGGGGGTAGGTCACCATCACGCGCATCGGCGGCTCCAGTCGGGTCGGGACAGGTCGGGGCGTCCCGGGACCCTTCTCTCTACCATCCAGACGACGGCGTCGCACCTGTCAGGCCTCTGTCAGACCGTTTGCGGCCCGTTGACCGCGGATTCGTTAGGCACACCGCCTGAGTGCCCGACGTGGCCCATCCCGAGGTTGTCGTGACCAAGAAGCTCTTCCCCATCGCCGCCCTGCTGATCCCCATGTCCACCATGGCGGCCGGCACCACCAAGCCGCCCATCGACCTCCAGGTGGATGCCTACGCCCTCGGCATGAGCGACTACTGCTTCCCGAGCGGCCTGCGCATCATCTTCCAGGAGGACCACTCCCAGCCGATCGTCAACTTCACCCAGGTCATCGACCGGGGGAGCGACGCCGATCCGATCGGGCTGGAGGGCATCGCCCACGTGCTGGAGCACCTCTGGTTCCGCTCCTTCGAAGAGGGCCAGATCAAGGTCTGGGATCAGCTCGCCGAGCTCGGCGCCCAGATCAACGCCTTCACCGCGGACGACGTCACGGCGTACCTGACCATCGCGCCCGTGGCGTCGATGGACGAGGTGATGGAGCTCGAGGTCCGCCGCATCATGGGCGAGTACTCCATGAACAACGTGACCCAGGAGGAGGTCAACCTCGAGCGCGAGATCGCCCGCAACGAGCTGCGCATGCGCTACGAGAACACCGGCACCAGCGGCCTCTACTACCTGATGGGCAAGCTCTTCCCCGAGGGTCACCCCTACGCCCGCCTCGGCATCGGGACCCACGACTCCCTCGACAACATCACCATCGACGACGTCAACGCGTTCGCCGCCAAGAACTACGTGCCGTCCAACGCCACGATGCTGATCATCGGCGACTTCGATCTCAAGGACTCCTGGGACTACATCGCCCGCCACTTCCCCCTGGAGCTGCTGGTCGACCCGGAGAACCCCGACGCCGAGCTGGAGCTCGCGGACTGCCCGGTGCGCATCGATGTCAACGAGACCCCGCCGGCCCCGCCGGATCCCGTCGACCTCACCACCAGCTACCACAAGGCCGGGGTCGAGAAGCCGACCATCCTCATCGGCTGGTCCCTGCCGGCCGGCTACCGCGAGGGCCACGCCGACATGGCCATCGCCGGCTACAACCTGAACCTGGCCGTGAACCAGTTCCTCAACCCCGACTGGGACCCGGCGACCGACGCCTACGAGGAGCTGGACACCGCGGGCTGCTGGGTCCAGCCCGAGGAGCACGCCACCATCGCCATGTGCGGCATCGAGGTCGGCTCCGGCCTGGAGCCCGAGGAGGTCCTCGAGGACGCGCTGGACGGCCTCTACCTCCAGTGGGAGACCAACTACCGCGTCATGTGGGGAGACTACTTCTCCAAGCTCTCCAAGTACGCGGGCATGGCCTCGGTCTTCCGGTCGGTGGAGACGGTCGCCTCGCTGTTCAGCGAGCGCGGCGTCGGTGCGGCGATGTTCACCCACTTCACCGCCGACCCGGCCTACTTCAGTCGCTCGATCGAAGCCCTGGACCAGGTCGACTTCGAGCGCATCTCGGCCTTCGCCTTCGAGTACATCAACCGCAACCGGGCCGTCTCCGTCATCCTCGAGCCCTACGAGGAGGGCGACATCCTGATCGACAGCTCCGACCAGCAGTACAAGGGGCGGCCCTACGAGGGCGTCGTCGAGACCCGCCTGGATCTCACGGCCATCGACGCCGAGCTGCTGCGGGAGGCCACGCTGCTGCCGGACCTCGCCACGATGCGGGAGTTCCAGCTCGACAACGGCCTCCAGGTCGTGATCTACCCCTACGGCGACTCGCCGCTGGTCCGCGCAGAGCTGCGCTTCAAGGGCGGCCAGCTCTACGAGCCGATCCAGGGGCTGGCCGACTTCTCGATGGAGTACACCAGCTCGTACCTGCCCGGTGCCGGCAACACGCCGCTGCGCATGGGCGGGGAGTGGCTGACCAGCGCCTACCCGGACTGGGTCGACCTCGGCATCGTCGGGTCCTCGGCCAACCTCGAAGGACTGCTCTGGATGGTCCGGGAGCGGGCCGACCAGTACTCCGACCCGGGCGAGATCAAGGTCGAGTACAAGAAGGAGTACTACGACAGCTGGATCAAGAGCATCCGCTACTCGCGCAAGTTCCCGGAGTACTGGCAGGGTGTGGTGATGGCCGAGCGAACCCTCGGCAAGGACCACCCGCTCGTCGACAGCGTCGACGAGTTCGAGGTCGACGCCATGCGGTCGCTGACCAAGTCCGACGCCAAGGCCTACAACCAGACGATCTTCCGGCCGGACAACGCCGTGCTCTTCCTGGTGGGCCGGATGGACGCCGACAAGGCCGAGGAGCAGGTGCGCAACTACTTCGGCGGCTGGATCAACCCGGGCGAGCCGCACTTCGAGCACGGCGAGCTCCCGGCGCCCCCCGAGCCTCCGGCGCGGCAGATCATCGTGCTGGACAAGCAGCTCGTCTCCCAGACCTCGGTGGCCATGGAGTGCCTGGTGAGGCCGCAGTCCGAGGACGGGCCGACCCTGGACGGTGTCCACGACGTCCTGGGCATGGTGCTCTCCGAGATGGCCTGGGACGCTCTCCGTGAGCGCTCCGGCGTGTCCTATGGGGCCTACTCCTACACCTACACGCTCGCGGGGGGCACGACAGGGCTGTACTCGGCCGTGCTCGTGCAGAACGACTCGGCAGGCGTCGCGGCCCAGACGTTCATGGACCAGGCCGCGCGGGTCCAGTCCGGGGACTTCCCCCAGGACCTCATCCCCCTGATGAAGGTCACGGCGGCCCGCAACACCGTGCTCGGGCAGCAGACCCACTCCCAGATGACGTCGCGGCTCCAGGACGCCTACCAGGAAGGCGGAGCGGGCTGGGACGAGCTGGCGGGGTATCCAGACCGTCTGGCCGCCGTCACCCTGGAGGACCTCCAGGCGGAGCTCGCGAGCTGCATCGGCCACGAGGTCGTGACCCTGCTCGGCCCGGTCGAGGTGGTCACTCCGCAGCTCGATGAGCTGGGCCTGACCTACGAGGTCTTCGACTGGGAGACCGAGCGCCTGCGCCTCTGGGAGGCCCACGATCCCAAGGGCTACGCCAAGGCCATGAAGAAGAAAGCCAAGGAGGAGGCCAAGGCGGCGAAGAAGGCAGGCAAGGAAGGTTAGCGGCGTAGACGGGCCACCAACGCGGCTCGGGGCGTCGGGTGGGGAGACAGCGGCCACCGGGGACCTTGGAACGCTGGAGGGGAGACGCCCTTCGGCGGGTTCACCTGGGGTGGTGGCGAGGCCGTCGTTGCCGCTTCAGAGTCCCCTCGGGCGGGCGAACGCTGGGTGGCGGAGACGGGAAGGTGGTCGGGCGAGAGGGGCGTAGACGGGCCACCAACGCGGCTCGGGGCGTCGGGTGGGGAGACAGCGGCCA
>CAZCVP010000187.1:0-16688 GCA_964501915.1 uncultured Enterobacterales bacterium
GAAGTGCCTGAAATCACGTGAGCAAGCCAGGCGACGGGGGCGCGGAGCGCGGGCGCAAGCCCTCCCGCAGGGAGGGACCGTACGGCAATGCCGCTCACCCTCCTAGCGCGGACTCGACCGCGCCGCTCGGCTACGCCGGCCACAAGCGCCCTCAAGCCCTCCTTGAGTTCGTCGGCCAGCTTGTGGGGCTTCGGGTCGGCGGCCACCAGCCCATCGACATCGACGCCCTGCGTCTGCGCGACGGCCTTGCCGACGAGGACTCCGACCTGCCGGGCCTTCGACAACGCACCCCAGACCTCGAGCCGCCAGTGGAGGCCCGCTCGATGGCCGACAAGATCGACATCGCCTGCCGCAAGTGTGGAGCAGTGCTGCGCGTTGAGGTGCAGGTCTTCGGGACCCAGGTGACGATCGAAGCGAAGGACAACGTTCGCTTCCAGGGGGAGTTCCGGCGTGGCATCGACCGGCGGCGCGCCTCTCGTACGGCGAAGTCCTGGATCGAGCCTGGACTCCACCGAGCAGGTTCGACCTTGTCGGGGTAGGGGCGCAAGTCGAGCTCGGCGGCGAGTGTCTTCCACGTCGAGGTCCCCGGGCAGTGACCCGGCGCCGAGCACTGGGCTCATCACCAGCACCGGCCACCCCGAGTCCCTCCTCAGACAGCCCCACCCCCCACCCGGGGCAGCTCGACCCGGAAGCAGGTCCGACCCGGCCGGGACTCCACCGCGATCGAGCCCCCGTGGGCCCGGCAGACCGCGCGGGCCAGGGCCAGGCCCAGGCCGGTGCCCGTGCCAGCGCGATCGGTGGTGAAGAAGCGATCGAAGATGTGGTCGAGGTTGCCGGACGAGATGCCCGGTCCGTCGTCGATCACGTCGAAGCCGGTCGTGTCCCCCTCGCACCAGCAGACCACGGCCACCGAGACCTCGGCGCCGCCGTGCTGCCAGGCGTTCTCCAACAGGTTGCCGGCCACGGCTTCGAGCTGCTCCGGCGCTCCCCGCACCGACCCGGCCTCCCCCTCGACGACCGTGCGCGGATGGCGTTCGGCCGCCGCCTCGACCACGTCCTGCAGCCGCACCTCCACGTGCCCCGAGGCCTCCTCCGCCTTGGCCAGCGCCAAGAGCCCGCTGACGAGCCGCTCCATGCGAGCGAGGTCCTGCCAGGCGTTGTCCAGGAAGCGCTCCCGCTGATCGGCGGGCATCTCGCGGTCGTCGCGCAGCAGCTCCACCGTCCCTCGAAGCGTCGAGATCGGCGTCTTGAACTCGTGGGAGACGTTGCCGGCGAATTCCGTGATGTAGGCCAGTCGCTCGCGGAGCTGCGCGGTCATGATCGCCACCGCCTGGCTGAGCTCCCGCACCTCGGCGAGGTGGGATCGGGAGGCCAGCTCCAGGGCCTCGACAGCCCGCATCTCCCCGCCGGCGATGCGATGCGAGGTCCCCGCCAGGACCTTCAGCGAGCGGCTGAAGCGGTAGCCCAGGTACACCGAGAGCCCCACCGTGAGCAGCAGACACAAGAGCGCCCCCCACCACAGGCGCGGCGCCATCTGGTAGAGGGCCTGGAGCTCCTCGCGAGGGGTCCGGGAGAGCACGAGCACGCCGACGAGCTCGTCGGCGTGGACCACGGGGACCGCGGTGAAGACGCGCACGCGGGCCCGACGGCTCGGCCCGGACAGGGGCTGGCCGCGCTCGGGCGGGTCCCGCGGCCTCAGGACCGTGGCCGGCAGGCCGCGCAGGGCCTCGACCACCTCCAGCCGACCGCTGAGGTCCTCTCCGAGCTCGGACCCGCTCGACGCCACCACGACGCCCTGGGGATCCAAGAGCCGGATGCCCGCCAGGGTGCGCTCCCGCACGCGCTCGAGCTTCGACCCGAGGGACAGGTCGCCCACCGTGGCGCCCGGCGTGAGCGCTCGTGCCTCCTCCAGCTCGTCGGTGACCAGCACGGAGAGGGCGGCGGCCTGGTGGGTCAGGTCCTGGCGGGTCTGGTGGACGAGGTCCCAGCCCAGGGCTCCGGTGCCCACCAGCGCCATCCACGGCAGGGCCAGCACCACCAGGTGCGACCCCACCAGCGCGGTGCGCAGGGGCAGGACGATGCGGGCGGGTCGCTTCACGTCCTCAGCCGGTACCCCAGGCCGTGCACCGTCTCCACCGGGTCGAGTCCGGCGACCCGGCACTTCTGGCGGATGCGGCGCACGTGGGAGTCCAGCGTCCGGCCGGAGACGTAGTGGCGACCGGGGTAGGCCCGCTCCATCAGCTCGTCGCGTGTCCAGGCCCTCGAGGCCCGGCTCATCAGGACCTGGAGGATGCGGAACTCGGTCACGGTGAGCTGGATCTCCTCGCTGCCGATCCAGACCCGGAAGGCCTCCGGGTCCAGGCGCAGCGGGCCGCAGACCAGGGCGTCGCCACCCTCGACCGGCTCGACGGGGGCCGGCCGGGAGCGACGCAGCACGGCCTTGACGCGGCTGACCAGCTCCCGGGTCGAGAAGGGCTTGGTGAGGTAGTCGTCGCCGCCGAGCTCCAGGCCGAGCACCCGGTCCAGCTCCTCGCCGCGAGAGGACAGGAACACGATCGGGACCTCGGAGGTGCGGCGGAGCGTGCGACAGACCTCGATGCCGTCCATCTCGGGCATCAGCACGTCGAGCACGACGAGCGCCGGATCGAGCGCCGCGACCTGCCGCAGGGCCTCGGCACCGTCGCGGGCCTCCGCCACCTCGAAGCCCTCGCGGCTCAGGGCGTAGCGCACGACCTCCCGCAGCCGCGGATCGTCGTCGACCACCAGGATCTCACTGCCCATCGACCCGCTCCAGACCGGCCAGCTCGTCCAGCGCCGCCACCCGAGCCCGCAGCTCCGACAGGCGCTCCCGGACGGGGAGGGTGTCCCCGGCCAGGGCCAGCAGCCCCACCTGGATGCGGAGCTGCAGCACCCCGGACAATACCGCTTCGGCCTCCGAAGCGGCGTGGGCACGGGCCCGCCGCAGGCGGGGGTGGCTGCGCTCGACCCCCTCGGCGGCGCCCTCGGGCGCCTCGGCCAGCAGCCGGTCCACCAGGTCCAGCCGTCGGTCGGCCTCCTCGAGGGCCCGCCGCAGCGAGGCCAGCTCCTGCTGGGAGGCGACGTCACCGGCCGAGGGGTCGTCGAGGGCCTCCTCGAGGGAGGCGAAGGCGGTGGCGATGCGCTCGGCCAGGGGGCCACCCGTCGGAGCGGGCAGGACGAGGGGCTCGTGCGCTCCGAGCATCAGCGGCCAGGCCCCGAGGGCGGCGATCGCCGCGCCCGGCGAGGCCCCCTGGCGGCTCAGGCGCAGCGCGACCACGGCGCCGGCTCCGAGCCAGGCCAGGGCCAGCACCACCGCGAGGTCAGCGTGGGAGAAGGTCGCCAGGGCGGGGATCACGGCGTCACCTCCTGGCGCTCGGTCTGTTGGCGCTCGACGCGCTGGAGGCCTTCGCTGATCAGGCCCCGCTGCTCCGGCTCCCAGCCCCGGTAGCGACCCTGGGCCGAGTCGAGCGACGCGTCGAGCGCCGAGAAGACGTCGGCCTCCAGGGGACGCAGGAAGGCGACCTCGGCGGTCGGACGGGCCACGAAGGGGCGCAGGACCCAGCCCGCCTGGGCGGTGACCACGCCCAGGATGCCCACGGCGCCGAGGGTGGCGAGCACCTGGCGACGCCCGACCCGCGGCAGGGCGCTGGCGAGGGTGGTGAGCCCCGGCAGGGCGACCACGGCGAGGCTCAGGGCCAGCACGACGATCGCCGCGTGGTAGTCCGGCTCCAGGGAGTAGAAGAGCCACAGCACGGGCGCGAAGGCCGCGGCGAGGATCGAGGCCCGGGCCATGCCCACGAGGCCGGCCAGGCCGAGGCGCTGCCAGGAGACCGCCTCGGCGTCCACGGCGAAGAGCGCCCGCACCGCCGGCAGTCCGATCGCCACCGGGGCCAGGAAGAGGATCGGCATCTTGATGGCGGCGAAGAGGATCTGCAGCCCACCGCGGTAGGCACCGGTCACGCCTCCGAAGACGGCGGCGCCGACCAGGGTGATGGCGAGCAGCCGTGGGGCGAGCTGGCGCAGCGTGTCCGCGCGGTCGTCGAGGACCTCCGCGGGCGCCCGGAGCAGGGTGGCGATCAGGGTCAGGGTCGAGGGGGTCACAGCGAGACTCCGTGCACGAGGGGGGCGAGGACAAAGGCCACGGCGCCGCCGGCGAGCCGCAGGGCGAGCGCGAAGGCGAGCACCTGCCAGCCGAGCACCAGCAGGGCGTACTGGGGTCTGACCCCCACCGCCCCGCGGGGCTCGACGGCCCGCAGCCGCCGCGACGTGCTGCTGGCGGCGACGGTCACCAGCAGCAGGCCGACGCCCCCGAAGGTCAGGGTCCACAGACCGGAGGTGGCGGCGAAGAAGAGCATCACCGGCACCAGGCCGAGAGCGACCCGGCCGACCTGGACGAAGGCACCGGACAGCGCCCCCACCAGGTCCTCGGGCCGGGCCGAGAACCGCAGGAGCTGGTGGGCCACCAGCAGCGCCGGCGTCGCCAGCACGGCGGTCCCGGCCGCCACCACCAGCGTGCCGGGCAGGCTGCGCAGGGCCACCTCGACGATGCCCGAGCCCAGGCCGGCCGCCAGGCCGAGCAGGGCGAAGCCGCCCATGGCGGCCAGCACCTCCGGCACGGTCGGCGGCGGGAAGGGGGTCACGGCCTGGGGCCACTGCGCCGTCGCGACGTGCTGAGCCGAGTCGGGGGGAGGTGGAGGGAGGGCGGTCGCGGTGTTCATGGGGGCTCCGGAGCCGGGGTTCGACCCCACTCTGGAACCGCGCTGTCACGGCGTCCTGGAGGCCCCGTGGAGGGCCGGCACAGCGACGGTGCAGATCGTGTGCAGGGGGCTCAGTCCGCGCCGCGACGACCCCGCCGACCCCCTTCCTCCTCCTCGTCCGACCCCGCTCCCGCGCAAGGCTCGCCCTTCACCTTCTTCAGCTTGCGCTTGCTCGCGAGCACCAGGCCGTCCGGGTCCAGCTCGACGGTGGCCCGCAGCCCCAGGCCCTCCTTCTCGAACCAGCCGATGCCGTCCTCGATGCGCACCCACTCCTCGGAGGGGACGTCCCAGTCGTCGCGCACGATGACCGGCAGCTCCAGCACGCCGAAGGGCACGTCGCTCCTCACGCAGCCGCGCACGCCGACCCCCCAGGGCCCGCGGGTCTCGACGTACTCGGCGCGGAGCTCGGGGATGTAGCCGCCGTGGATCCACCAGTCGAAGAAGGGCCCCAGGTCCTCGCCCGAGGTGTGCTCCCAGGCCCGCTGCAGATCGTCGGTGGTGATGCGCTGCCAGGCCTTCTGTTCGGCCAGGATCGCCATGCCGCGGAAGAAGGCGGTATCGCCGATGCGCTTGCGCAGCATCCAGCCGAGCACGTAGGGCCCGTAGTGGTAGTAGGTCGAGGCCCGGTACCGCTGGAAGGCGTTGGCGTGGGTGAGGCTGTAGAAGGGCTCCGGGCCGTCCTGCTTCTCGACGATCTGCTGGGTGTACTTCAGGCGGGCGTTCATCGAGAGCCGGCCGAAGGCCGCCCGCGTGTAGAACCAGGCCCAGGCCTCCGGCAGCGACCGGGTCAGCCACTCGTCGTAGGTACTCGCCGGCATCATGAGCTGCCCGAAGTACTGCTGGGCGATGCCCCGAGCGACGATGCTGGCCTCCAGGTAGGGGTGGTGGTCGTAGGGCGAGCCGGCGCTGACGCTCTGGTCCGGGTCCTGGAGCATCTCGGGGTAGTTCTCGCCGCCGACGATCACAACGCCCTGGCCGCCGAGGTTGGTGTCCTCGGTGGCCTGCACCAGCTCCACCTCCGTGTGGGGGTAGGCCCCCAGCATGCGCTCCATGAAGCCGATGGTCTGGATGGCCTGCCGGGGGAAGGCGTCGAGGTTCACGCGGTCCTGGGGCAGCACCGCCGCCCGCACCCCGGGCAGGCCTTCCTCGCTCGGTGACTCGGTGACGTCGTAGTCGCCGAGGGCCATCAGGGGACGCCGGCCGCCGGCGTCGGCGACCGTGAGGTTCACGAAGTCCTCGGCCGCCTCGTACTCCAGGGTCACACCGGAGGCCGCCGGCGACATCCCGCCGAAGAGGGTCACGGGCGTGGAGATCTGGGCCTCGAAGGGCCAGGGCTCACCACCCGGCGCCTCGCCGAGCTCGGGCAGCAGGGCATAGGCCCCGGCGACCTTGCCGCCACGGGCCAGCTCGGTCGACCAGGTGTCGGTCCAGTCGACCCGCAGCGTGAGCTCCTCGCCGGCGGCCAGCGGCTCGGTCAGGCCCACCAGCACGTCGCCGTCGTAGTCCCGCCGGGTCGGGAACCAGACCACGTCCTCCCCCTCCAAGCGGGTCACCTCCCAGGTGGCGCGCTGGGCGTTGTGGCGGGGGAAGTCGAGCCGGAAGGCGTGGATCGGCCCGCCGACGGCCTTGACCGTCAGGTCCCCGAGGATCCGGACCCGCATCACGACACCGCGCCTGGCCGGCCGCACCCGCACCTCCACGTCGGCCCTGACCGGCTCGACCCGCGCCGGCGGCAGGGGCGGAGAGGTCGGGTCGCCGGCGGCGGAGGGAGGCAGCAGCTCCCCGCTCAGCCGGCGCAGCACCGGGGCCCGGGCGACGGAGAGCTGGTCGTCGTGCACGGACTTGCTGCGCGTGTCTCCACCTTCCAGCCGCGCCAGCTCCTCGGAGGAGAGCTCGGAGGTGCTGGAGACGACCTCGTCGGGAAAGGAGAAGGCGAAGATCGAGCTGCGGTAGCGGCCATCGAAGCGGCCCAGCTCGTCCCGGATGCCCGTCAGCCAGCGGTCCGAGCGCTCGCGATCGGCCACGCCCGGCTCGTAGAGCTTGACGCCGTGGGACTCCTCCAGCAGGAAGTCCGACACCCACCGAGCCCGTGACGGGTCCTCCCCCAGCAGGTCCACCCGCAAGAGGTCCTCCTGGAGCCACTCCTCGATCTCGAGGCCCGCCTTGCGCATCAGGGCCCTGCGGGTCTGGAAGGCCGTGGACGCCTGGGCCCGCGCCTTGACCAGCTCCCGGTCCGTCACCACGACGTAGACCTCCGAAGCCCCCTGGCTGTCCCCCTCCATGCCCCCACCCCGCACGGCGTCCAGGCTGCGCAGCAGCTCGGCCAGGGCCGGATCGGCGGTCAAGACGATGCCCTGGTTGAAGGCCGCGGTGAAGTGCTCCTCGCCGGCCACGAAGCCGGTCAGCTCGTCGGCGGTGGCGATCTCCCGGCGCACGAGCCGGTTGGCGAAGGACACCGCGTCGCGCGGCTCGGGGAAGTGCAGGGTGGCCGTGCCCTCCCCGGCGAAGGCGAAGCCGACCACCCGGGTAGCCTGGTCCTCCGAGGTGTCCCGGAGACGCTGGGCGTAGACCGGGAAGAACCAGCCCTGCTCGAAGTGGTAGGTGGCGGAGCCCATGTCGAGGGTCTTGTCGATCACGAGCAGGGTGGAGGTGCCGAGCCGAAGCTGGGCGTGTTCCTCCCAGAAGGCCTCCACCGCAGCGGGCTTGGGCGGGGGGTCTCCCGCCTGGCCGGGCAACGAAGCCGCGAGCAGCACGAGGGCGGCGAGCAGGGGCAGGGATCGTGTTCGCAACGTCAGCGCTCCAGCAGGGCTCGAACCTTGGCCTTCAACTCCGGAGCTGTCCACATGGGCAGCGCCTGCTCCTGGAAAAGGCGTGTCAATTCAGGCGACGTGGCCATGATCCGGCCACGCAGATCCGCCTTCGCGAGGGCGAAGGCGTCGGGTGGGTGGGCAGCGAGGCCCGCCAGCGTGGCGCGAGCGACGCTCTCGGCATCGTCCACCGCTGCATCGACGAGACCGAGGCGAGCCGCCCCTTCGGGCGGGTGCAGGCCCGCCCCCAGCAGCACGGAAGTGAGGTGCCGGCTGTCGATGCGGTAGCGGACCATCTCCAGGATCGGCGGCGGGAAGCGCAGCCCCAGGGCCACCTCGTTGAGTCCGATGCGGACCCGCGCATCCCGGGTGGCGATCGCCGCGTCGCAGGCCAGGGCCACGATGCAGCCGCCGGCGATGGCGTGGCCGTTCACCCAGGCCACCAGCGGCCCCGGGTAGTTGAACAGGGCGGTGGTCATCCGGACGAGGTCCTCGAGGAACCGCCGCATCTGCTCGCCGTCCAGGCTGGCGACCTCCTTGAGGTCCAGCCCGGCGCTGAAGGACCGGCCGCTGCCCGTGAGCAGCACCGGGGCCCCGCCGGCCCGATCGAGCTGGTCGATCACCCAGGTCATCATCGGGGTGCCCAGGCAGTTCATGCCCGGACCGTGCATGCGGATGTCCACCACGGGTCTCCTCCTCGGAGGACCCGACGGGGTCCTCAGCCGTGGGCGATCTCGTAACGGATCTCGATGGTGCTCCCGTAGGGCGGCACGTAAACCCCGTCGAAGCGCACGCTGTTGTCGCCGCGGTCGTAGTCCCAGGCGGTGTCGGGATCCCGCTCCAGGATCTCGCCGTCGATCTCCACCTCGAGCGAGTCCTCCACCGGAAGCTCGTCCAGCGGGAAGATGGTGGCGGGGGCGATGATCTTGGAGCCGATGGCGTCCAGGACCTCGTCGTAGTTGGCGTCGCAGATGTCGCCTTCGTAGCCGTCGAGCTTCTCCACCACGGTGCTGTAGCGGTGACCGGGCCAGGTGTGCTCGCAGCCGGCCTGGACGTCGGGCCCGAGGATGCCCGAGGCCACCACCCTGGCGCCGCTTCCCTTCAGGGAGCGGAAGCGATCGATGTACTCGCTCACGGGGATCAGGGCGTCGTTGTACTCGTAGCAGGCGGTCCCGGCGGCCTCTTCCCGGAGGTTGCCCTCGTGGCTGCAGTCGTTCTCGTCGGACACGAAGACCAGCGCCAGCGTGGCGCCGTCGCGCACGAAACCCTCGTTGACCGGGTCGTCGCTGGTGAGCAGGGTCCAGGCCGCCTCGAGGCCGCGCTCCTTGTCCGAGCCCTCGATGCCGACCGTGAAGCGACCGGTCATGAGCTGGGCCCACTCGTCGTCGGCGCTCACAAAGGGCGGATCGCCCAGCAGCAGGCCCGCGTCGGGGTTGATCGCGTCCATGTCGGTGGTGGTGACGCCGATGTGGAAGTCCAGCTCCGTGGACACGAAGGCCTGCATGAAGGAGCCGAAGCCCTCCGCGACCTTCTCCTGCTCGGACTGCATCGACTTGGAGTCATCGATCACGAACAGGATGTCGACCTGCTCCGTGCCCTCCTGGACGAACTCGTCGACCTGGTCCAGGCGGCTGATGCTGTTCTCGTTGCAGGCCAGCAGCGCGAGAAGCAACCCAGGCATGAGACCTCCCGGGGCGAGGAGCCAGCAATGATCATGCCATCACCGGGACAGGGGCAGCAGCACGATCCGGCCCCGGCTCCTCGTCGGATCATGGGACGTGGGCGCCCCACACCGCGACCCCGAGGTCCCTTCTCACGTGGGGGCGCCTCCGAGCCGAAGAGAGGGGTGAGTCCCCTCGCGAGGAACCCGTCATGGCGAGCAAGGCCCTCGAGGCAGCCCCCGAGCAGCACACCTACGACTACGAGACCGAGGGAGCCTGTGAGCTGCTGCGCCTCGCCGCAGCGGCGCGGCCCCGGGCCTTCACGGACGCCAAGCGCTCGGCGACCTGCCAGCTCCTCGGTGACCTGGTCGCCCTGTTCGGGGGCTACGGCTACCAGACCGCTCGCCGGGCCGACCGGGAGTGGGGCCACGTCTGGACCCTGACCTTCTTCCGCGAGTCCCTCTGCCTCGCGGTCGCCGAGGACGGGGGCGTGCACGCCTGGCTCCAGCCCCACCAGGGCAGGACCAAGCACTGCGGACTCGACGTCGACCTGATCTTCGACCCGGCGCTACTCCGGTGGATGGGCCCCTGGCGCGCGGTGCCGGTCGGAGAGGTCCCCCAGGCGGACAGGCAGCGTGTGGGGGCTCTCGAGGAGCTGACCCGCGGCGTGCTGGCCGTGGTCCGGCACCAGGTCCACCAGTAGACGGCCCGCCTACCTGGAGATCACCAGCCAGGACCGCATCAGGATGGTCGCCGAGCCGTCGTAGGGATCGCCCCGCGGGTCGAGGCCCTTGTAGGTGATCGAAGCCGTCTGGCCGGGCGTGACCTGGTCCGTGATGTCGTGGGTGACGGTCGGGACCTCCTTGCCGGGACACCAGCCCGCGCGGCCGTACCACCAGGTCCCGTACTGGTTGGGCACCGTGCCTTCACTCACCCGGTCCATGCAGTCCGTCGGCGCGGTGGCCTCCGGGAAGCAGCGCACGATCTCGTCGGCTTCGTCGCCGTCGATGGTGAAGTGGTGGCAGAGGTCACAGAACTCGCCGCAGTTGTTGCCGTCGGCGCCGTGCTGGGAGATCACCGTCGCCAGCTCCACCTTGCTTGCGTCGGCCGGGATCTCGACCTCCACCGGCTCGCGGGCGTCGTTGTAGGTGGAGTTGATGGTGCCGCCGCTGAACAGGTAGACGGTCTGCTCCGGTCGGGTCTCCTTGCCTTGGTCGGAGAAGCGCAGCGACAGGTCCACCTCGTAGGGGCCGTCCGTCTGGTAGGTGAAGGTCTGGGTCCCGCCGTCGGCGAGCAGCGGGATCATCGGCGAGATGTCGTACACCCACCGCCCCTCCCGGTGGTAGGTGGTGATCCAGCGCCCGATCTCCGTGCCGCAGCCGCAGTCCAGGTCGTCGAAGCCCGTGCCGTCGGCGTTGCAGGTGTGCTCGACGTCCCGGACCGTGCCGCCCGGGTCGACGCACTGCCCCGGCTTCGTCTCCTCCGCCTCGCAGGCCGTGTCGCTCCAGGGGTTGTCCTCGGCCGGCTCGGAGCAGCGGTAGACATAGGCCATGTAGTCCCAGGCCGGGCAGTCGCCGTACTCCCCGTCCCCCACGCAGGCCATCGTGCAGTCCAGGGTCAGGGTGTCGAAGCCCGCCAGGGTCAGGGTGTCGAAGCCCGCCAGGGTCGCGACGTCCGGAAGCTCGGCGGTGACCGTGTGGGAGTTGTCGACCGTCTCGCCGGTGAAGACCTCGACGACGGTGGCGTCCTCGGCGGCCATCCACTCGGCCCGCTCGGCCTCGAAGTTGTAGTACCGGGGTTCGTTGGCCGCCATCGACAGGTTGGGCTCGAACCAGCCATAGGACGAGTCGTAGCGGTACAGATCGGCGTAGCTGCCGACGTAGCGGAGGCGCTGGAAGCGATCGATGCCCGTGCCCCAGGCCGGGCTCACCAGGGTGTCGCCCACGGGACCCTCGATCGAGTAGCCGCGCTCGGTGACATAGTGGATGCGCTCGGTCCACCAGGCCTGGTCGTCCTCGTCGAGCCGGCCGATCGCGGCGGTCATCTCCTCCTCGATCAGCGCCATGTTCGCCGTGCGCTCGTCGCTCTTGGACGCCACCGACGCGAAGAAGACGTGGGTGTTGGCCGGCAGGCGCTCCAGGAAGTCGTCGTGGTCCCGCTCCCAGGCCGGGGTGGGCCAGCCCCGGTTCTGGGCCGGCTCGTCCTGGAGGAAGAGGTAGCTGTCGCAGCCGGTCCAGTTGTCCTGGAAGCTCCAGTCGCCGCCCTTCGTCTCGACGGTGAAGTCCCCCACCACGGCGTAGAGCGCGTCGGACTCCCCGACGGGCTCGGTCCACGGGATGGGCTCGCCCCCCGTGACGGGGCAGGTGTCGCCGGTCGAGGCCGAGTCGTCGATCGGGGTGGCGCTGTCGTCGGTGGGAGTGGGACAGGCGATCGAGAGGCTCAGCAGCAGGGTCACGGGCGCTCCTCGTCGGGAGGTCCCAGCGTAGCGGAGACCGGTTACGCCCGCCTGCCGTGAGCACGAGCGAGCGACAGAGCGGGTTCTTCCGGTGGTGGACCACACAGGTCCTCCGCTGGCGTTGGCCGGCCCTTCTACTCACCCTCGCCATCACCGGGGCCCTGCTCGGCCAGATGAAGCAGCACCTGCGCTTCGACTCCTCGGTGGAGTACTTCGCCGCCGGCAGCAAGGCGCGGGAGGTGCTCGACGAGTTCCACGAGGACTTCGGCAACGACACCTACCACGTGGTCCTGATCGCCGGAGACGTCTTCTCGCCGGACTTCCTCGACCGCCTCCGGGTGCTGCACGGCGAGCTGGAGCGGTTCGACTTCGACCTCGGCACGGCCGACGAGCCGGAGGCGGAGCACGAACAGCAGGACGAGTGGGGCGAGGACGCCTGGGACGACGGCGACGACGAGTGGGGAGGGTCCGGGGACGGCAGCCTCATCGAGGAGGTCGTCAGCCTGATCAACGTCCGCCAGACGGTCTTCGAGGGCGGCGCCGTCCAGGTCCGGGGGCTCCTGGAGGGAGGCACGCCGCCGGTGTCCGAGCTCCCGGCGGTGAAGGCGCAGGTCCTCGGCGACCCCACGCTCTCCGGCTACGTGGTCTCCGACGACGGCGACCACGCCATCATCACCCTGCGCACCAACGCGGTCGACTTCGAAGGCCGCTCGGCCATCTACCGCGCCCTGAAGGACCAGGTCCGGAGCCACGACGCCCCCGGTTTCGAGGTCCGCGTCACCGGCATGCCCGCCCTGAACGCCGAGCTGGTCACCACCATGCAGGCGGACATGCGGCGGCTGGTCGCAGGGGCCTTCCTGGTGATGTCGATCGTGCTCGGCTGGCTCTTCCGCCGGGCGGTCGGCGTGATCGCCCCGCTGTGCGTGGTGGCGATGGCCGCCATCTGGACCCTGGGCTCGATGGCCGCCACCGGCACCCCGGTGACCCTGCTCACCAACATCGTGCCGGCGTTCCTGGCCTGCGTCGGGCTGGGGGATTCGATCCACGTGCTCGCGGTCTTCCGCGACGAGCGCGCCCGGGGTCTGGAGCAGCGCGAGGCCATCGTCTCCGCCATCGGCTCCACGGGCATGCCGCTGCTCTTCACCACCCTCACCACCATGGTGGGCCTGCTCTCCTTCCGCTTCGCCAAGATGGACGCCATCGCGGAGATGGGCAGCTTCGCGGCCTTCGGCGTCGGCGTGGCCCTGATCCTCTCGGTGACCTTCCTGCCGATCGCGCTGTCGATGACCCGCAGCGGCAGCCTCGCCGGCGCGTCGCAGGACGGCGAGCGTGAGCGCGACTGGATCGACGCCCTGCTGCGTCGTGCCACCTCGCTGTCCGCGGGCCGCGGGCCCTTCCCGGTGCTCGGCGGCGGCCTGCTGGTCGTGATCGTGGCCGCCATCGGCATCAGCCGGATGGACGTCTACCACAACCCCGTGGACTGGCTGCCCGTCGACTACCCGGCCCGGATGGCCCTGGAGAGCCTGGACACCGAGGTCGGTGGCACCGCCCAGGTCAACGTCGTGCTGGAGGCCGAAGGGGAGCGCGGGCTGCGGGACCGGGAGCTCTTGCTGGGCCTGGAGAGGCTGGAGGCCCACATCCGCGACTTCGAGCACCCGGACTCCGGCGAGCGCATCGTCACGGGCACCAACAGCCTCCTGGACATCGTCAAGGAGACCAACCGGGCGCTGCACGGCGGGGACCCGGCGGCCTACGCGATCCCGGACACCCAGCGAGGGGTCTCCGACGCCCTGCTGCTCTTCGAGAGCGCCGCCCCGCGGGACCTCCGGAGACTCGCCACCGCCGACCTCGCCAAGTCCCACATGACCGTGCGGATCCGCTGGATGGACGCCACCAGCTACGAGCCCTTCACCGCCTGGATCGACCAGGGCATCCGCGACAACCTGGGCGGTCTCGCTGAAGCTCGGCCGACCGGCTCCGTCTATGAGCTCGTGACGACGGTCGGCGGACTCATCGGGGACCTGCTGCGCAGCTTCGGCGCGGCGCTGGTCTCCGTGACCCTGATGATGGTGCTGCTGCTGCGCAGCCCGACCTTGGGCTTCATCTCGATGATCCCCAACCTGGTGCCGGTGGCGCTGGTGATGGGCTTCATGGGCTTCGCCGCCATCCCCCTGGACCTGACCAACCTGCTCATCGCGTCGATCGTCATCGGCGTCGCCGTCGACAACACGGTCCACTACATGTTCCAGTGGAAGGCGGCCTGGACCACGGGCGCCGGGACCGAGGGTGGCATCCACCACGCCCTGGACCACGCCGGGCGGGCCCTGGTCGGCACGGGCTTGATCCTGGCCCTGGGGTTCGGGGTCTACCTGCTCTCCTCGATGCTCAACATCCGCCGCTTCGGGATGCTGGTCGGCTCCGCCTGTGTCTTTGCGCTGTTCACCAACCTGGTCTTTGCCCCGGCCCTGCTGCGGCTCATGTACGGTCGTTCGACGACCCCGGAAGGGTCCTGAGAGAGGTCAACGTGTCCAAGTCCCTCCGTCTCGCCCTGGTGGCCCTGCTCGCGCTGCCGGCCACCAGCCTGGCCGTCTCCCCCGGCTCCACGGACCCCCGGGAGATCGTCGAGGCCATGGAGGCCCGCGACACCGGCTCCAGCAGCCGGTTCCAGCTCTCGATCCGCATCTCCGACAAGGCCGGCCGCGAGCGCACCCGCCAGGTCCAGGTCCGCACCATGGACTTCGACGGCGGCACGCGCCAGCTCATCCTCTTCGAGAAGCCCGCGGACCTGCGCAACGCCGGACTGCTCTCCATCGACTACCACGACGGGTCCCGCACCGACGACCAGTGGCTCTACCTGCCGAGCATGGGCCGCACGACCCGCATCGCCAGCGCCGACAAGTCCGGCTCCTTCATGGGCACGGACCTGACCTACGCCGACATGACCCGCAAGGACCCGGCCGCCTACGACTACCGGATGGTCGAGACCTCTGCCCCCGTCGACGGGGAGGACTGCTGGCTCATCGAAGCCACGCCGAGGACGGAGAAGGAGCAGAAGGAGACCGGCTACGCCAAGACCCAGCTCTGGGTGAGCAAGAGCCGGCTGCTGCCCCTGAGGGTCAAGGCCTACGTCATCGAGGGCAGGCGGCTCAAGTACACCACCCTCGGCGACATCCGCCAGGTGGACGGGGTCTGGATGGCCCACCGGGTCGTCGTGAAGACAAGGCGCAACGGCGAGCTGGAGTCGATGTCCACGCTCGTGACCAGCGACCTGGTGCTCGACAGCGCCGACGTCGTCGAGCAGGACTTCACCGAGCAGCGGCTGGAGCGCGGGCTGTGAGCGTGACCGGGCTGCTGGTGGCCGGCTGGCTGGCGGCGCCGGCGCTGGCCCAGGAGGAGGCCCCGGGGGTCGAGGACGAGGACAAGGACGAGGACGAGGACGAGTGGGGCGAGGGCGAGGACGACTGGGACGACGGCGACACCACCCCGGCGAGCCCGCCCCCGGAGGAGGGCAGCGGGCGCTTCGAGGCCCTCACCTGGAGCGGCACCCTGCGCACCATGGAGGGCGTCTGGGTCGAGCGCCTCACCACGGAGCCGCTGGCCATCGCCCGCCAGGGCGGGGACCTCACCCTGGACTTCAGCCACGCGGCGATCCGGGCGCGGGCCTCGGTCCACGGCGAGGTCGATCCCAAGTACCTGCTCACGGACCGCTACGACTCCGTGCTGTGGACCTACGGGGCTCGCCTGGAGCCCCGCGAGCTCTGGGTCGCGACCTCGTTCGGACCGCTGGACGTCAGCGTCGGACGCCAGGTGGTCTCCTGGGGCGAGGGCCTGATCCTCAGTCCGGTCGACGTGGTCAACGCCCGGGACATGCGGGACCCCGGCATGGCGGACCTGGACGACGTCCGGCGCCCGGTGACCATGCTCCGCCTGGGCCTGTTCTGGCAGAGCCACCGCCTGGAGGTCCTCGGCGTGCCCGAGGCCGACTTCGATCTGCTCAGCCCTCCCGAGGGGCCCTTCGGGCTGATGCCCGGCCTGGCCGAGGACGCCGAGGCCCCGACCTTCGTCGACAGCGAAGAGCTGCTGCAGCAGATCGAGACCGACTGGGTCCACGTGCAGCCACGGTGGGCGCTGAGCCAGGTCCAGGCCTTCGGGCGCTGGACCTGGCGGGGCCACGGCGTGGACCTGGCGCTCTACGGCGCCACCCTCCTGGACCGGCAGGGCGTGATCGCCAACCCCGAGGGGGACACCGACCTGCTGACGATCACCGAGCTCGACATCCCCCTGGACCACGGCCGCTACACCCTCCTCGGTCACTCCGGGGCCTGGGTCATCCAGAGCTTCGTGGTCCGGTGGGAGCTCGCCGCCGAGCTCGGCCGCTCCTACAACATCGGCGACCTGATCATGGCCACCAGCTCGGGGCCGAAGATCACGGCGCTCTCCGTCGAGCGCGACGTCTTCACCGGCATGCTGGGAGTGACCTGGACCGGTCTCCCCCAGACCCGCATCGACGTGGAGGTGGCTCGCGGCTACCTCCCGCGGGGTCGGACCAACCTCACGATGCCCGTCGGCGAGACCCAGTACGCCGTGCGGATCTCTCGCACCTTCCTCAAGGAGCGCCTGGAGCTGGGCGGCTTCGCCGCCGCCATAGGGACCAGGCTCCAGTACGGTCTCCTGGCCAGCGTCCTCGCCAGCTACGAGATCTCCGACGGCCTTCGGGCGACCCTGGGCTACGTGACCTACCAGCCGGGCTCCGAGGTCGGCCCGCTGGTCGGCATGGACGAGCACGACCGGCTCTATGCCCAGGTGCGCTGGGACTTCTGAAGGCCGCGCTCGTCGCGGTCAGAAGCCGGCGGAGACGAGGTCCAGCGAGAACAGGGTGCCCTGGAACAGGACGAGGCCACGGTCGAGGGCGAAGGAGTAGGTGCCCTCCAGGCCGGCCCCTCCCTCGCAGCTCACCACGAGGCCGTCCTCGAACACGCCGTACCAGGTG
>CAZCVP010000188.1:0-16686 GCA_964501915.1 uncultured Enterobacterales bacterium
CAGGGCCACTAAAAACAGCAGACCCTGCTCCCCTCGCCCCTGCACAAGCTCGTGCAACTCATTGGGAGAGAAGACCAGCTGGGCCGCGCGGGCCACGCCCGAGGCCCGGCCGCCGCCGAGGGTCCGCCCCATGACCCATCCCCCGAGCCCGTTGAGCGCCGAGAGCCCGATGAGGGAGAGGTTGTAGGCGGGCACCGGCTCGGCCAGCAGGAAGAAGGGGACCTGGAGGACCTGGATGCCGATGTTCCAGAGGAGGTGCTGGGCGTCCTGTCCGACAGGCCAGTGGAGCTCCTGGGCGTCGAACACCCCCGGTCCACCGGTCAGGGCGTCGACGAAGTGGCCAGGGAACCAGATGCCGACGTTGAGATCGGGCATCGTGGGGTCGGAGGGGAAGACGCTCCAGGCCAGGCTCGCCAGCGGCCAGGACACCAGGACCGAGAGCAGCGCCGCCCCGAGGGTCACGAGCAGCAGCTCCAAGGCCTGGCCACGCGCTCCGGTGAGTGGCCTCAGGGACATCGCACCACCTCGGGCACCGCCTCCCCAGCGAGCACACGTGGCGCGACGTCCGCCAGGCACTCGCCGATGTAGGCCTGCCCGGCGGCGTTGGGGTGGATGTAGTCGCCCGGCACGAAGTAGCTCATGTCCGCCTGCCGCTCACCCAGGCGACCGGAGAGGTCCAGCAGCGGCGTGCCCGTCTCGCGGGCCACCCGCAGCATGACCTCGTTGTACTGGCGTGCATCCCGGACGCAGTCGTAGATGATGTGGCCGAAGGCCTCTCCGTAGGCCTCTTCCGCCGTCTCCGGGGACCCCGTGGCCTCCAGCAGGCGCCCGCGCAGGTAGTGGGTGCGGCTGTCCAGCGGGTCGGACCGACCCAGGGACTCCACCAGCGACAGCCCTTCCTGGTACCTCCCGGCCTCCAGCAGCCGCTCGACCTCCTGCTGGCGCTCGACCAACCCCTCCGGCCGATCCGGCACCAGCTCCGGCAGACGGAAGGACATCTGGACGAAGAGGGGCGCCGCGTCCTGCTCGCGGATCAGGGCGACCAGGTCGCGGAGGTTCTGCCCGTAGTCGGAGATCTCCGTGCGCACGTGGCGCAGCTCGTAGATCGGGCGAGGGGAGCCGCCGGTTGCCAGCCGACCAGCCAGGCGAGCACTCAGCCGCATCAGGAAGGCCGTCGGGCCGAAGGAGCGCATGAAGTTGCTCCGCGCCGCACGTGCCGGGGTCGGCAGCGACGCACCCAGGTCGTCCCTGCCATTGGTCAGGAAGAACCGGTAGCGATCGATGTCGTTGACCACGTAGGAGACCGTGACCAGCTTCGGCGACCAGCGCTCCAGGTTGGCCCGAGCCAGGCGGAGGCCCTGCAGCGAGGAGTAGCCGATGGAACCGGCGTTGAAGACGCTCAGGTCGGCACCCGCCGCCTCCAGCCTCGCCGCGGCCACCGCCGCATAGGTCTCGTCGGCCTCGACGCCGTAGCCGAAGGTCGGGCTGGCCCCGAGGACGACGATGTCCGCCGTCTCCGGCCTCTGCGCACCGGCCGAGGACAGCCGGAATCCGTGGTCGTCCGTGAAGACCGCGGTCCCCTCGAACCGGGTGTCGAGGTGGGCTCGCTGGCGCCAGAGCAGGGTCGGATGGACCTCGAGCAGCGCCAGGATGTGCTCCAGCCGCTCCTGGTCCGCCGTCCGGCCGCGACCGGCCCACCCGCCGAGGGCCGCCAGCACCAGCGCGCAGGTGACGACCACGAGGGCGGCGCGACGCAGCAACCTCCTCACGGACTCACCTCGGCGTTGCCAGAGAGCCGGCTGTATACAATGGCCCGCTCAGCGATGTGCGCTGGATCACACCCCACCCACTGTAGCAAACCGGGTGCTGACGATGGCCCTGAGACACCGCCTCATCCTGGCCTCGATCGCGGTCGTGGTCCTCGCCGCGGTGACGGTCGTGGTGGTCGACCAGCGACGCAAGCAGTCGCGGCCGCTCTCCCAGACCATCACCACGGTGGTCGGCGACGACCAGACCCACCAGGTCCCGCTGCCCCTGCTGGAGCGCCGCACGGTCGTCATCCCGGACCGCCCCTCCAACCCGGGGGAGGGCTTCCAGCCCGGCCTGCCGCCCCCCACAGACGTCAACCGGCGTCGCTCCTTCGAGGTCTCGACCAACAGCATCGGTCTGCGCGGGCCCGAGCTGGTCCGGCCAGCACCGCGCAAGCGCGTGGTCTGCCTCGGCGGCTCGAGCACCTTCGGGTGGGGGGTCTCCTACGACGAGTCCTGGTGCGCACAGCTCGGTGAGATCCTGTCCATCGACCCGGTGATCGCGGCCTGGCCGGCGGCGATGACGGAGCACCTGCTCCAGTGGTCCCGGGAGAACGCGGCGGCCGTCGACGCCGACCTGGTGCTCTTCACCTGGGGACCGGGGGCGGACGACCACAACCTCGCGCGCGTGCTGAAGGACCTGGAGAGCCACCAGGACGAGCTGGATCCCATCGAGCTCGCGTGGGTGATCCCGGCGGTCAGCACCTTCGACCCGCTGGGGGTCCAGATGGCCCGGGAGCTGTACCCGACCCTGCCGGGGCGGGCCCCGTTCATCGAGATCCTCGACCTCACACCCGAGTTCCGGGCGCGTCCGCCCCTGCCCGGACTGACCGCTCGCTTCGCCGACGGACGGCAGCAGCTCGTGCGCTACCCCGGCGACGAAGTGGTGCTCGACGTGGCGGCTCCACCTCCTCATCCCGAATTCGGCCAGCTCCTGTCGGCCGACATCATCGCGCTCTTCGAGTCCGACGCGCAGGTCAAGGAGGCCCTGTTCTTCGACCAGGGCCACGTGGACGCAGACGGCCACCGGGTGTTCGCCGAGGAGGTCGCCGAGTGGATCCAGGCCAAGGGCCTGCTGGACTGAGAGGCCGCGCTGGCCCTACCATGGCGCATCGGGCATGGGAGCACGGCCACGATGAGCAGGCTGGACGAGGTCAAGGCAGCGGCGCCCTGGATGATCGGTGCACTGCTCGTGGTGCTGGGCGCCGTGCTCTACCTCGGCCTGTCGGCCGAGGAGCCGAACCAGCTCCCGGCCATCTACACGCTGCTCTGACAGCGGCTTCGGAGTCTGAGGGCGATGCCTGGTCCGGGCTCAGCCTGCGTCAGCGGCACTCGCACCAGTCGGAGCTGTGGCCGTTGCTCTCCCCGCAGGTGAGCGGGTTCTCCGGCTCCTTCTGACAGCCGGGCTCGCCCCCCCAGCGCCCCGAGCAGCTCAGGCCCGCCGCGCCGCAGTAGGCCGCGCAGCCCGCACCGTCGGTGAAGACCCCGGCGCAGTGGCTGGCGCTCTCCTCGCACAGCTCCCAGGCCGGGTTGGCGGCGATGGGAGAGCAGTCCACGGCGCCCGAGGTGTCCTCCTCCGCGGGCTCCACGGCGTAGACCTTGCCACCGGAGCCGTACTCCCAGGTCCCGACGTAGAGCGCGTCGTCGTGGACCGCGATCGACCACGCCGCCAGCTCCGAGAAGGTGCAGGCCGTGCTCCAGCTCGCACCGTCCGCGCTCACGAGCAGCGTGGCGTTGCCGCTGTCCCCCTTCCAGCCGTCCGAGGTCCCGGCCCACAGCCCCCCCCGCCAGGTCGTCAGCTCGGTCACGTAGCGGGCGTCGATGCCCGTCACGAGTGTTGGTCCCCCCCCGTCGTCCCGCCAGATGCCCGTGCTCCCGTTGGAGGAGCGGTCGGTGCTGGCCAGCCACAGCGTGCCCCAGGCGCTCAGGCCCCGGAAGAAGCGGGTCTGCGTGCTGCGCTGGCTCCAGGAGGTCCCGTCGGTGGTGGTCAGCTCCTGGCCGACGCTGGAGTCGCCGTCGGTGGCGTAGGCGTGCAGCACCCCGTCATGGGCCACCAGCTCCCGCAGGTAGAGGGCCTCGGACCCCGAGTCGTGCACCGTCTGCCAGGAGGTGCCGTTCGAGGTCCGCAGGATCAGACCCGCGCGGCGATCCTGGTTGTCGTAGTTGACCGCGTAGAGCTGGCCGTCGAAGACCTCCAGGGCGCAGCCGATCGTGCCGCTGTCGCCGTCCCAGACCTTGGACCAGCTCGCCCCGTCGGCGCTGCGGTGGATGTCGCCGCTGGACTCGGTGTTCGCGTAGAGCCAGCCGCCGAACTCCTGGAGGGCGCAGATCGACTCGCTCACCCCCGTCAGGCCCGGCGACACCCGCTCCCAGGAGGGGTAGCGGTTGATCATCGACCGGCTCTCCTGCCCGTAGCCGAACTCGCCGGCGTAGAGGTGGTCTCCGAAGCTGCGCAGCGAGAAGAAGCCGTCCGGGGTGGCCGAGCCCACAGCCGTGCAGCGCCAGGCGTCGGCCAGGCCCTCGGTGCCGGTGGGGTCCGTGTCGGCGGTGTCGGTCGGGTCCGGGGGGTCCGAGTCAGCGGGATCGGAGTGGCCGGTGCCGTCGGTGTCGACCGGGGCCCGGGTGTCGGTGACCGCGCCCGAGTCCTCGTCCGGCCCGTAGGTCCCGGGCGCGAAGGTGGTGGAGCAGGCGAGGATCAGCAGGGTCCCGAGCATCTCGGTTCGCCGGTGCCGGCTCGCAAGGTACACCGGCTCCCCTCCGCTGTGGTGCGGGCGGCGTCAGGGGACGGTCAGGAGTTCGCAGTCCCAGCGGCCGCAAGGGACTCTCCGAGCGGTAGTCTCGGCGAATGGCAGGTCGTTCGTTCTCGCTCTCGAAAGCCCGATGCCTCCTCACCCTCTCGGGGCTCCTGCTCTCGGTGGGGTGCGTCGGACACGCAACAGCCGCCCCGTCGGCGACGGATCCGGTGTTGCAGGCCCTGGTCATCGAAGCCGAGCGCACGATGGCTGCCTGGGAGGGGGAGGAGGACGCCCCGTACTACCTCGCCTACCGGGTGGTCGACGAGACCACGTGGCGAGTCGGGGCCTCGGAAGGGGCCCTGGCCTGGAACGACGACGCCCGCGGCGTCTACCTCGACATCGGCGTGCGGGTCGGGGATCACCAGGTCGACAACACCCACCGCCTGCGGGACACCGGGAGGTGGGACTGGAGCTTCCGGATGCCCACGCGCCTCCCGCTCTTCTGCGGCGCCGAGAGCGGGCAGGTACCCAACAGCGGCGTGTCACCGAGCCTGCTGCTGTCGCGCCTGGAGGTCCAGCGCAAGGAGAAGGACCAGGACCGACCTCCCCTGCTGCCCAAGCCGACCGCGCCGGGGGAGGACTCATGAGCCCCCTCCGCCTCCCCTTCCTGCTGGCCGGCCTGGCGCTGGTGGTGATCGGACCCGCAGCGGCCGCTCCCGAGCTTGCCCCGCAGGACCCGGTGGTTGACGCGCTGCTCCAGGAGCTCGCCCGAACCCCGGAGCTGGCGCTCCCGGAGACGCCGCCCCCCTACCACGTCCGCTTCCTGCTCCTGGAGGGCACCCACTCCTCCGCGTCGGCCACCCTGGGCGGGGCGCTCGCCGCCTCCCTGGACAAGCCGCTGCGGCTGCTCGGCGTCGCCGTGCGGGTCGGCAGCCCCGACCTGGACGAGACCAACTTCGACGCCCGCTGGAACCAGGACGGGCACGAGCTCAGCTTGCTCCCGGTCGATTCCCACGCCCCCTCGACCCGTGCCGCCGCCTGGCGCTCGACCGACACGCTCTACAAGGCCGCCGTCGAGACCCTGGCTCGCAAGGAGGCCTCCCGCCGACGCAGCGGCCAGCAGGAGTGGCCCCCGTCCTTCGTCCCGCCACCCGGGACCGTGGCGAACCTGGGTGCCGCGGAGCCGACGGCCGGCCAGGCCATCGAGGAGCTGGCGGTGCAGCTCTCTGCGGGCTTCCTCACCCGGCCCGAGATCGAGTGGTCCCAGGTGGAGGCGTGGACCGTTGCCGGGCGATCGGTGGTGATGGACACCGAAGGGACGCTCATCCAGCAGCCGAGTGAAGAGACTGGCCTCCGCATCGTCGGCCAGGTGCGGGCCGAGGACGGCCACCTGATGACGGATCACGTCTCCTGGTTGGTGCGAGGCCCGGAGGACCTGCCGTCGAGCGAGACCCTGGAGGCCGAGCGCGACGCCCTCATCCACCGACTCGAGGCCTGGCGCGACGCCCCCGTCCTCGAGGACCCCTACGTCGGGCCGGTGATCTTCGAGTCCGCGGCCGCCATCGGTCTCTTCCGCCACCTGCTCCTGCCCACTCTCGAGGGCACACCTCCCGAAGAGGAAGAGCAGGAGGGTCGCGGACGCTTCGCCCTCGCTGGAGGCGGAGGGGGGACCTCCCAGGTCCTGAGTCTCAAGCGGCGCATCCTGCCGAGCGGCTGGCAGGTCACGGACGATCCGGCCGCGGACCTGTCGCTCCCTTCGGCCTTCGTCTACGACATCGAGGGCGTGGCGGCACAGCCCGTCGACCTCGTCGTCGACGGCATCGTGAGGGGCCACTTCGCCTCCAGCACGCCGTCGGAGATGGTGGGCGCCAGCAACGGCCACGCCAGGGCCGCACTCGACGAGCTGCCCCGCGGTCGGGCCTCCATCACCCTCGTGTCACCCGACACGACCTCCTCGAGCCGACGCCTCTACCGGCAGGGCGTCAAGCTGGCCCAGACCTACGACCTCGACCACGTGTTGGTGGTGCGCCGCCTCGAGGAACCGGCCGTCACCCAGATGCGCCAGTGGTCGGGCTACTCCAGGAACGACAGCCCCCTGCCTCCTCCCGTGGAGATGGTGCGGGTCTACGCCGATGGTCGGGAGGAGCCGCTTCGGGACGCCGCCTTCGTCGGCGTGGACCGGCGAGTCCTGAGGGATCTCGTGGCCGCCGGCCCCTCACAGACCGCCACCTTCCGGCAGGAGGTGAGTCGCTGGGCCCGCTACCCTGGGGCGGGCCTCCCGACGACGCTGACGGCCCCCTCGGTGCTGGTGGAGGAGCTGGAGGTGGTGCCCGGCAGCCGGGCGGCCGATGGTCCGCCGCGCGTCCCCAGCCCCCTCGCGCCCCCGACCGAGCCCCCCACCGGTCCCTGAGCACCGCGGGTGGATCGACGACTCCGCCGCCCCCCAGCGACCGGTCCTGACTCAGGAGGGTTGATTTTGACTTGCAGTTTCAGTTAGGGGTGCACCATGACCACCTCCCCCACCCTCGTGCTCGGCGGCGGCCCGGCCGGGCTCTGCGCCGCCTGGCGTCTCGCCGAGGCGGGGCACGCCGTCGAGGTCGTCGAGACCGAGCACCAGCCAGGCGGGCTCTGCATGACCGTCGAGCGGGACGGCTTTCGCTTCGACCTCGGCGGACACCGACTGATCTCGAGCCGGGCGGAGTGGATCGACCGCCTGCGATCCCTGATGGGCCCCGACCTCCTCGAGCGCGAGCGTCGCTCCCGCATCGTGCTCGACGGCCAGCGCTTCGCCTATCCCCTGGAGGCCCGCGACCTCGCCGGCAAGCTCCCCCTCGGCACCGTCGCCCGCGCCGGCGCCGGGTACCTGGGGCAGGCCGCCGCCCGCAAGCTCCGACCGCGACCCGTCGCGAGCTTCGAGGACTGGACCGTGGCCCGCTTCGGCCGCCCCCTCTACGACCTCTTCTTCGGCCCCTACACCGAGAAGCTGTGGGGCCTGCCCCCTTCGGAGCTGTCCGCGGACTGGGCGGCCCAGCGCATCAGCCTGATGAACCTCGGCGACGTGGCCCTGCGGCTGGCGCGTCTCCGCCGAGGCGGCTCCCGCACCTGTGCCCGCCGCTACCTCTACCCGCGCCACGGCATCGGCATGCTCTTCGAGCGCCTGCTGGAGCGGCTCCAGGGCCTCGGGGTGCGCTTCCGGCTCGGAGCGACCGCCACCGGGCTGGAGCGAGAGGGCGAGCGGATCACCGGTGTGCAGACCGCCGCGGGCGAGGTGATCCCCTGTGGGCAGGTCATCTCCACCATCCCGCTCCAGGCCCTGGCGACCGCCTTGGAGCCGGAGGTCGAGGCCACGGCCCGGCGCCTCCGCTTTCGCGGCGTGCGCTTCCTCAACGTCGCCCTGGAGGGGCCGCCGCTCCTCGACGGCACCTGGTACTACGTCGCCGACGGCTCCTTCACGATGACCCGCGTGCAGGAGCCCCTCCAGCGGTCGCCCGAGATGGCCCCCGCAGGCCACACGGGCGCGATGCTGGAGATCCCCTGCGACCCGGGCAGCGAGCTCTGGGAACAGGACGACCAGGCGCTGCTGCGCCGGATCGAGGGGGAGATGGACACCCTCGGGCTCCCGATCCGTGACCGCTCCCTCTTCTGCTTCAGCACCCGGGCGGCCCACGCCTACCCCGTCTACAGCCTCACCTACCGGCGGGATCGCCAGGCTCTGCTCGACGTGATCGACCGGGTCCCGAACCTGCACAGCGTGGGCCGCCAGGGGCTCTTCCGGTACGTCTTCATGGACACGGCCATGGAGATGGGCTGGCAGGCCGCCGGCGACGTGATCGCCGGGCGCCTGGGCCACACCTCGCGGGCGATGGCGATCGATCAGGACAACACCCTGATCGAGATCACAGCCACCACAGCCTAGACCGTATGGCGGGGTTGACATGACCGAGAGCCCCCCATAACTTGCAAGTGAAAATGACTTTCATTTTCACTGGAACACCGCCTTGAAGTCCTCCCAGGCCACCCCCCGACGTGCCGACGGATTGCTCACCGCATCTGTGCTCCTCTTCTTCGTTCTCCTGGCGACGCGAGGGGTGGCCCTGGAGGATCTCGACGCCGCCAACCTCCAGCACGCGCTGAGCCGCTTCGACCTCGCGCTGCACATGCCCCACTTCCCCGGCTACCCGGTGGTCGTGGCGGCCGCGCGGGCCGCCCACCGCCTCACGGGCGACGCGGTGCTGGCGCTCCAGCTTCCCGGGCTGCTGGCCTGGCCCGCCGCCCTGGCCCTGCTCTGGACCGCCATGAGCCGTCACCTCGGGGCCCGCGCGGCCTGGCTCGCCTGGGGTCTCACCGCCGCCGCCCCGCTGACCTGGCTCGCCGCTGGCCGCGCGGGCTCTGACGCGCTGGGCGCGGCGCTGGCGCTCGGCTCCGCCAGCGCGCTGGCCCTCGCCTGGCCCACCGACCACCGCCACGCCGACCGCTGGCTCAGCCTCGCCGCCATCCTGGCAGCGCTGACGATCGGCGCTCGCGCCTCTCTGCTTCCCTGGGTCCTGGCCCTGGGTGTCCTGGGCATGTTCCACAGGCTCCGGTGGCGAGCCATCGCCACCGGCAGCCTGGCCCTCGCCGCCTGGACCATCCCCTTCGCCATCGCCGCCGGCCCCGACCTGGCGGTCACGGCGGGGGACTTCCTCGTCGGTCACTTCTCCCGCTGGGGCGGCACCGCCTGGGTCCACGCCGAGCAGGGCATCGGCCTCGGCGAGCGCGCCCTGGCCTGGAGCGAGCTCCTCCTCGCCCACGGCCTCGGGCTGCGGGGCTCGGCCGGCCTCGTGCTCGGCGTCGCGCTGGCCGTCGCCGGCGTGAAGGGCCTGCGGTACCTGCCGCGGGGGCCGGCGCTGTACCTGGCCGCGCTGGTCGTGCCCTACGCCCTCTGGATCTGGATCGGCCAGAACCCCGAGAGGCCGCGACACCTGCTGCCGCTCGTGAGCGCCGCCATGGTGGTGGTCGCGGTCGGCCTGACCCGCTGGCCGCGTCCGCTGGCGATCGCCGTGCCGATCGGCCTGCTCGCCCTCACTCTGCCCGTGGCCTGGATCCAGGCCACCGTCCCCTCCCCGCCTGCCCAGCTCGCCGACTGGCTGCAGCAGCACCACCGTCCGGACCGGGTCCAGCTCTTCACCGGCCAGTCGGAGCGGGTCCTGGGGGCCCTCGTGCCTGGCTTCCGCACCGAGTACGCCTCCGACATGGACGAGGTGGAGCGCCGCCTGGGCACCTTCCACGCCCCGCCGCCGGTGCTGCTCTGGACCGACGAGATCCCGGGCTCCGAGCGGGCACCGGCCGGCTACGGCCCGCCCCGCCGCCTCGCGCACCTGGCCCGAGACCCCCGGGTCAATCCCCACCACCCCCAGATCGGCGTGTGGACGGCCGAGCCGCTGGCCGCCACCGCCCAGGTGCTGCCGTGACCCTGCTCGCCCTGTTGGCCTGCGCGCCCGACACCGAGAACCGCGTCCAGTGGGCCTCTGACGAGGTGCCGTCCTGGTTCGTCTCCGTCTCCACCGAGGACGGCTTCGTGCCGGAGTGCAAGGCGATCGACGCCGGCGACACGGTGGAGTGGGAGAACCAGGTCCCCGACGTCCCCGCCAACGTGACCTCGATGGAGGAGCCGCCGGAGCTCTACTCCCCCAACCTCCAGGGCGCCTACGTCACCTGGTCCCACACCTTCCGCAGCGCCAGCCTCTTCGAGTACTACGACACCAACAGCGGCGATCCCGGCCGCAAGGTCGTTGATGCCTACTACGGCACGGTCACCTACGTCGGCGTCTCCGAGTCCACCCACCGCGGCAAGGTCTGCGTCCAGGACTCCGACGGCGAAGGCGCCTGCTGCTGCACCTCTCTCGACTGCGACGCAGGCCTGGCCTGCAACGTCAACATCTGCTCCGCCGACGCGGACTGAGGAGACCCCATGAAGTCCCTGTTCCCCTGCCTGTCGATGCTGCTCCTGGTGGCCTGCACCTCCGACACCGAGGACACCGCCGACTCCGGCGACACCCTCGCCGACTGCACCGCTCCCTACGCGCCCTTCGACGCCGCCAACTACGACAACCAGGTCCTACGGGTCGGCGCCTACGAGCAGATCGTCGCCATCCGCAAGTCCGACGACTTCGCGGCGGCCGACTTCGACGAGATCGAGTCCCTGTACGTCGACACCGCGAGCCTCTCCCAGAAGGTCGAAGGCCGCACCGACGACCACGACTGGGCCAGCGTGGAGGCCATCGGACCGGTGCTGCACGGCGCCATCACCGACGCCATCGCCGCCGGCAAGGCCGACACGGAGATCAAGGTCCAGGGCCAGATCATCGACAAGACCCTGCAGAACTTCTTCGCCCTGTCGATCTTCCACGAGGGCACCAAGTCCGACGACGACGCCAAGACCCTCGAGGAGGCCCAGGCCGGCTGGGACGAGGCCTTCGGCTACTTCGGCATCAGCAACGACGGCCAGGACACCACGGGCATCTCGAACACCCTGTCCAAGCGGGACGTGGAATTCGGGACCTCGCTCACCGACGGGGTCTTCAACGCCCTGGTCGACGGCCGCTGCGCCCTGGAGGGCGGGGATCGGGAGGGGGCCCTGGAGGCACGGGACGAGGCCGACCTCGCCATCCTCCAGGGCTTCGCGCTGTCGGTCGTCCACGAGATGGACGCGTACGACGAGGACCCGCTGATCAAGGGCTGGGAGGGCTACCTCTACTGGCTCGCCGTCGCCGACCACGTGGCCCACCTCGACCCGACGGCCCACGACACCATCGCCGCCGAGTGGGAGGCGGGCGTCGACGGCATCGACGCCTCCGCCGTGCGGGCCGCCGTGGTCGACGCCTACGGCTTCGACCTGTGATCCTCCCCCTGCTGGCGCTGACCGGTGCGGCCCTGGCCGGCCCCGAGGTGGTCCTGTCCGAGGAGGACGAGGCCGCCGAGGAGGCCGGCCTGGAGGCCTCGGGCCAGGCCGATGCGGCGCTGCTCGCGGGCCTCTGGGAGAAGGGCTTCCTCGAGGGCCGCGAGGACGACAAGGTCGTGCTCGGTGGCTACGTCGAGTCCGACTTCACCAAGCCCTTCGGCGGGGACTCCTACTTCGACCAGCACCGCATGGTGCTCTTCGTCTACGCCCGGGTGAACGACAAGCTCTCCTTCGCCACCGAGATCGAGTGGGAGCACGGCGGCAGCCCGCGCAAGGACGACGGCGAGCTGGTCGCCGGAGAGTCCCTGCTCGAGTTCTGCGTGGCCGACATGGAGATCACGCCCTGGCTCAACGGGCGGGCGGGCATCGTGCTGGTCCCCATCGGCACCTACAACCTGCGCCACGACGCCCCGACCCAGGACCTCGCGACCCGGCCGATGGCGGCGACCTACGTCGCGCCGTCCACCTGGTTCGAAGCGGGTGCCGGCTTCTTCGGCCAGGTGCCCCTGGGGGCCCGCCAGCGCCTCGACTACGAGCTCTACTTCATCAACGGGCTGGACTCCAAGCTCTACGACGGGCTGGGGACCCGGGCCGCACGGGGCTCGCTGGGAGAGGACAACAACGGCAACAAGGCCCTGGTGGGCCGGGTGTCCCTGCGACCGCTGACGTCGGTCGAGGTGGGCCTGAGCGGCTACCGCGGCGCCTATGACCCGGACTCCACCCGCTTCGTCCACATGGCGGCCCTCGACGTCACCGCCCGCTGGCGCTTCCTCGAGGCCCAGGGCGAGGCGATCGCCACCCGCATCGACCCGGGCTTCGACGAGGGCTGGGCCCAGGAGACCCGCTACCCGGTGCCCGAGGGGATGTGGGGCTTCTACGGCCAGGTCAACGCCCACTTCATGCCGGCTCCCGTCGCCCGGCTGATGCCCGACGCCTTCGCCGACGCCACCTTCACGGCGATGGTCCGCTACGGCGAGGTCGACACCGACACCGCCGTGGTCAGCGACGGGGACCGCAGCCGGCTGATGGTCGGGCTCAACTTCCGACCCGTCGAGGCCTTCGTCCTCAAGAACGAGCTGATCGCCGACGACAACGGCGGGGACGGCACCCTCTCCCGGCCCTGGAACGCGGGCTGGCGGCCCTCGCTGAGCTACGTCGCCAGCGCTGCGGTGCTCTTCTGATGCGCGGGTTGGCCCTGCTGCTGCTCGGCCTGGGGTGGTCCTCGGCGGCCCAGGCACAGCAGTTCTGGAAGAAGTCGGAGCTGCTGGGGGAGATGTTCCCCGCCTCGGAGCGGATCGCCCCCGTGAAGCTCGCCCTGGACGACGCCATGGCGGAACGGTTCCAGGAGGTCCTCGGCTACCGCCCACCGCGCGACAGCTACACCTTCTACGTGGCGACCTCGGGCGGCTCGATCGACGGCTACGCCCTCTTCGACGACCAGGTCGGCCAGCACGAGCCGATCACCTTCGGCGTGCAGCTCACCCCGGAGGCCGAGATCGTGCGGCTGGAGGTGGTGGTCTACCGGGAGAAGTACGGCGCCGAGGTCCGCCACCCCCGCTTCCGGGAGCAGTTCTCGGGACGCGGGCCGGCCGACGCGGCCGAGATCGGCCACGGGCTCAAGATCGTCTCCGGGGCGACCTACTCGTCCAAGTCGATGGCCATCGGGGTGGAGCGGGCGATCGTGCTCACGGACCTGTTGATGGATCAGCAGGTCGGTAGCTGACCCGTCCGCCCAACTCACCGAGCAGGGTGGGGCCGCCGCCATCGAAGACCACCGCCCAGGCCCCGAGGGCCTCGACGGCCGGTGTCTCCGAGCCCGTCACGACCAGGGCCGTGGCCAGGGCGTCGGCGATCGCTCCTTCGGAGTGCGCCACGGTGGCCGACCAGGCCCCGGTGGCGGGCTCGCCGGTGCGGGGGTCGAGCACGTGGTGGTAGCGCACGCCCTCCACTTCGAAGAAGCGCTCGTAGTCGCCCGAGGTGGTGAGCACCGCATCGGTGAGGCCGACGGTGGCGAACACCTCGCCCCGGGGTCGGCGTGGGTGCTGGAGGCCGATCTCCCAGGTACCGCGCACGGCGATGTCTCCCGAGACATCCACCAGGGCCTCCCACTCCGACGGGACCCGCGCCAGGGCCTGCTCGGCGGCGTAGCCCTGGGCCACCCCGCCGAGGGAGGCGCTCATGCCGGCCCGGGCGAGGCGACCCGTTCCCCCCGTCAGCGCGAGCTCGCGCCAGCCGATCAACGGCAGCGCCTCCTCCAGCTCGGTGGCGTCCGGCCGGCGGCCGGCCTCGAAGTCCCACAGTCTCCACAGGGCGTTGACGGTCACGTCGAAGGCCCCCTCCGTAGCCTCCGAGACCCGGCCAGCCGCCAGGAGCATCGCCAGGACCTCCGCCGACAGGTCGACCGGCTCGGCGCCCGCCGCGGCGTTGAGTCGGGCGAGCTCGCCGGTGGGGCTCCAGTCCGTGGCCAGCGCCTCGATGCGCTCCACCTCGCTCCGAGCCGCCAGGGCAGCGGCCAGGCAGTCCGGGTGCTGGTCCACGCTCGGACAGCGCACGACCACGCGCAGCTCCCCGCCCATGGCGGCGCCGGTGACGGTGGCCTCGACTCGCGCCGAAGGGCTCTCCGTGGGTGCCTTCGGGGCACAGGCGAGGAGCAGGGGCCCGGTCAGGAGGGCAGCAGCGAGCGAAAGGTACACCGCGGAATATATGGGTGGGCTCGCTCGGCATCCACCGGGCCAGGCGCCAGGAGACCGCAGTGAGGGAGTTCAAGCGCCAGCAGGGCGGAGCCCTGTCCCGCCTGCCGCTGGCCTCGCGGAGGCTGTACCTGGGCTTCCTGGTCCTGGCCGTCTGTGCGTTCGCCAGCTCCGTCGCCCTCTACTACGACTCCCTGGGCCTCTCCCCCGACGGCGCCGTCGACTACTTCCTCGGCAACATGGACGACCTGGACGCGGAGGAGATCCGCATCGAGAAGTCGGCCCGCGAGCTGCTGGAGGTGACCCACTTCCACCTGTACACGATGCCGCTGTGGCTGCTGGTGCTGGCCCACCTCTTCCTGATGGCCCGCGGCGGTCGCTGGAAGGGCTGGGTGGTGGCCGGCGCCCTGGCCTTCACCGCCCTGCACGTGGCCGGGCCGTGGATCGTGCGCGCCACCGGCACCGGCTGGGTGATGGGCGCGACGGGGGTGCCGTTCCTGGTGTTCTACCTGGTGATGGCGCTGTGGCCGATCCCGGAGCTCCTGGGGGGAGCGGACCCCGGGGGTGGGCACGGTCCGGCCGGGTAGTTCAGCCCGGCTTGCGGGCGAGCGCTTCGCCCATCAGGATCGGCAGCTCGGTGTAGTCGGGCATGAACCGCTCGCCGTAGGCGTTGACCGCGAAGCGTCCGTCCGTGCGCCAGTCGAACATCGCGCCCCGCATGTGATCGAAGCCGACCTGGTCCGCGATCAGGGCCATGTGTTCGACCCGGAGCCCCGCACCCTCCAGGGCAGCGCGGGTCTCGCTGCGACTCGGGGTCCGGGCCGCCCAGACGACATCGAAGCGGTCCAGGTCGATCCTCGCCTGGGCCCCGAGCGGCTCCTCGTCCCGCCAGGCGTCCTTCACGTAGAGCCGGCCTCCCGGCCTCAGGACACGGGCGGCCTCGGCGAACAGGCGGGGCAGGTCGTGGCTGTAGCCGGTGGACTCGAAGTACCAGACCAGGTCGAAGGTCCCGTCCGCGAACGGCAGGGCGTGGTAGTCGCCCTCGTGGACCCTCACCCGGTCCTGGAGGGCCACGGCCTGGATGCGCTCCCGGGAGCGGGCGACCTGGACGGGGGAGATCGTGAGGGCGTCGATCTGCACGTCCGGCCAGGCGGCGGCGATGTCGAGGGCGGGGCCACAGAGACCACAGCCGGCGTCGAGGACCCGCTCTCCTGGGCGGAGACCGGCCCGGCGAGCCAGCTCGCGGTTCGAGGCCGCCGGGTCCTCGTGGCCACCCGGCCCGACACAGAAGAGCCCGGACTGGATGGTGGGTCCGGCGTGGGTCTCGAACAGCGCCGAGTGCCGGTCGTAGAAGGCCCTGGCACGGCCCGCACCGCGATCGTCGTCAGGCCGACTCATGGGCCTCGGCGTGGTCCAGTTCGGCGAGGATGGTCCCCAGGAGCGCGGGCGTGATCTCGTGGGGATCGAGCGAGAAGACCCGCACGGGCTCCCGCTTGCCGCGGATCGGCTGCGGGGCCAGCTCCACGGGGGAGATCCGGGCGTCGAGGCCCTCCGCGGTCCTCTCGCTGACCAGCAGGCCCTCTCCGAGATCGCGGGTGCCGCGCTCCAGCCGCGCGGCCAGGTTCACCGTGTCCCCGATGCAGGTGAACTCCATGCGCGTGTGGGAGCCGATGTTGCCGCACACGACCGGCCCGCTGGCGACGCCGACGCCGATCTGGATGTCCTCGAAGCCCCGATCGACGAAGTCCTCGCGCATGCGCCGCACGCCGTGGTGCATCTCGATGGCCGCGAGCACCGCCCGGGTCTCGCAGGAGGCCAGCTCCCGGGGCACGCCGAAGGTCGCCATGAGGCCGTCGCCCATGAACTTGTCGACGGATCCCGAGTACCGCATGATCACATCGACCATCTGGCTGAAGTAGGTGTTCAAGAACTCGACGAGCGCCTCCGGGTGGTGCTGCTCGGCCAGGGGGGTGAAGTTGCGGATGTCGGCGAACACGATGGTGGCGTAGCGTCGCTCGCCACCCAGCCGGCTCTCGCCGACCTGGCGCAGGAGCAGGTCGACCAGGATGCGCGGCAGGTAGCGACCGAGGCGGTCCCGGTGTCGCTCGACCTGGACCCGCATCAGGCTCTCCGACTCGGCCCGGACGATCAGGGTGCGCGCCCGGGCGGCGATGACGGCTGCGACCAGGCCCGGGATCGAGATGAAGATGATGGTGACGACCTGGTCCGCCACGTTGATCGCGGAGAGGCTGTAGACCGACTCCAGCCGCACCTCGATGCCGCCGTAGCGAAGGGTGTGGGCGAGCAGGGTGCTGTTCAGCGCCGCGGTCAGGGCGGCGGAGTAGAGCGACAGGGTCGGGTTGAGCCGCAGGCCGGAGAGCAGGTTCCAGAAGGCGAAGACGATCAGGGTCTGGCTGCGCCAGTACTCCATGATGCCGGTGTGGTTCTCGGCGGCGGCCAGGTAGCTCGCCGCGACCACGACGAGGTCGACGGTGCAGCTCAGGTAGGGCAGC
>CAZCVP010000189.1:0-16560 GCA_964501915.1 uncultured Enterobacterales bacterium
CACCGACACCGACACCGACACCGACACCGACACCGACACCGACACCGACACCGACGTCGACTGCACAGTGAACGTTCCCGCCGACGCGATGATCCTGAAGTCCAGCGGCCAGATCGCCGACAACGGCGTCTTCGTGTGGGTCTGCAACGGCGCCACGGCGGGCATCATGGGCAACGGCTCCACGGTGCTGGCGGTCTCGGGCTCGGAGGCCAACATCAACGGCAACAGCGCCACGGCCTACGTGAAGTCGGGTGGCACCGTCACCGCGAACGGCAAGAGCGCCACCATCGTGCACGAGGCCGGGGCCAACGTGACGATCAACGGCACGGGGACCCAGACCTCGTGCAAGACCATCACGGTCGACAGCACCAACGCTCCCGGCAACTGCGGCGGCGGCGGCGGCCGCGAGTAGCCCCACGGGATCCGACGGCTGGCCGACCCCAGGGTCGGCCGGTCTGCCCTCGGGCCTCGGTGGCCCACGCGCCACTGGTTGGATACCCCCGCGCCCCTGAGCGGAGCTTCTCCAGCATGGCCAAGGGCCCCAAGACCACCGCCCCGGATCTCTCCGGCGTCCGCAACATCGGCATCGCCGCCCACATCGACGCCGGCAAGACGACCCTGACCGAGCGGATCCTCTACTACACCGGGGCGAGCCACAAGATCGGCGAGGTCCACGACGGGGAGGCCCACATGGACTACCTCGCCGAGGAGCAGGCCCACGGCATCACGATCATGGCCGCGGTGACCCAGTGCCCCTGGAAGGACCACCTCATCCAGGTGATCGACACCCCCGGCCACGTGGACTTCACCATCGAGGTCGAGCGCTCGATGCGGGTGCTCGACGGCGCGATCATCGTGCTCGACGGCGTGCGAGGCGTGGAGCCGCAGACGGAGACCGTCTGGCGACAGGCCACCCGCTTCAACCTGCCACTGATGTTCTTCGTCAACAAGATGGACCGCCCGGGCGCGGACTTCGGACGGGTCCTGGAGACGATCCGCAAGCGCCTCCAGGGTGAGCCGGTCCCGGTGACCGTGCCGGTCGGCGAGGACCGGGTCGTCCACCTGGTGGATCGCACCCTGCTGTCCTTCGGTGGCACCCTGGGCCAGGACGTCACGGTCGCCCCCTGCGACGAGGCCACCTGGGAGAGCGTGGCCGAGCACCGCGAGGCCCTGCTGCTCGCCGCGGCGGACCTGGACGACGACATCGCCATGCTGGTGCTCGAGGAGGAGGACCCGGACCCGGCCGAGGTGTGGGCCGCGCTCCGCAAGGGCTGCCAGGAGCAGCTCATCCACCCCTGCTTCAGCGGCTCCGCGCTCCGCAACTACGGGGTCCAGCCGATCATGGACGCCGTCCTGCAGCTCCTGCCCGCACCGCTGGCACGGCCACCGTCGCAGGGCACCGACACCGAAGGGGAGCCGGTCGAGGTGGAGATGGACTCCGAGCAACCCCTCGCCGCCCTGGCCTTCAAGGTCCAGATGTGGGAGGGCCGACGCCACGTGTTCGCCCGCATCTACCGGGGTGTGCTGCGGCCGGGCGACACCATCTACCTGCCGAACCAGGAGCTCAGCGAGCGGGTGGCCCGCATCTTCGACGTCGACGCCGCCAAGAAGAAGCGCATCCACGCCGCCTACGCCGGCCAGATCGTGCTGCTGGCGGGGCTGCGCCGGGCCTCGACGGGCGACACCCTCTGCGATCCCGGAGAACCGGTGCTGCTGGCACCGATCCAGGCCCGGGACCCGGTCCTGGGTCTGGCGATCGAAGCGGCGTCGTCCAAGGACGAGGAGAAGCTGCTCGAAGCTCTCCACAAGCTGCAGGAAGAGGACCCGACCCTGGTCCTGGAGGAGGACCCCGAGACCGGTCAGCGCATCCTGCGCGGCATGGGGGAGCTCCACCTCCAGATCACCTTCGAGCGCCTGCGGCGGGAGAACAACCTGGAGGTCCGGGCCGGAAAGCCTGCGGTGGTGATCCGGGAGACCATCGGCTCCCAGGCCTCGGCCGAGACCCTCTTCCACCGGGTCATCGACCAGGGCGAGACCACCCTCGAGATGAAGGCCGGCGCCACCGCCACCGGGACCCCGCTGGCGCGCGGGGCCGGCGTGGAGGTGAGCTCGGCGCCGGCTGGCGAGCCCGCGGGCCACGAGCTGCCCCCGGGCCTCGCCGAGGCCGCGGCCGACGGCGCCCGGGACGCCAGCACCTCCGGGCCGCTGCAGGGCGCTCCCCTCCAGGACGTGCGCATCGAGGTCGACAGGGTCCAGCTCCACGGACCCTCCAGCAGCGCCCAGGCCGTGCGCGTCGCGGTCGCCGAGGCCGTGCGCAAGGCGATGGCGCGCGGCGGTGGCCTCGTGCTGCGGCCGATCATGGCCACGGAGGTGGTGGTGCCCGAGGAGTCGATGGGTGGCGTCCTGGGCGACCTCCAGGCCCGCAAGGCGATGATCCACGACACCCTGACCGAGATGGGCACCTCGACGATCACCTGTGACGCCCCGCTCGATCGACTGCTCGGCTACACGACAGACCTCAGGAGCATGACGCGGGGTCGAGGCCAGTTCACGATGGAGTTCGATCGCTTCGACACCGCCTGACCCCACCCCCGGCGGGCTGCCATAATCCCCCCTCACGGAGGTGGTGTCTGGGGCGGAGGTCGATGACGTTCCCCTGGAGGACCCTGATCCTGGCCGCGCTGGTGTATCTCCCCACCGCACCGGCCGCGGCCTCCGAAGAGCCCAGCACGCCCCGGCCCCTGGTCGTGGACGCGCTCGCCCTGGCCGAGGACCTCGCGGCCGACCCCGGCCGGGTCGACGAAGCGCTCGGCGTGTTGCTCCAGGTGGTCGAAGACGACCGCATCGGCCAGGCTGCACGCCTTCGCCTGCGCACCCTGGCCAGTGAGCTGCCCCCGCGCACCGCCTGGGCGGAGGTCTACCGGCAGGCCCTGCTCGCCGGCGACGACCTCGATCCGGGTCCCGTCGAGCTCGCTGCCGCGGTGGCCCGGCTGGGACGACCCGGCCAGCACCGGGCCGCCCTGGCCGACCTGGCGCGCCTCGCCGAGAGCTGGGAGGACGATCGCCGCCCCCGAGACGCCCTCGGGGAGGCCCTGCTGCGCGATGGCCAGGCCCGGCGAGCCCTGGAGGTCCTGGAGGCCGGACGGGGCGCACCGGAGCTGCTGGCCATCGCCCGCATCGCCGCGGACTCTCCGGGGGAGCTCCGTGGCCTGGACCTCGACGAGCACGTCCGCCCCTGCGCCGAGCGGAGGACCCCGGTGACCTGCGCACCGGCCCTCAACCACCTCGGCCACCCCCGGGCCGCCCTGGAGCTGGCACGGGCCGGTCTCCCTGGAGACCCGGCGGACCGAGCGGCGCTCCAGGTGAGCCTCGCCTCCTCGCACCTCGCCCTGGGACAGCCCGTCGAGGCCGCCCGCGCCCTGGAGGCGGCCTGGAGGTTGGACGACGACCCGGACCTCTGGACCCGGGCCACCCGGGCCTGGCTGCTCGCCGGACGCCTCGAGCACGTGATCGCCACCCGCCAGCCCGACGACCCCCTGGTCACGGTGGCCGCGGCCGCCCGGGTCGCGCTCGACCCCGACGCCACCGGCGAAGCGCTGGAGGCCGCGTTCCAGCAGGCCCCCGACCAGCCCGAGGTCGCGCTCGCCTGGGCCGCCGAGCTCCGCGGCCGGGGAGCCAACCGCCAGGCCCGCCTGTTGCTGGAGCCGGTGCTGGCCCAGCGCCCCGCCGACTGGGAGGTGCTCGGGCCCTACATCGGGACCGCCATGGACGCCGGCCAGGCGCCCCAGGCCGCCGCCGCCCTGCGCCGGGCGCTGGCCGCCAACGACGAGCCGGAGAGCTGGCGCTCGATGCTGACCGATCTCGGTCGGATCGGCGGCGTCGCGGCCGAGGTCCCGCAGGCGGCCGGCGACCTGGAGGCCGCGATCGAGGCCTATGCCGTCTCCCACGCCCTGGCGCCGGGCTCTCCCTGGATCCTGATGGGGCTGGCGGGTTCCCTCTGGGAGTCCGGGCAGCTCGAGGAGGCCCAGCGGGCCTACGGACAGGCCTTCTCGCTGGCTCCCGGCCAGCGGGACGCCCTGCGCAGCCAGGTGTCGATCCTGGTGATCATGGAGCGCCACAGCGAGGCCGACGCGCTGCTGTCGGCCTCCGGCTACGCCGACCTGGAGATCGCCATCCTGCGGCAGGAGCTCGCCCTGGAGCAGGAGCTGCGAGAGATCCGGGCCCTGCTGGCCGGGGGGGCTTCGACGCGCGCCCTCGCCCGGCTCGAGCCCCTGGCCCAGCGCCACCGGGACCACGCCGGCGTCGTGCACGCCCACGCCGACGCGCTGCTCGCCGATGGCCAGCACCTCTGGGCCGCCACCACCTACGAGCGGGCCCGCTACCTCGCGCCGACCAACCCCTGGCTGCTGCTCGGCGAGTCCCGCGCCCTGGTGTCCCTGGAGCAGTTCGAGCTGGCCCAGAAGCTGCTCGAGGCCATCCCGGAGAGCGGTCACCCGGACCTGGAGCGAGAGGTCTCGCGGACCCGCGAGTACCTGTTCCGCAGCGAGGCCGACCACCTGCTGCGCACCGGCGAGCTGGCCTCGGCGCGCCGCCGCTACCAGGCCCTGCTGGCCATGAGCGATGACCCCTGGAACCGGGTCGGCCTCGGAGCGCTGTGGCTCGCCGAGGGGGACCCGGCCGAGGCCCTCGCCTCCTACGCCGCCGCCCTGGAGCTGGACCCGGGCAACGCCGTCGCTGCCCGCGGCGAAGTCCACGCCCTGGTGGCCCTCCACGAGCTCGAAGACGCCGAGCGTCGCGCGGTCGCCCTGGTCGAGCTCCATCCCCACGAGATCAACCGGGAGCTGGTGGCCGAGGTCCGGGTCCAGCAGGACCGGGCGCGGGCCGCGGACCTCCTCCAACAGAGCCGGCGAGACGAGGCGCGCGAGCTGCTGCAGCAGGCGCTCCTGCGCATCCCCGATCATCCCGACGTGAAGGTCGACCTGGGCTGGATCGCCCTGGCACCCGACTCCACGGACTGGCCCTGGTTCGTGGCCACCGACGTGCTGGCGGGGCGCCCGTCTCACGAAGCCGCCCTGGAGCTGCTCTGGGCCGCCCGGGGTGGGCGGGCGGCTGGGGTGCTCGCCTCCTTCGAGGCCGCAGCCGAGGCCGGCGCAGCCCCGTGGGTCCACGAGGCCCTGCCCGTCCTCCAGCTCGAGGTCGAGCTGGAGCAGGCCCTCGACGCCTGGCGACGTGGCCAGACGGTCCACGCCACCGGCCTCGTCGCGCAGGCCACCGACCGCTACGGAGCGGCGGACCACCGATCCTGGCTGGCCATCGGCGACGCCTGGACCGCCATGGAGCGCTACTCGCTGGCCGGCCGCGCCTACGAGATCTCCTACGCCCTGTCGCCGGAGGACCCCCAGGTGGTGCGCCGCCTGGCAGCCAGCCTGCGGGCCCAGGGACTGCACCGGCAAGCCGAGCGGCTGCTCCAGGAGCACTGGAACCTCGGCCGCGACCCCGCCGTGGGACGGGACCTGGCGGACCTGCGCGAGGAGCGCGGCCGTCCCCGCGCCGCGGCCGCGATCCGGAGGGTCATCGCCGAGACCACCCTCACCGACGAGGCCGCCCCCGTGGACACCGGGATCGGGCTCGGGGGCGAGGTCGGCCTCGCCCTCGTCAGCCGGTCAGGCCCCGCGGGAACGGGGCGGCTCCGCGGCGCCCTGATCCCCGTCGGCGTCGCCGTGCCCTTCCACCGAAGCTGGCAGCTCGAAGCGGAGGCCCTGCTCTACGCCCTCTCCAACGGGGCCGAGCGCACCCGGGGGGGCAGCGCTTCCGCCGGCGTGCGCTCCCGACCCGCCGCTCCCTGGCAGGTCCACGTCCTGCTGGGCACCAGCCCGATGACCGGACTCAGACCCCCCGAGCTGACCTGGGACGTCGGGCTCGGCGGGCGGATCGCCGCCCTGGGTGAGGCCAGCCTGCGCTTCTCTCGCGGCCCGGTGCTGGACTCCCTGGCGAGCTGGGCCGGGGACCTGGACGACCGCGGCCGCCCCTATGGTGAGGTCATGGACACCTTCGCCGAGGGCATGGTCTCCCTGGGCTGGGAACCCGGGGTCTCGGTCGGCGGCCAGGCCCGCGTCGGGGTCCTCGACAGCCCCTGGATGGAGCCCTCCTGGTGGCGCCAGGTCATCGCCTGGGGGCGAGGGCGGGTGATCCACGACAACCCGCGCCTCTGGCTCGGTGCCGATGGCGTGGCCTGGACCCACAACCGTCCCATCGAGCTGTACGATGGCGGTGAGGGGGCGACCTTCTCCCCCGAGGTCTTCGTCGCGGCCAACGTGCGGCTGCTGGGGGCCTGGGACGTCCCGGGACGAGAGGTCCGGGTCTGCGGCTCCGTCGGCTCCGGGCCGCAGTACGTCTACCCGGGGGGACATCGCTACGCCGATGCCGGCTGGTATGCGGCCTACGACGCCTCGGTCGGCGCCCTGGCCACCCTGCCCAGGGACCTCCACCTCGAGGCGCTCTTCTTCCACCAGGGCACGGTGCCGACCTGGCACCAGGAGGTCCTGCTGGTGCGCCTGCGCCGGGGCACCGAGGCGACCCGGGTCGCCGAGCCCTCCCGCGCCCTGTCCTCCCCGGCCCACGGGCCGCCGCTGGTCCTGCAGGGCGCCTGCCCCGACGAAGTCACCTGGGGTCGGCCATGAGGCGCGCCCTCACCGGGCTGCTGCTGGGCGCGAGCCTCGTCGGGGCCGCACGGGCCGAGGCCCCGCCGACCCCGGCCCTGGAGTCCACCGACCCCGGCATCGCCCTGGTGGCGCCGGGCATCGAGTCACCGGGGACCCTGCAGGGCACGGCCTGGGTGACGACGGACGTGGACTACGAGACGGTCGTGCGGCCGGGCCTGAGCTGGTCGGCCTCCAGGCGGCTGCGGGTCCACGCCGACCTCGCCCTGCCCCAGGACCCCCTGGGTCTCTCCGCCGTCGGCCAGGTCCGCGGCGGGGCCACGATCGGCCTGGTCAACCCCACGGGTCGGGGGCGCTCGCTGGGGCTGGCGACCGAGCTGGCCTGGGCGCCCGCCATCTATCCCGGCACCCACCTCCGAGCCCTGTCCGGCCGGGCGCTGCTCACCGGCTCCGTGCGACGCTCCACCATCGGCGGGACCCTCAACCTCGGCGTCGAGGGCACGACGCAGGGTCGCGCCTCGGTCGTCGCCGGTGCCGGCGTCCAGAAGCGCCTGCTGGACCAGACCCACGTGATCGCCGAGGTCCACGGGGGCTGGATGTTCTCTCCCTGGACGGAGCTGGAGCCACTGCACGGCTGGCTCGGCCTGGCCGTCGGGTCGAGGCGGGGGGTGGCCGCCGTGGTGTTCTCCGGCCTGGAGGTCGACCCCCGGGGCTGGGGGCTGAGCTGGGAGGCCGGCATCGGGCTGTCCGCCCGTCGCCAGGGGCTGGCGCCCGATCTCGACCGCGACCGCATCCGCAACGGGCGGGACGAGTGCGTCCGGGCCCCCGAGGATCGCGACGCCCACAGCGACGAGGACGGGTGTCCCGATCCCGACGACGACGGCGACCGGGTCCCGGACGTCTCCGACGCCTGTCCAGACGAGGCCGAGGACCTGGACGGCTACCTGGACGGCGACGGCTGTCCGGAGTGGGACAACGACGCCGACGGGGTGATCGACCCCGAGGACGACTGCCCCCTGGACCCCGGACCCGCCGCGGCCGGGGGCTGCCCGGACTTCGACGAAGACCGCGTCCCGGACGGGCGCGATCGCTGCGAGACCCGCCCCGGTCCGGAGGCCACCGGCGGCTGTCCGGACCGCGACGGCGACGGCGTGGCCGACCTGCGGGATGCCTGTCCCGACACGCCTGCGGGTGCGGACAGCGTGCCCCTCGTGTCGTTCGGCTGTCCCCCGCGGGCCGTGGTCGAAGGGGGTCGCATCCGGATCGACGAGCGCATCCACTTCGCCTTCGGCACGGCCGAGCTGCTGGAGAGCTCCCGCGCCCCCCTGCGCAGCGTCGCTCGGCTCTTGCTGGAGTCGACCCACCTGGCCCTGGTGGAGATCGGCGGCCACACCGACGCCGTGGGGGACGAGGACGCCAACCTGGACCTCTCCCAGGACCGGGCCGAGGCCGTGCTCGAGTTCCTGGTCGGCGAGGGGGTCCCCCCGGAGCGGCTGGAGGCCCGGGGCTACGGCGAGAGCCGTCCGGTCGACAGCAACGACACCGAGTGGGGCCGGGCCGGCAACCGGCGGGTGGAGTTCCTGGTCCTTCGGGCCGAGTGAGCGACCCTCGCGGCGAACGCGATACCTCCCGGACGCCATGACCCGTCCCCACCTCGCCGGCCTGACGCCCCCCGATCTCGTGAGAGCGGGCGAGGCGAGCGGGGTGCTGCTCGACCTCACGGAGGCCCGACGCGTCCTCGCTCACCTGGTGTCGGAGGGCCGTCCCGACCTCGAGGGCATGGCCCGTCCCGTGGCCCGGCGCCTGATGAGCCGACTCGCCGAGACCTTCACCTGGCAACCCCTGGAGCTGCTGGAGCAGGCGCCCGACCCGACCGACAACAGCGTGAAGTTCCTCTTCCGCTCCCCCGACGGTGCCCTGTCCGAGGCCGTCGGCATCGGCCTGGAGAAGTCCGGCGCCTGGACCGTCTGCCTCTCGTCCCAGGCCGGCTGCGCCATGGGCTGCGACTTCTGCGCGACCGGGCGGCTCGGCCTGCACCGCCACCTGGAGCCCTGGGAGATCGTGAGCGCCTTCTGCGCCGTGCGCAGCGCCTGTCCCGGGCGGATCACCGGCGCGGTCTTCATGGGCCAGGGTGAGCCCTTCCACAACTACGACGGCGTGCTCCAGGCGGCCCGGGTGCTGAACCACCCCTGCGGCGGACGCACGGACCACAAGGCGATCACCATCTCCACGGTCGGCCTCGTCCCCCAGATCCGGCGCTACGGGTCGGAGGGCCACCGCTTTCGGCTCATCGTGTCGCTGACCTCGGCCCTCGAGGACAAGCGCCGGGCGCTGGTGCCGATCGCGGCGAAGTGGTCCCTCGAAGAGCTCGCAGCGGCCCTCGCAGAGCTGAGCACACCCCGCCACAAGCTCACGCTGGCCTGGGTGCTGCTCGGCGGCGTCAACGACGGACCCGAGGAGGTCTCGGCCCTGGTGAGGACCTTCGGCCACCTCCCCTTCCGCCTCAACCTCATCGACGTGAACGACAGCCGGCCCGATGGGTACCGTAGGGCCACCCCCGCCGAGCGGGATCGCTTCATCGACGCCCTGGCCGCCCACGACATCCCCTTCACCCGCCGCTACTCCGTCGGCCGCTCCACCGACGCCGCCTGCGGCATGCTGGCCTCGAGACGCCACGCAGCGGGTCCCTGAACCAACCTCAGCGCCCACCCGAGCGCCGGCGGACCCACCACGACAGGGAGCCGAACAGGCCGAGCAGCACCGGGAGCCACCCCAGGGCCCACAGGGGTCTCTCCGTGCGATCCCGGACCCAGCGGCCAGCCTCGGGATCGAGGACCGGCGGGCCGTACCGGCCGGGAAGGTAGAGCTCCCCACCGCCGCCCCTTGCCAGGGCACCCAGCAGCGCGTTGTCGGGCACCACGTCTTCGAGCTCCGGGTCCCGCGAGGTCACGGCGAAGACCGTGCTGCCCGTGCCCAGCCCGGCACCGTCCGCGGTGGCCGCCCGGGCCGTGACCCGGTGGGTGCCGTGGTGCTCGGCCTCCAGCTCCAGCACCGCCTCCCCGTGGGGGTCGGTGACCACCTCGGTGCGCGTCTCGCCCTTCGGGCCTTCGATCGACAGCACGACCCGGGCCTCGGCGACCGGGTCGAAGCCGACGTCCCGCACCCGGGCCACCAGGCGCACGATCTCACCGGGCAGCGCGTTCTCCCGGCTGGCCTCGACCTGCACGGGCTCGCCGGCCGGGTCTCGGACCAGCCAGCGGATCGCGTTCTTCCAGAACCGCAGGTACGCCTGGTTGCCGTGCCCCTGGGCGGCCTCGGCCATCACCCAGCGCCAGCTCGAGTCCCCCATCAGGGCCATCGTGCGACCCCGCCCGGCCTCCCGCACCGCCAGCACGGGCAGGCTGGCGCCGTGGCTCGTCTCCAGGCTCGGGTGGACCAGCAGGGCCGCCGAGCCCGGAGCGAGCCCCCGGCTCAGGTTGAGACCGTCCAGCGGCGAGAGCCGGCTCCAGAGGGCCTCGTTCTCGACCGGGTCGCCGACCAGCCGCGTGATCGGGTGGTGCAGCCCCTGGGCGCTCAGCGAGGCCTGGAAGGGCACCAGGTCCACCGCCGTGCCCTGGACCCCGAGGGAGACGGGCAGGACCTCTCCCAGCGGGGTGCCGGCGTAGTCCCCGAGGTCGAAGGACCGGTCCCCACCGATCATCACCAGGCCGTTGCCTTCCTTCACGTAGTCGGAGAGGTTGCCCAACAGCTCGTCGCTCCGGTACCGGAAGTAGGGCTCGTAGTCGAAGTTCTGGAAGACCACGAGGTCGAAGGTCCAGAGGTCGTCCGAGAACAGGCGCTGGTAGGGGAACTCGATCAGCGAGAGCTCCTGGGTCTCGTAGTCGTGGGGTCCCCGCAGGTCCTCGTTGGTCCGCAGGATGAAGAAGGAGACGAGGTCCACGGACGGGTCCTGCTTGAGGAAGAGCCGCAGGAACTTCTGGTCGAAGCTCGGAGCGCCGCAGACCTGGAGGATGCGCAGGCGATCGCGCACCACGCGCACGACGACGGCCATCGCGTTGTTGCCCGGGACGGCGTCGCCCTCGAAGACGGGCACCGAGGCCTCGTAGGAGAAGCGGCCCGGTCGGGTCGGGGTCACGCGGAAGGAGGCGGCCCCGCGGCCCTGCTGGTCGAGGGTCACCCGCCGGGTGGCCACCAGCGAGCCGTCCCGGGTCAGGGTCACCGGCACGGTCTGGCCGGCGAAGCCCGCACCCTCGACATCGACCGACAGCGAGAACGGCGTGCGCACGAAGGCGAAGTCGCCGCTCTGGACCCCGGCCAGCGACAGGTCCTGCACGTCCGCCACCTCCCCCACCTGGTAGAAGGTCAGCGGGCCGGGCACCTTGGGCACCTCGAGCAGCCCTTCGTCGCGGAGGGCCCGGCCGAGGCCACCGCGGTCGACCCCATCGGTGATGACCACCACGCCCGCCAGCCGCTCACCGGCGTAGCGGTCGGCGACGGCACCCAACGCAGCGGCGAGGTCGGTGTCCGACTTGTCGAAGGACGCGTCCGCGCCAGCCTTGAGCGAGCCGGCGAAGGTGAAGCGCTCCACGACCGCCTGCTCCCCGAGGGCGTCGAGCGCCTCCTGCACCCGGGCGCTGCGGGCCCGACCCGACTCCAGCACCGACATCGAGCGGGAGTCGTCGACCAGGACCACCAGGCGGCCTTCCTCCAGGCGCTTGCCTTCGGTGACCTGCAGCGGTCCGGCCGCCGCCACCACCACGGCCACCACCGCCGGCAGCAGCAGGCCCAGCTCCAGGGCCCGGCGGTCGGCCCCCGGCCGGCGCAGGGCCAGGAGCATCACCAGCAGCCCGAGCACCACCGCGGCCGCGATGACCTCCGGAGGGGACGTCCAGACGAGGGAGGACTCGGTCATTCGAGTCTCCCCTCCTCCATCAGGGCCTTCACGTGGGCCTGGTCCTTCTTGTAGTTGGAGGTGAGGGCGTAGACGTAGAGGTTCACGCCCAGCTTCACCGCCTCCCGGCGCTGCGCCGGCACACCCCCGTCGACGGGGAAGGCGTGGCGCCCGGTGCCGTCGCGGGCCAGGGCGCCGCTCAGGTCGTTGCGGCTGTAGACGATCGGGGTCCGCTCGCCCAGGGTGATGCCCTCGAGCCGCGGCCAGGTGGAGAGCCGACCGACGGGGCGGTCGATGAGGAAGAAGGCCCGATACAGCGAGTGGTCCGAAGGCAGGTACGCCAGGGGGCGGGTCGGGAAGAGCCGGCCGCAGAGCCGACGGACCGAAGCGTCGAAGGCCGAGCCCTCGAGCCCCGAGACGTCGTCGAAGAGCAGGAAGCCGCCATAGGCGATGTAGCGGACGAGCTGCTGCCTGGCCTCGGTGCTCAGCGGTGAGAAGGCGCCGTCGCCACAGAGCACGGCGAAGGGGTGGTCGAAGAGCGCCGGGTCCTCGGGGGGCAGCTGGATCACCGAGGAGACGGTCTCGATGCTGGTGGTGACCTCGAGCTCGTAGAGCAGGCGCAGCCAGGCGTCCGGTCGGGAGACCGTGCCGGCGGGCAGCACCACTTCGGCCACGTCGGCCTCGGCCGAGCGCCCCAGGGCGAAGGCTCGGGAGCCGAGCAGCAGCCCGGGGGTCGCCAGCAGCAGGTCCCGGCGGCGCATCATCAGGTGATCCTCCTTCCCAGCCACCGGCCCATGACCGCCTGCGCCGCCAGCAGGGCCAGCCCGAGCCACAGGGCCCAGAGCCCGAGCTCCGCCTTGCGGAGGAAGAGCTCCGGGGCCACCTCGGCCTCCACCTGCGCCAGCTCCCCATGGACCCGCACGTCGCTCTCGACCGGATCGGTGTTGACGGCGACCATCGCGAACGGCGAGGCGCCCTCGAAGGCCAGGGCGTAGGCGCCCGGACGGGTCGGCACGAAGCGCACCGTGCGCTCCGGCCCGGACTTCATCGTGTAGGAGACCTCCTCGGCGTCCGGACCGGTCAGGATCGGCTCGCCGGTGCCCCCGGGCACCGCCACCTGGACCGTGTCGAAGACCCGCCCCTCGTACCGGCTGGAGGCCGCCCCCGCCTCGCCTCCCAGCCAGCTCGTGATGCGCTGCACCAGCGGCAGGTAGGCCGCCTGGAGCGGCAGGTTGGTCCAGTCCAGGTCGACCGTCGAGGTCCAGAGCAACACCCGGCCTCGGCCCACCACCCGCTCCACCAGGACCGGGTTGCCGTCCTCGAGGCGCAGCAGCGTGTGCACGTCCTCGGTGTCCTGGTAGGGCTCCAGGGTCCAGGCGATCCGCACCTCGACCTGCTCCAGGGCGCTGCGGCCCCGCCGGGTGAAGGGGCGGAAGAGCGGGTCGCTGAAGTCCGGCAGCGCCAGGGGCACGCCACCCTCGGCGGAGGCCGCCACCAGGCTGCGGGCCTTGCGAAGCCGGGCCGGCAGCAGCTCGTGCAGCGACCCGTTGTAGCGATCGGCGGTCACGTTGCTGCCGAGGCTCAGGACCAGTCCGCCCCCGCCGCGCACGAAGTCGACCAGGTCCGCGGCCCAGGTGGCCGGGTCCGAGAGGTTGGCCAGGTAGACCACGCGGTGGACCTCGGGATCGAGCGTCACCAGCCCGGCCGGGGCCACGATCTCCGGCAGCACGCCGCCCCGCACCTCTCCCCAGGGCGCCAGGGCTCGCTCCAGGAAGTAGACCTCGGACCGCACCGGCGTGGAGCCCGGGTCGCCGTCCACCACCAGGACCCGGGAGGCTCCGACCCGGGGCAGGTGGAAGGACCGCACGTCGTCCAGGACCAGGCCGTCGTCGTGGACCCGGGCCGAGCCGATCCCCCCTGGGACCTCCGGCGGCACCGTCACCTGGGTCTGGGCCGACTCACCGGCCGGGGCCGTCACGAAGGCGGTGATCTCCGAGCCATCCGGCAGGGTGACGGTGACCGGTGCCTCCACGTCCGCGGGCCCGAAGTTGTCCACCTGGACCGTGACCGTGCCGCCCTCCAGGCCCTCGCCATAGGCCGCACCGGAGACCACGAGGTTGCCCAGGTCGGCGGCCTCGACCACCCGCGGGATGATCGAGCTGCCGCGGGACACGAGCCGAGCGACCTCCTCGGCGGCCCCGGTGACCACGCCCGGCCCGGCCTGGTCGGTGAAGACGACCACCTCCCCGGGCTGGTCCTCGAGCAGGGCCCGGGCGGTGCGCAGGCCTCCGGCGAGGTCCGTCGTGCCGTAGCCGGGCTCCAGCCCCTCCAGCTCCGAGGCCAAGAGCGCCCGGTCCCCCGTCAGGCTCGTGAGCAGCGGCTCCGCCTCGCCCCCGAGCCGCACCAGGCCGACCTCGGCCCCCTCCGGCAGGTCCTCGATCAGCTCCAGGGCCTCGGTCCGGGCGGCGCCGAAGAGCGTCTGCCCCCCGGGAAAGCGGCGCAGGGCCATCGACATGCTGTCGTCGATCACGAGGATCACCCGCCCGGTGCCTCCGAACTCGGGCACGTCACCGGGCCAGGACACCTCCGGCCGGGCCACGGCGAGCACGACCAGGACCACGGCCAGCAGGCGCAGCAGCATCAGCAGCGCATCCCGCAGCCGGCGACGACGGCGCAGCCGCTTGACGAGCCGCTGGACCAGCATCATCGCCCCGTAGGGCAGCCTCTCCGTGGGCTTCTGGCGCGCCAGGTGGGCCAGCAGCGGGCCCAGGGCGAGCGCCCCCAGGGCCAGGGCCGCGGGCGCCAGCAGCGTCCAGGTCACAGCAGCCCCTGGATCGCCCGCCGCAGCACGGTCTCGAGGGGTTGATCCGTCCAGGTCGGCAGGTGGCGTCCCCCGTGCCCGAGCACGGCACCGCGGACCTCTTGGAGCCACTCGGCGACGACCCGATCGAACTCGTGGCGGTCGCCGCCGGGATCGATCGGCAGGGCCGCGCCCCCCTCGGGGCTGAAGACGACGATCGGGCGGTCGTAGTCCAGCGAGAGCTCCCGGCGGTCCAGCAGGTGGAAGGCGACCAGGTCGGCCCGGCGACGGGACAGCCCGGCCAGGGCGGGTAGCCAGCTCGGCGACTCCTCCATGAAGTCCGTGATGAAGGCGACCAGTCCCCTGCGCGGCACCCGGCTGGCGAACCGGCCCACGCTCTGGGCGATGTCGGCGCGGCCCCCCGGCTGGACCCTCGCCAGGGCAGCGAAGAGCTGGGCGAGGTGCTGGCGGCCGCCACGCGGCGGGATCCAGGGTTGTTCGACCCCCTCGCCGCCGAGGATCGCCAGGCCGACCGGCTCCCCGTGCAGGTGGAGGAAGTAGGCCAGCGTGGCCGCCAGGGCGACGCCGTAGGAGAGCTTGGAGCCCTCGGGCGGCAGGCGTCCCCGCACGGCGGACTGGCCCGTGCCGCCGTCTCCCGAGGCGTCGAGCACCAGCGTGCAGGCCAGCTCGGTCTCCGCCTCGTAGCGGCGCACGACCAGCCGGTCGGTCCGGGCGAGGACCTTCCAGTCCAGGTCTCGCAGGGGGTCACCCGGCGAGTACTCCTTGTAGTCGGCGAACTCGACGTTGGGCCCGAGCCGCCGGCTCTTGTGGGCGCCGTGCAGCACCCCTTCGACCACGTGGCGGGCCAGGAGCTGGAGGTGGTGGATCCGGGCGAGGACCTCGGGTTCCCAGGGGCTGAGGACCTCGCTCACGCCCGCTCCAGCAGCTCCTCGACCACCTGGTGCACGGTGACCCCCTGGGCCTCCGCCTGGAAGTTGAGCAGCACGCGGTGGTCGAGCACGCCGTGAGCGACCGCGCGCACGTCGTCGATGCTGGGCACCTCGTTGCCGTGCAGGGCCGCCCAGACCCGGGCCCCCAGGGAGAGGTACTGCGAGGCCCGCGGACCCGCGCCCCAGCGCACCCACTGCCGGGTCACCTCGGGGGCGCCGTTCTCGGGGCGGGTCGCCCGGGCGAGCCGGACGGCGAACCGGGTCACCTCGTCGCTGACCGGCAGGCGGCGGACCAGGGCCTGGAGCTGGAGCAGCCGCTCTCGCGACACGACCGGCTCCACGGTGGCCTGCTCACCGCCCGTGGTGCGCCGCACGACCTCGACCTCCTCCTCTTCGCTGGGGTAGCCGACGTGGATCGAGAGCATGAAGCGGTCGAGCTGGGCCTCCGGCAGCGGGTAGGTGCCCTCCTGCTCGATGGGGTTCTGGGTCGCGAAGACCTGGAAGGGCGGCTCCAGGTGCATGGTGTGGCCGCCGGCCGTGACCTCCCGCTCCTGCATCGCCTGGAGCAGGGCGGCCTGGGTCTTGGGCGGGGTGCGGTTGATCTCGTCGGCCAGGAGCATGTGGGTGAAGACCGGCCCATGGATGAAGCGCAGGGCCCGCTGCCCGGTGCTGCGATCCTCTTCGAGCACCTCGGTGCCCACGATGTCCGCCGGCATCAGGTCCGGCGTGAACTGGATCCGGGAGAACGAGAGCCCCAGCGCCTGGGCCGTGGTCGACACCAGGAGCGTCTTGGCGAGGCCGGGCACACCGATGAACAGGCCGTGCCCCTGGGCGAAGAGCGCCGTGAGCATCAGCTCCACCACCCGGTGCTGTCCGACGATGACCCGCTCGATCTGCCCCAGCAGGCGCTCGCGGGTCTCCTTGAAGTGCTCGAAGAGCTCGATGTCGTTCATCTTCTTCCACAGCGGCTGCGGGTGCAGCGGTTCGGGCTCAGCGGGTGTTGTCGTAGCCCCCGCGGGGGCCGATATCTTCCGCACCAGCCACGGCGGTCCTCTCTATCCTCCCTGCCCGCGACCGGAGACGGGGAGGTAGGATCGCCGCCTCGGAGGTCCCATGTCCCGCGTCCTGGTGCTGTCCTGCCTGCTGGTCTTCTCCGCCTGTCGCTCCGACGGGGACACCGCCGACACGGCCCCCGAGACCGAGACCGAGACCGACACCGACACCGACACCGACGCCGACAACGACACCGACACCCACAAC
>CAZCVP010000190.1:0-16018 GCA_964501915.1 uncultured Enterobacterales bacterium
CGACGACGACGAGCCCCTGGACCCCAAGACCTGGTACACCGACGACGACGGCGACGGCTACGGCACCTCCACCACCCAGAGCGCCTGCGACGCCCCGGCGGGCACGGCGGCGCTGACCGACGACTGCGACGACGGCGACCCCGACATCCACCCCGGCCGGCTCGAGCAGCTCGACGACCGCGACGACGACGACTGCGACGGCCAGGAGGACGTGCTCGCGGTCCTCGACACCCTGGACTCGTCGAACGTGCTCGGGCCCCGCCTGGTCGTGACGCCCGACGCCATCTGGCTCGGCTGGGCGGCCGCCGAGTACGAGGAGGACGGCATCCGGTGGCAGGAGGGCCGGCTCGCGCTCGGCCTGGACCCGGACGAGCCCGGGCTGCCGATCACCCAGACCTGGGCGCTGGGAGAGGGCTCCAGCTCCGGCGACTGGATCGACCGCTTCGACTTCACGGCCGAGGAGGAGTACCTGGGCTGGCTCACCGCGTACGACGACGGCCAGATCCAGCTCGACGTGCTCGATGCCGACAGCGGCCAGAGCGGGAGCATCTCCCGCAGCACCACCGGGATCGAGCCCCTGGAGGACCTCCAGCTCGCGGTGTCCTCCAGCGCCCGGTTCACGGCCGTGGCCTGTGCCAGCGTCGACGCCACCAACCTCTTCGCCCTCTCCCACGAAGGGGACGACATCGTGACCGGCAGCTCTGGGCAGGACTCGGCGAGCGGCACGTGCAGCTACGGGACCTACAACCCGTCGGAGACGACCTACCGCTGCGAGCTCGACCCGCTCACGGACACCTTCTACAACAGCCTCTACTACGCCCCCTACCTCGAGGAGTACCGGCTCAGCGGGTCGTCGATCTCCAAGACCGACCAGTGGGACTACTACTGGGGCATCCGGGACATGGAGGTCTCGGCGGACGTCAGCTACACCCACTTCGTCACCGCCTGCGACGCCTCGAGCTGGTACGGCTGCGAGGTCAACACGGGCAATGGCACCAACGCGCTCCACCTGGAGACCTGGCAGAACAGCGGCCCCGGTCGCGGCTCGACCTCGTTCACCCTGCCGACCGTGGACCTCGAGGACATCGACGCGGCGGGGGACGGCACCGGCGACGCCGTGGCCTGCGCCGTGAGCAGCACCGGCGAGCCCTTCCTCTTCGAGCTGCGCCCCTTCGGTGGCAGCAACGGCACGGTGAACCTGGACCTGGGCAGCGCCGGCGCCGTGGACGAGTGCGCGGTGGCCGTGACCGACGACGGCCGGGTCGTGGTCGCCTACCGGGACGGCGACGACATCCTGGCCGGGTTCCTGGGGTCGATCTGAGCAGCCCCCGATGTTCACCGATTGCAACGGTTTGTCATGCCGATTGCGGACCCCGCATGAGGGCGGGTCCCCTTGCGTAGTCGGGATCGGGTGGGACCGGAGCCGAGACGATGGAAGAGACGCGCACCCGTAGGCACGACGCCTGGATCGCCTTCTGCTGCGACCACAGCGACCCGGGCAACATCGCCCTCCACCTGCTCGCCTGGGCGGCCTTCTGGGGCGGGTTGCTCCTGGGGCTGATGCACCAGGATCCGAGCTGGCTGCTCGCCACCCTGGCGGCTGGCCCGCTCGCCCGCCTCGGCCACGAGCTCTTCGAGCAGGAGACCGCCCTGGAGGAGGTCCTGCCCCTGGCCGGCTGGATCCCGTGGCACGTGGGGCGGATGGTGTTCCGTGTCCTGATCGGCCGCTACGCGGACGACGTCGCCGAGGCCCGCTCACACCGCGAGAACCTGGTCCTGTTGGCCTTCTGGCGGGCGGCTGAGGTGCACTGAGCGCGGCCTCAGGCCGGGCCGGTCATCTCCCGCACCCACTCCAGGTAGTCCGGCGTCGACCGGTCGGGGGCCAGGGCCAGGATCTTGGGCACCTCGTAGGAGTGGAGCTCCTGGATGCGGGCCATCGTCGCCTCCAAGCGCTCGGCCGAGGTCTCCATGAGCAGCACCGACTCCTGGTCGTCGCAGAGCTCGCCCTTCCAGGAGTAGATGGACCGGACACCTGGGAGGATGTTGCAGCAGGCGACGCAGCGCTCCTCGACGAGCTGGCGTGCGAGCCCGGCGGCCTCGTCGGGCGGGCAGGTGACGAAGAGCACGTGGAGGGGGGCGCCCCGGGGCTCGCTCTTCTCTGTCGCCATCTCGACCTCCGGCTCGGGCTGGGGACCTCTCTATCTCGACCGTCGGTGTGCCAGCCGTGACGGGCGGGTCGTGGTCTCCGGCGCTCACCGGGTGTCGGATCTCCCAACCACCTGGAATCCCGACAGTCCACTCCCTGGCACGTCCCATGCAGCCTCTCCCGGTCGTGCGATGTCTCTTGCCACTGCTGGTCTTCTCGCTCTCGGCCACGGGCTGTGGTCAGAGCGACGCGACCCTGGCCCGGTGGGATGGCGACTCCGAAGACCCCGAAGAACAGCACGATGCCCGCAGCCTGCGCATCGACGTCTTCCCCTCCGACGAGCTCGCGTCCCAGGCGCTCGACGCGGACACCCGCCTCCAGGCCCAGAGCTTCCGCCTCCAGGGCCGGGAGCTGCAGGACCTGGGCCGACTCGGGCTGCAGGCCCCGGTGATCCTGGAGGGGCTGGTCACCGGCTTCGTGTCCTACCCCTCCGCCGCCGAGGTCGGCGTGCCCGGCATCGACGACGTCCCCGTCGAGGCGGAGATCCGGGCCTACGTGCCGGGCCTGCCGATGGGCCAGACCGTGGTCAGCGATCCCGACGACGGCTCCTACTCGCTCCAGCTCACGCCCTCCACCGAGGCCTACCAGCTCGCCGTCGTCCCGCGCGATCCGGTGCTGCTGCCGCAGTGGGTCGCCGCCGACTTCCTCGTCCGGCCCGACGACGGTGGCGTGCTCGACCTCGAGCTGGACCCTGGGGTGCCGCTCTATGGTCGCGTCGCCGAAGGCGATGTCTCCGGGGCCCTCGAAGGCCTCGCGGTCCAGGCCATCGACCTCGCGTCCGGCGTGGCCGGGCCCCGCGCCGTGACCTCCTCCGACGGGAGCTACCACCTGCGGGTGACCCCGGGGCAGCACGAGCTGGTCGTCGAAGGGGACGTCGGTCGGCACCTGCCGGAGCTCCGGCTGGAGGCCGACGTCGTCGGCCCCGAGGCGGGCCTGCGGCTGGACGTGACCTATGTGGCGGCTGCGCCGATCACGGTGGATGGGGGCGTGGTCGATGCCGACGGGCGCGAGCTGGCCGGCGTCCGGGTCCGCTTCACCTCCCTGTACCTCGACGACAACCCGGACGGCGAGCTGGTGGTGGAGACCACCACGGGCAGCAACGGTCGCTTCTCGAACCGGGCCGTGCCCGGGGACTACCGGGTCGAGGTCATCCCCGAGTACGGCGGTGAGCACGGTCCGGTGCTCTGGGCCGAGGTCGTCGCCCTCACCGAGCGCTACACCGAGCTCGGTGGTGACGAGGGCATCTCCCTGGAGTCCCGTCCCGTGGTCTCGGCGACCGTGCTGGATGCCGAGGGGGCGGCGCTGGCCGACGTGCTCGTGCGGGCCGTCGAGCTGGGCTTCGACGGCTACGCCTACTCCACGGTCACCGACAGCCGGGGCCGCTTCGTCCTGCCCGTGGCCGACGGCGAGCTCCAGTGGTCCTTCACCCCGCCGGCCGGGGCCGATGGCGCCACGCACTTCGAGGTGGCGACCGCCGAGGAGCTGGAGGACAGCGTGCAGCTCAGCTCCGGCTTGGTGGTCGCCGGGTGTCTCTCCTTCGAGGACGTGCCGGCGAGCTACACGCCCCTCGATGTCCGCGACACCGCGGATCGGCTCTACGCCACGGCGATGACCGGGGCCGATGGGTGCTTCGAGGTCCGCGTCGACTGGGACCAGGTGTCGCCGGACGAGGCGCTGGACACGGGGGAGTGATCTCGCCCCGGCGCTCGACCTCGCCGGTGACCTCCCCCCCCGAGGTGCCCGAATCCCTCGACGTCGTCACCGACGAGCTACTCCGAGGACTCGCCGACGGAGAGTCTGCGGAGTCGCTCCCGAAGCTCATCCCGGAACGCGATCAGCTCTTCCCGTTCGAGGGGAAGGAGCATCTGCGGCATCGGCGCCGTCGGGAAGTGCTCGAGGAGCCAGGCGAGGAGGCCGGGGTCGATGCCGGCGTCCTTCTGCAGCGCCAGCTCGAGATCGTCCTCGACCCGGAAGCCGGCCCGTTCGAGGAAGAGCACGTCGACGAGATCTCGAGGCTCCGCGCGGGAGAGCAGACAGGTGAGCTTGCTCGCCCGCATGTCCTCCAGAGATTCGACCCGGAGACCCTCCACCAGGTCCTGGCGCAAGGCGATGGGCGGGAGTGGCTCATAGACCAGATCGACCTCGAAGGCGCCGGACGGACCCCTGGCCTCTCCCCGCGCAAAGGTTCCGCCGTCCCGGACGATGCGCAGCTCCAGTCCCACCTCCCTCCCGAGCACCGGCGCCACTCGAACGGCCTCGCGGTGGCCTCGACGGTCTTCCACGTACAGGTCGATGTCCCGGGTCCGGCGATGCTCGAGGTGGAGCCCCGCGAGCGCCGCTCCCCCCGCAAGCCGGCCTCCCACGGCGTTCTGCACAGCGCGAGCCAGCGCCAGCATCTCCGAAGAGACGACTCGGCGATCGAACCTAGGGGGCATCGTCTCCTCCGCCCGCTGCGGGGGCCAGACACAGCCGTCGATCCCGGATCCCCAGCAACCAGGACCACCTGGCCCTCGCATCGCCGAGACGCGGAGCGAGCGCCTCCCAGTCCGTCACCACCTCTTCCCGATCGAGGAACAGCCAGACATCCCGCGTGTTGCCCTCTCGCAGGATGGCCGCGGTCCAGTAGCGGCGAAGCTCCGGGTCCTGGCCCTTCAGCAGAGCGTGGAGGTCGCCGACGGTGACGTCGGCCCACCAGGTGAAGTAGGGGCGGTGCTCCGGGTCCAGGAGCTCCGGTGTGGTCGGCGGCAGGCGCGTCATCCTGGCAGGATAGCCTCCCCGCCCGGTCGGCACTGCCAGGGCTCCCGCACCTCCCGGCCTGCCCGGCCACGCTTCGCGGCCCACGCGACCCCCTGGTCGAACGTCAGGAGGCTGGGCGCTGCCTGGAGTCACGCCCAGCAGGCGCGCCTGTACGCGGACGTCAGGTGGGCGAGCCGTCCTGTCGAGCAGGTCGACGGCCGAGCTGCGAAGGTCTGGGGTCACGGGTGTTCTGGTCGTGAGGGCTGCAGGCGCTCACCTGATGACCCATCCCGTGGCTCCAGTCCACCCCGCGAAGCCAGCCCAGAACACCACTCTGGCCCGTCTGCCGAACACGGACAGGTCGGCCCGAGCGCCCCCGTCAGCTCCCCAGCCGGCTCCGTCCCACCGCCCACACCGGCCGCCGCAGGTCGGTCATCTTGAGCAGCGACCGGGCCGCCCGGGCGTGCTGCATCAGGTCCGCGGTGGACCTCAGCCGCTTCAGGGTGTCCACCATGTAGGAGGGCCGGAAGTAGAAGTCCCGCACGGCCTTGCGGTGGACCCGCCGCATGTCCTCGGGCGTGAGGTCCCCCGGCGCGTACTCGGGGTAGCCGACCTCGCCGAGCATGAAGCGCTCGTAGACGTCTTCTTGGACCTTGCCCTCCGCCAGGGCCTGGCGGAAGAGGTGGGTCTTGGGGATCAGCACCATGATGTGGAATTCCACGTAGGTGGGGCGCACCTCCTTCACCATGTCCACGCTGGCCTGCATCTCGGCCAGGGTCTCGTCGGGGTGGCCGAAGATGATCGTGCAGGAGGTCTCCAGGCCGGCCGTGCGGGCGGCGCTCAACACCTCGGCGACCTTGTCGTTGCCGAAGTTCTTCTTCATCGCCTTGCGGTGGTCGTAGACGCCGGACTCCAGGCCGAAGCCGATCTTGCGGCAGCCCGCCCGGGCCATCGCCTGGAGCAGCTCCTCGTCGACCAGGTCGAAGCGGGTCTTGGCCCCCCAGGGCACCGTCACGCCGGCTTCGATCAGCGCCTGGCAGAACTGCATGACGTAGTCGCGGTCGACCGTGAAGGTCTCGTCGATCATCTCCAGGTAGGGCGGGTCGTACTGGGCGACGGTGTCCACCACGTCGCCGACGATCACGTCGATGTCGGTCCAGCGACTGGTGGTGAACATCGAGTTTGGGGAGGCGCTGGAGCAGTAGCAGAAGGTGCAGGCATAGGGACAGCCGCGAGAGGCCAGGGCGACCTCGAGGCGGGAGGTGAAGGGCAGCTTGTAGGTGCCCTTTCGCATCAGTGAGCGGTCCGGCAGCACGCTGCTCAGGTCCGTGACCAGCTCGGGCGGCCGCGTCCAGACGCGCTGCTCGTCCTCGGCGATGATCACGCCGGAGATGTCCTCGGGCTTGCCCTCGCCGCGGATCAGGGCGTCACAGAGCTGGATGAAGGCGACCTCACCCTCGCCGGCGATGCCGTAGCGCAGCCCCATCTGGGCCACGACCTCCGGGGTCACCGAGGGGTAGGCCCCGCCGAGCACGATCTCGTAGCCCCGGCCCTTCATGACCTGGATGATCTGGTAGGTGGCGCGGAGATTCGCCACCAACAGGCTGATGCCCACCACCTTGGCCCCTTCGCAGTAGCGGGCCAGCTCCTCGGGGGTCATCACGTGGGTGTTGCTGTCGATGCCCTCGACGGTGTAGCCGGCGCGCTTCAGGGCGCCGGCGATCGAGAGCAGGCCGATCGGCGGGTAGAGGAACTCCTCCCCCGGCAGGTCCATGAACAGGGGGTCGTCTTGCAGCGCGCGGCGGTCGCCGGGACCAAAGGGCGGGTAGACATAGGACGGGTTCAGGAGGATGACGTCGCGGTTCATGGCAGGGTCACGTAGTTGGTGGTGCGCTTGTGGGGATCGCCCACGTGGGCGAAGTAGCGGAGGCCGTCCCGCCACCGGAGGTGGTAGATGCGCTTCTCCTCGAAGGGGATGAGCAGGCGCAGCCAGGCCAGGAGTCGAGGCGTCGGTAGTCGCAGGAGCCGACGCACGAGGGGATCGAGGCGGGGCACATGGACCGCCACCCGGAAGAGGTAGAAGAGGTTGACGAAGGCGGTCTCGTCCTCGGTCTCGAAGGCCACCTGGGGCCGGCCGAGGCCGTCGATGCGGCGGGCGCCATAGTCTGCGGCCAGCCTGCCGTCGTCCTGGGCCCGCTGCTCGAAGTCCGTGTGAGGCAGGGGCACCACCAGGTTGCAGCGCACGTGGTCGGCGCCGATCTCGCGGTTCAGGGCCACCGTGGACAGGGCGTCCTCGAGGGTCTCCCCGGGGCTGCCCAGCATGTTGAAGGTGGTCAGCTCCAGGCCACGGCTCTTGATCAGCCTCGCGGCTCGCCGCACGTCGTCGTTGGAGACGGTCTTGGCGAGGATGCGGCTGCGCAGGTCCTCGTTGCCCGTCTCGATGCCGATGGCTACCCCCTGGCAGCCGGCGTCGCGCAGGGCGTCGACGGTGGGCTCGGTCACCAGCTCGATCGAGGTGTTGCAGGTGAAGGGGAGGGCGATCTCCTGTCGGTAGAGCTCGGCGAACTCCTCGAGCCAGCGGGGCCAGATCGTGAACAGGTCGTCGCTGAAGTGCACGATCCGGGTCGGGTGGCGCTCCACCACGGCCCGGATCTCGTCGACCATGCGCCGCGGTGACTTGCGGCGGACGAAGGTCCCGAGGCCGTCCACCATCTCCTTGACGGTGGAGTTCCAGCAGAAGGTGCAGCTATGGATGCAGCCGCGCCCCGAAGAGAACTTGCGAAAGGGGAAGCGGGCGATGAAGTCGTAGCGGTAGTAGAGCTCGCGGTCGGGCATCGCCAGCGCGTCGAGGTCGTCGACCAGCGGGGCGAGGGGGTTCTCGACCACCGCGCCGTTCCGCTCGAAGGCGAGGCTCGGCACCTCCCACCAGGAGGCGCCCGCCTGGAGCCGGTCGGCCAGGTCGAGCAGGGGTCGCTCCGCCTCGCCCACGCACACGGCGTCGACCTCGGGCAGCTTCGCGATCGAGGTGTCCAGGGTGGCGTGGGTCCCGGCCATCAGCACGAAGGTCGATCCCGCTCGCCGGGCCTGCTGGGCCAGGGAGCGGGCGGTCTCGACCCCGGCGACCGAGCAGGGCACGACCGTGAGGGCAGGGTCCCACTCGGCGATGCGCCGGCCCAGCTCGGGCTCCTCGTCCGAGAGCAGCAGGCGGGTCTGGTGGCCCGCAGCCAGCAGGCACCCCGAGGCCTCTGTGAGCGCCAGGGACTCGTTGATGGCGCTGTCCTGGAGGAAGAGGACCCGCACTCAGGACCTCGAGGGGGTAGGGGGGGCGACCGGACTCGGGCGCCTCCAGGGTCTCACCCGCGGCAGGTCAGGCAACACCGACCACACACCGTGCGCCATCTGGCGTGCGTCGATGGACCGGATCTGGAAGAGGTGCCGGGCGATGAGCCGCGGACGCATGTAGAACTGGAAGGTCGCCCGCCGCAGCGCCCCCAGGAGCTGGGCCGGGGTCTGGACCTCCGAGGCCACGACGATCCGGGCCTGGTCCGGGTTGAAGGTGGTGTAGTTCTCCCAGTCCCGGCGACTCAGGCGCCCGTCCTGGACCATCTGCGCGTAGATCTCGCTGCCGGGAAAGGGCACGCAGATGGCGAACTTGGCGAAGTCCAGCTCCAGGGAGCAGGCGTAGTCGATGGTGGCCTGGGTCTGGGCCGGACTCTCGCCGGGCATGCCGATCATGAACAGGCCGACCGTGGAGATGCCCGCCTCCCGGCACCAGCGGATGGTGTCCCGGGAGCGCTGGGCCGTGTTGGCCTTGTTGACGGCCGCCAGCAGGGTGTCGTCGCCGGACTCGATGCCGAAGACCAGCCGCCGGCAGCCGGCTCGCTTCATCCAGGTCAGGGCCTCGCGGTCGACCACGTCGGTGCGCAGCTCGGAGAGCCAGACCACCTGGTCCTGGAGACCGCGGCGGATCATCTCCCTGGAGAACGCGATGCCCTGGCGGGGGCCCATCGGGAAGATCGGATCCATGAAGCCGATCTGCCGCACGCCGAAGCGCCGCACGTCGTGCTCGACCTCGTCGACCATGTCGCGGACGCTGCGCTTGCGGTAGACCTTGCCCTGGTTCTCCAGGGAGCAGTAGGTGCAGCGGAAGGGGCAGCCGCGGCTGGCGGCCATCGCCACGATCGGGCGGGCGATGGTGCCCAGGGCCATCAGGCCGTAGCGGTCATAGGGCAGCAGGCTCCAGTCGGGAAAGGGGTAGGCGTCCAGGTCGGTGGCCCAGGGGCGCTCCTCGGACCGCACGACCCGGTCGGGATGCAGCACGGTGACGCCGGCGATGCCCTCGCCGCTGCGGCCCTCCTCCCAGGCCTGGAGCAGCTCGACGGAGCCTTCTTCTCCTTCGCCGTGCACCACGGCCTGGGCCACGTCGGTGAACTCCTCCGGGAAGAGATCGGCGTGCAGGTTGCCCAGGAAGATCCGCCGTCCAGGCCAGCGATCCCGGACCTGGCGGAGCAGGGCGTGCACGTGGGTGGCCACCGGCGTCAGCACGCTCACCCCGAGGGCCTGGGGCTCGAAGTCCTCGATGGCCCGCAGCACCGCCGTGTGCCCGCCCTGCAGCGCGAAGTCGTCGTAGACCCGGACCTCGTGGCCGGCCCGGTCCAGGAAGGTGGCGACGTAGGCGAGCCCCACGCAAGGCATCGCCTCCAGCAGACCGCTGAAGCGCCCGAACTGCTCTGGCCGGATGGAGGGGTTCAGGAGCAGGACGCGCAAGCCATGGACCTCGGGAGCGGCACCTCGGGACAGTCTGTGGGATCGTGGGAGGGGAGGCAACTTCAACCGTGATGGACCCGGGTCGAGAGCGCTGGCTCGCGGTGGCGCTGAGCGTGGTCGTCTTCGCCCTGACCTGTGGTCCGCCGGTGCTCCACCCCGACGGGCTGGAGATGTTCGCCCTGGTCCGTTCCTGGGGATCGGAGGGCGGGGGAGGGGACTTCGCCTACTGGCCGCCGCTGTGGCCGGTGCTGGTCTGGACGCTCTCTGGGCTGGGCGAGCGAACGGCCGCCTGGATCGTCAACGTGGTCGCGGCCGGTGGGGTGGCCTGGGGACTGCACGGCGCGGCGCACGGCCTCGCGGGCCGGGGCGCCGCGAGGGCCGCCGTGCTCGCCTGGTGGCTGCTGCCCGCGGTCCACAGCCACGCCGTGGTGCTGGATGCGCGGCCGGTGGGGTGGCTGCTCTTCGCGACTTCTGGTGCGCTGGCCCTGGAGGCCTCCCGGGGACGTCGTGCCTGGTGGCCGGCCTTCGCGGTGGCCGCGCTGGCACCGCTCGCGCGACCCGAAGGGGCCGCGCTCGCTCCCCTGATCCTGGTGGCCGCCCTGGTCGGCGGTCCCCGGCGGTGGCGCTCGCTGCTCCTGGGGGGCCTGGCCCTGCTCCCGGGCATGCTCCAGCGCCGCCTCTCCGGGGCCGATCGCGGCGCCTGGGAGTCGTTCTGGATCCCCTGGGCCGAGACCTGGGCCCCCCCCGACTTCCTCTCGCTGACGGGGGCCGCCTCGGCGCCGACGCCCTACCGGCGCTTCCTGACCCGGGCCGTGGAGGCGGGCCTCGAAGTGCCGCCGTCGGACCCGACCCTGCTGCTGGCCCGGGCTCCCGAGGGGGCCTGGACGATGATCGGCGCCCTGGTGGAGGCCCTGGGGGCCGTGGGCCTGGTGGCGGCCCTGGGGGGTGCGGTGCTGCTGGCCCTCGGCGCCTGGCGAGGTCTCGTGGGGGTCGGCCTGGTGGTCGCTCCCCTGGGTGCCCTGGCGCTGCTGCCGATGACCTGGGACCAGGCCACCCTCGCGGCGAACGTGATCTTCGCGGTCCCGGCCCTGCTGGTGCTGGCGGTCACGGCGGCGGAGCGGGTCCCGTGGAGGCGGGCGACGGTGGCGCTGGTGGTGCTGCTCGGGATCGAGGCCGTCCTGCGGCCTCCCCTGGAGCCGGTGTACCTGGAGGCCAGCCCGGCCGCCGAGCGCATGGCCCGCTGGCTCCAGCACCACCCTCCGGCAGCGGGTCGTGTGGCCTGCACCCTGTCCGGTCGCGGCGTGGTCTTCGCCGCCGGGCTCCAGGTCGCGGCCCTGCCCTCGACCTGGGAGGACTGGCGACCCGCGGAGGGGACCGGGGTGCTGCTGACCACGGTGGACCTCTTCGAGGGCACCCGGGCGCTGGAGGTGCTGGAGGACCCGGCCTGGCAGATCGAGCGCGTGAGCGGGGATCCCTGGGACCCGGAGGGGCTCTCGCAGAGCTGGATGGTCTACCTGGAGCGGTGAGGTGGGGTCCGTCTCGCTGTGGGCGGCTTGGACTCGGCTCGGGGGCTCCAGCGCGCAGAAGTGGGGGGGTTGAGAGTGAACCCCCCGAGTTCTGCGCGCCCCGGAGCGGTCCTCGGCCGTCCCGGGCGCTCGCCGGCTACCCCGCGACCTCGGCGAGTCGTGTGGCCCGCTCCCGCGCCTCCCCTGGCTCCCAGCTCTCCGGGTCGGCGAGCCGCAGGGCGGCATGCAGCGCCGCCAACCGGTCGCTCTCGGTCGGTCCGTGCACGGCGGCGTCGAGGATCTCGTCCAGACCCCGTCCGGCTCGGGCCAGCTCCAGGGCCGCCATGCCGCAGAGCCCGGGGGTCTGCCAGACCTCGGGGGGGAGGGGCTCCTGGCGGCGGACCCGGGCCACCACCTGGGCCAAGGGCGAGGCCGACTCCAGGTCCGGGTCGGCCTGCCGGGCCAGTCGCTCGCCGTCGAGGGCGGCGGAGGCCAGCGGATCGGGTGGCTGGATGTCGCCCGTCGCCGGGGCACAGTCACCGCACAGGGCCAGGAGCTGCCGCCTCACCTGCTCCAGGCCGGCCACCGACGCCGTGCCGTCGCCGCTCCCACCGAGCATCGTGGCCGTGGCGACCGCCCAGGCCTGCAGGGTCTCCACGGTGGGGAGCGGTGGTGGCCCCCAGCCCACGAGGTGCAGCGCCCGCTCCCCCGGGTCCCGACCGGCCCGGAAGGCGGGGGCCCCGATGGCCTGGACCAGGGCGTAGCCGCGGGCAGCGTCGGGCGGGGGGACCTCCAGCGCGGCGGCGAGCACGTCGGGGCAGTCGGTCACGGCCCGGGCGAGCGGCATGCAGGCCTCCCAGCGCTCCCGGATCGGCAGCTCGGCGTCCAGGGGCCGGCCCTCTTCGGCGAGCCCGGCCCAGCGGAGGTCCATGCGCCTGGCGGTGTCGCGCCAGGCCTCGTGGCCCGGCTCGGGAGCGGGTCGGCCGAGCCACAGGGCCAGGCCCGCCACCGCGACGGCGCCGAATCCGGTGGAGAGCTTCATCCGGGGATCGTATCGTGGCTCTCGGTGCATCGATGGCTGAACAGCGTGGCGTGGATCCTTGCGGCGCCAGGCTGCGACGGGGGCGGTCACGACTCCGGGCCGGTCAGCGATCTGGACGTGGTGGAGCTGCCGGTCACGCCGTGCACGGCACCCTCGGAGCCGGGCTTCGACCCCATCTCGCTCGGGGCCGGCTGGGGCGGCAGCGGCTGGGAGCGGGACGCCGAGAGCCAGTACTCGGGCGGTGGGGTGGTGGCGGCGGACTTCAACGGCGACGACGTGCCCGATCTCTTCCTGGCCCACGTGGGACCGGACGAGCTCTGGCTGTCCGAGGACGGGGCCTGGACCCGCAGCGTGGTGCCCTACCACGTCGACGAGCTGACGGTCGGCGGCGTGGCGGCCGACCACGACGGCGACGGCGACGTGGACCTGTACGTGGTCGTCCTGCACGGGCCGAACCGCCTGCTGGAGAACGACGGCAGCGGCACCTTCGCCGAGGTCGAGGGCGCCGACGACGGCTGGCACGACTCGACGGGAGCGACCTTCGCCGACGTCGACGCGGACGGTGACCTGGACCTGCTGGTCAGCAACCACCGGGAGACGGAGGCACTGGAGCAGGAGCTGCTGGCGCGGGAGATGACCCCGGCCCACCCGAACGGGCTCTACCTCAACGGATCCGATGGCTGGGAGGCCGGAGAGCTTCCCGAGACCTGGGCCAGCGGCTACACCTTCGTCACCGCCGCCGAGGACCTGGACGACGACGGGGTGCTCGACCTCTACTCGGTGAACGACTTCGGGCCCTTCCACGAGCCCAACACCTGGCTGCGCGGACCCGACTGGGTCGAGGACGCCGGGGCCGAGGTCGCCGTCTTCGGCATGGGGCTCGCCGTGGGCGACCTCAACGGCGACCGCCGGCCGGAGCTGCTGTCCACCTCCTGGATGGACAACGCCCTGCTCGAGAGTTCCCCCGACGGCACCTGGTACCGGGCCGAGGACGCCCGGGGGCTGACCTTCGAGGACGACCAGCTCATGGCCTGGGGCGCCGACTTCTCCGACCTGGACAACGACGGCGACCTGGATCTGACGATGGCCTTCGGCCCGCTCTTGATGCCCGACGACGCCGCCGAACGCATCGAAGACGGCCTCGGCCTGTCCAACCCGGCCAACCAGCCCGACGCGATCTTCCTCCAGCAGGCGGACGGCTCCTTCGCCGCGGCCGACTGGGGGGTGGGTGACCGCGGGGTGGGCCGTGGCTTCGCCGTGGTCGACCTGGACGGGGACGGGTGGCTGGACCTCGTGAAGCGCGAGCTGGACGGTCCGGCGAAGGCCTACCGCGGGCGGTGCGGGACCCACGGCTTCCTGTCGATCGCCCTGGCCCAGGACGGGCCCAACCCCCAGGCCATCGGCGCCGTGGTGCGGTGGGGGGACCAGCAGCGCACGGTCCGGGCTGGGGGCCACGGACACGCCGGGTCGGTGCCAGCCGAGGTCCACTTCGGGCTCGGCGAGGCCTCCGAGGCCGACCTCGAGATCCTCTGGCCCGACGGCGTGCAGGACCACCTCACCCTGTCGGCCGGTCGCTACCGGGTGAGCCGATGAGCGCGACCCTGTTCCTGTTGCTGGCCTGCAACGGGGAGGAGCCGGACGACACGGCAGGCGGTCTCCAGGAGTTCTCCTACGGCGACGAGGTGGTGTGCGAGGAGCCCGTGGAGGGCTTTGCGCGCCTGTTCGAGAACGGCATGGATCGGGGCGTCGACATCTACCGGGAGGCCGACCGCACGGCCGGCCCCTGTGGCGCCCCTCCGGGAGGTCTGATCGTCCAGGACCTCGACGGCGACGGGGACCCGGACCTGCTGCTCAACGACCCGGCGGGCTTCCCCCACACCTGGGTCTACCGCGACGGTGGGTTCCGGCAGCCGGCCGTGGACCAGGACGTGATCGAGACCTATGGCCGGGCGGTCCTGGCCATCGGGGCCGTCGACCTGGACGGCGACGCCCTGCCCGAGGTGGTGGTGGTCGGCGAGGACCTGGTGCTGCTGGCCTGGAACCTGGGGGACCTGGAGTTCGCCGACTGGCAGGTCGTGCTCGACGAGCCGGACTTCCCGCGAGCCTGCATCCCGAGCATGGGTTTTGGGGACGTGGACGGCGACGGGGACCTGGACCTCGTCCTGCCCGGCCTGGACGAGGTGCCCTACGAGGGCGCCATCATGCCCGGCGACGACATGTGGACGCCGACCTTCGACCGGTTGCTGATCAACCGGGGTGGGGGAGACTTCGAGGTGTTCGGCGAGTTCTCCCCGGCCGGGGAGGCCGGCCTGTCCCGGGTCTCGGTCTTCACCGACCGGGACCACGACGGTGACCTGGACTGGCTCGCCAGCGCCGATCGCGGCATCGGGCGCTTCCCGCCCCAGGCCTTCTACCGCAACGACGGGGACCTGATGCTGGTCAACGACGCGCCCGAGCTCAACGCCGACCTGAGGGTCTCCAACATGGGGCTCGGCGTGGGCGACCTCAACGGCGACGACCTGTTCGACTACTGCATGTCCGACACGAGCTGGGACCTGACCTGCATGATGTCGGCTCCCGATGGCGGCTACTACACCTCGGGCCCGGACCTGGGCCTGACCGTCGACCTGGAGGCCCACCCCGATCTTCCGGCGGACTGGCAGGAGCGGCTGGACCGCGAGGACTACGAGAACACGGTCTGGGTGTCCTGGGGCATCGAGCTGGTGGACCTGGACAACGACGGTCGCCAGGACCTCGCCGTGACGGCGGGACCGCCGCCGGACAACGGCAACGTCTACCACTCCAACCTCCACGGCTTCCAGCCGGATGCGCTCTGGCAGGGCGTCGAGGGTGGCTTCGTGGAGCGCACCCAGGAGCTGGGTTTCGGCCTGACGAAGTGGAACTACTCCATCGCCTCGGCGGACTTCGACGGGGACGGCACCCGGGAGCTGGTGCTCGGCGGCTCGGAGGGTCGGCTGGCCTTCTGGGACAACCCCTGCGGCGAGGGTCGCTGGCTGGAGGTCGAGCTGGTCGGGGTGGGGGAGAACGTCGAGGGCTACGGCACCCGGGTCGAGGTGGGAGGGCTCATCGAGGAGCTGCACAACGTGCGCGCCATCGGTCAGTCCATCTCCCGGATCCACTTCGGCCTCGGTGACCTCGAGGAGGCCCCCCTGCGGGTCGAGTGGCCAGACGGCACCGTGAGCGAGGCGTCGGTCCCCACCAACCGCCTGGTGACCGTCACCCACCCGGACCGGAACTGACGCGGGCGATCAGTCCGCGGTCACCGTGAACGAGCCGGAGAACGTGATCGACATGCCGCCCTCGCTCACGGTGTCGGAGAAGGCCCCCGTGATCTCGGAGGTGCTGTAGGTGCCGGTCCAGGTCGTGTCGAGGGGACCTTCGGACGCGATGTCGCCGCTGGCGGTGGCGCCGGAGATCGTGCCGCTGAGGTCCCCGACGTCGTCGCCGAAGGAGGCGAGATCCCCCTCCCAGAAGCACTCGTACTGCCCGTCGATCCGGGTGTCCGTGACCTGCACGTCCACGTCGCCGCTGCAGTGGTCCGTGATGCCCATCGCCGCGACCTCGGCGTCGATCTCGTAGGTCCCCGAGTAGTTCTGGTCCCCCGTCGGCACGGTGCCGGTGTCGGTGTCCGCGTCGGCGTCGGCGTCGGCGTCGGCGTCGGCGTCGGCGTCGGCGTCGGCCTCGGTGTCGGCGTCGGTGTCGGTGTCGGTGTCGGTGTCGGTGTCGGTGTCGGTGTCGGTG
>CAZCVP010000191.1:0-16003 GCA_964501915.1 uncultured Enterobacterales bacterium
CGGCCATGACGGCCCTCGCCCTGTTCGCCGCCTTCCGCCAGCAGGCGGGCGTCACCAGCATCGACCTGACCAGCCCCCTGGTCATGGCCGGCCTCTTCATCGGCGGCATGCTGCCGTTCCTCTTCTCCTCGATGGCCATGGCCGCCGTCGGCGAGGCCGCCATGGAGATGATCCAGGAGGTCCGTCGCCAGTTCAAGGAGATCGCCGGGCTGCTCGAAGGCACCGCCAAGCCCGACACCGCCAAGTGCGTGGAGATCTCCACCCAGGCCGCCATCAAGCGCATGATGCTGCCCGGCGGCATGGCTGTCGTCACCCCCGTCGTCATCGGCTTCGCCTTCGGCCCCCACGCGCTGGGCGGTCTGTTGGCCGGTGTGACCGTCTGCGGCGTGCTGATGGCCATCTTCATGTCCAACGCCGGTGGCGCCTGGGACAACGCCAAGAAGTCCTTCGAGGGCGGCGGCTTCACCATGAGCGACGGCGTGACCCACCCCAAGGGTTCGGAAGCGCACGACGCCTCCGTGGTCGGCGACACCGTGGGTGACCCCTTCAAGGACACCGCTGGTCCCTCCCTCAACATCCTCGTGAAGCTCATGTCGGTCGTGGCGCTGGTCATCGCCCCGCTCATCGCCGTCAGTACCTTCACTCCCTTCTTCAGCTTCTAGGGCATCCCATGCACATCCAGAACGAGTACGAGACGACGTACCTCATCAAGCCCGAGCTTCCCGAGGACGCCGTCAAGGCCATCACCGAGAAGGTGAACGGCATCATCGAGGCCAACGCGGGCTCCGTGTTGACCCTCGACGACTGGGGCAAGCGCAAGCTCGCCTACCCGATCCAGAAGCACACCCGGGGTCACTACTTCTACGTGACCTACGTGTGCCCGCCGACCCTGGTGGCGGAGCTGGAGCGCAACCTGCGCATCGACGACAACCTGCTGCGCTTCCTCACCGTCAAGGTGGACGACGCGGTGGACGTCGAAGCCCGCAAGAGCGCCGCCGCGGAGACCGCCGCCCGCCGCGCCGAGGAGGAGGCCGCCCGTGCCGCCGCCGAGGCCGAGCGCGTCGCAGCCGCGGCCCCCGCCCCCGCCCCGGGGGGGGGCCCCCGCCCCCCGGGGGGCCCCCCCGCGGCGGGGGGGGGGGCGGGGGGGCGGGGGGCCGGCGGCCGGCGGCGGGGGGGCGGGGGCGGCGGGGGCCGCCGCGGGGGGGGCGGGCGGCGCGGCCGCGGCGGCGGCCGCGGCCGAGGCCGAGGCCAACCGCCCCGAGGGTGCCACCCCGAAGGCGGAGGAGGGAGCATGAAGGTCATCCTGCAGGAAGACGTCCACAACCTCGGCGCCATCGGCGACGTGGTGGTGGTCGCGGACGGCTACGGCCGCAACTTCCTCCTTCCCCGTGGCCTGGCGGTCCGGGCCGACGACCGCAACGTGCGTCAGCTCGAGCACACCCGGCGCATCGTCGACCGCAAGAAGGCCCAGCGCCTCGTCGAGGCCCAGGCCCAGGCGAGCAAGCTGGACGGCGTGGCCGTCTCCATCCGTCGCACCGCCGGTGAGGAGAGCGACAAGCTCTTCGGGTCCGTCACCAACCGGGACGTGGCCGAGGCCCTCGCCGCCGAGGGCTTCGAGGTGGATCGCCGCTCCATCGAGCTGGAGGAGCCGATCAAGAGCATCGGCATCTTCCAGGTCCCCGTGCGGCTGCACGCCGAGGTGGCGGCCGAGGTGAAGGTCTACGTCATCCGCGAGTAGCGCGGGTAGACAGCCCGCCGATTAGGCAACAGGGGCGCCCCCAGCGGGCGCCCCTTCGTGCCTCTGGAGCCCCCATGCCCGAGCCCAGCATCACCGGCTTCCCCCAGGCGCTCGACTCGGAGCGGGCGATCCTCGGTGGCCTGCTGATCGATCCGGAGAAGATCAGCAGCATCTCCGAGATCCTGACCCCCGAGGACTTCTACAGCGGCCAGCACCGCAAGATCTTCCAGCTCCTGCTGGACCGCAGCAACAGCGGGGAGATGGTCGACCAGCTCGTGGTCATGGAACAGGTCGCGGCCAGCACGGCGCCCGACGAGTACGGCGGGCCGGCCTACGTGCTGGGCCTCGCCGACCGCGTGCCGAGCACCCTGAACCTGACCTCCTACGCCCAGGTGGTCAAGGAGCGCTCCGTGCGGCGCAAGCTGCTGTTCGTGGCCGGCGAGATCACGCGCAACGCCCAGGGCGGCGTCGAGGACCTCGCCGAGCTCCTCGACCACGCGGAGCGCAACGTCTTCGAGGTCTCCCAGCAGCGCGGGGCGCGGGACTGGCACCAGCTCAGCCACGTCATCGACTCCGAGTGGCTCAAGCTGGAGAAGCTCAGCGAGCGCCGAGGCGAAGTCACCGGTGTGCCCACGGGCTTCGAGAAGCTGGACCGGATCCTCGCCGGGTTCCAGGCCACCGACCTGGTCGTGCTCGCCGCCCGCCCGGGCATGGGCAAGACCGCGCTGGCCCTGAACATGGCCCAGAACGCGGCGCTGCGCGGTGGGGTGGGGGTCGGCATCTTCTCGCTGGAGATGGGCAAGGGGCAGCTCGCCACGCGGCTGCTGTCGTCCGAGGCGCGGGTCGACGCCCACAAGATGCGCACCGGCTTCCTCAGCATGACCGAGGACTGGCCGCGCCTCGAGGAGGCCTCCGAGCGCCTCTACCACGCGCCGGTCTGGATCATCGACACCCCGGCGCTCACCATCACCGCCGTGCGCTCCAAGGCGCGCCGCCTCAAGCGCGAGCACCCCGAGCTCGGCATGCTGGTGATCGACTACCTCCAGCTCATGCAGGGAGACGGGGGATCGCACCAGTCCCGCGAGCAACAGATCTCGGCCATCTCGCGAGGCCTGAAGGGCCTGGCCAAGGAGCTGGAGCTCCCCGTGCTGGCCCTGAGCCAGCTCAACCGTGGGGTCGAGAGCCGGCCCAACAAGCGACCGATGCTCTCGGACCTGCGCGAGTCGGGGGCCATCGAGCAGGACGCCGACGTGATCCTGTTCATCTACCGCGACGAGTACTACAACCCGGACTCGCCGGACAAGGGCGTGGCCGAGGTCCTGGTCGGCAAGCACCGCCACGGGGGGCTCGGCACCGTGCGCCTGGCCTTCCAGGCCACCAACGTGCGCTTCGAGAACCTCTTCGAGGGCAGCTATCCGTGACGCCGATCGCCCTGTGGCTCGGGTCGACCCTGGCCTGGGCGCTCACAGCCGGCGAGCCCCTGAAGCTCGAGCTCGCGGGAGAGGTGGTCCTGGAGGGGACCTTCCACGCCACGGACGGGGAGGTCCTGGTCCTGGTGTCCGGGGGCGAGTCCCTCCGGGTGGCCCTGGCGATCGTCGAGGGGTGCGAGCGCGCCGGATCGACCCTCGATCCCGCGGCGCTCCGACAGGAGGCCGCGCTCTGGGCCGAGAGCCAGCAGCCGTCCGGGCCGACCCCCCACCCGGCCGTGGTGGGAGTCGCCTCGGCCGTGTGGCCGGGCTCGGGTCACCTCCTGCTGCGGGACGTGCCGACCTGGGCTGGCTACGCGGCCGTCGACGCGACCCTGCTCGCGCTGGCCGGCTGGTTCGGCTTTCGGGAGCAGGCGCCCGACGCGGTGGGTGTGTTCCTCGCGCTGGACCTCCTCTTCCGGGGCTACGCCGTGCGCGAGGCGGTCCTCGACGCCCGCCGCCTCCGCCCCGCCCCGGGGGGGCCGGTCGGGAGGGTGGGCGCGCGCTGTACGGGAGCGGTTTCGATGGTCCCGCTGCCGAGCGGCGGCATGGTCGCAGTCGTGGGCGCGTCATGTGGACGCAGGACTCACCTTGAAGAAATGCCCCCCATCCACTAAAAAGCGCAACCGAAGCAGGCAGCTCTGCCGCCAACCCTTCCCCGAGTCTGGACGCCACGCCATGGAATCGGATCAGCTCCTTTCGACCTTCAACGACAAGGTTGGCACCTACGCCAACCATCGTGGGTACATCGACAAGGCCAAGGCCCAGGCGGGGAAGTTCTCCGCTGCCGTGATCGAGAAGGTGTGCCTCGACAACGAGATCAAGTCCTCTGAGCTGTGCGAGGAGATCGTTCCCCTCGTGGCGGAGATCGAGGGGGTGATCTCCGGCCTGGAAGAGCAGCTCGAGGAGCTGGGGGCCACCAAGGCCTCCGCCGACGAGCAGATGGAGGAGCTCACGCTCCGCCAGGCCATCGGCGAGCTCAGCGACGACGAGTTCGAGGCGACGAGCGGCGAGCTCAAGACCAGCCTCGACGAGGCCACCAGCAAGATCGAGGCGCTCCAGGGCGAAGCCGGTGGCTTCACCAAGGCCCTCGAGGCCTGGACCGAGCTCGCCGAGGCCGCCGGCCACGACACCGGCCGGTCCTCCGCCGACGAGGAGGAGGCGCTCGATGACGCCCCCGAGGTCGACGAGGGAGACGGGACCCACTCCTCCCACGACGTCATCCGTGAGGACATGAGCGCCGTGCTGGGCGACGTCGGCAACGTCGCCTCCGTCCGCGTGAGCGACGACGACGAGCAGGTCGCGATCGAGGCCGAGGACGCCGACGAGGGCGACGACATGCCCAGCGTCGATGTCGACTTCGGCTTCGACGACGACCCCGGCGAGCCCCTCGAGGTCTCCGGCGCCGAGGAGGTCGAGATCGACCTCGTCGCCGGCGAAGAGCTGGTCGAGATCGAGGCCGACAGCGTCGGCGACGCCGACGCCGACGACGCCGCCCGCCGGGCGCTGCTGCTCTACCAGGAGGGCACCGCCGAGGAGCAGATCTACCCGTTCACCGGCGACGAGATCACCATCGGTCGCGGTCGGGACAACGACATCCAGATCAAGAACGACTCCAAGGTCTCGCGGCACCACTGCAAGATCTACCGCAAGGTCGACAACTTCTACATCCAGGACAACAAGTCCTCGAACGGCTCCCTGGTCAACGGCGAGCTGATCACGGAGCGGAGGCTGTTCGGCGGCGAGGAGATCATCATCGGCGAGACCTTCTTCCGCTTCCGCATCATGGAATAGGCCACGCCGAGGGGACGGCGCCCGCCCCCCGGCGGGCGCCGGTGTTTTTGGATCCGGCGGTTGCGGTATCGTGCCGGCTCGCCTCGCCCCCCTGGAGCACGCGCCGTTGAGGGAAGCGCCCGCTGTCTTCGTCGCCACTCCAGACGCCGATCTGCGCACCGCGATCGAGCGCGCACTGCTGGGCCACGGCCTCAGCGCTGGCGGGCGCCCGGCCGCGGCCGAGGTGCTGGTGGTCGACGCGGCGGCCGGCGATCTCGCCGTGCGCACGATCGCCCAGGCCGGCGCGAAGCCGATCGTGCTGCTCGTCGGACCGGAGACCCCACCGGAGGACTGGATGGAGTACCTGGGCGGCAACGTCGAGCTCTCCTGGCGCAGCGCCGCCCCCGACGTGATCGCCACGCGGGTGACCCGGCTGGTGAGCCTGCGCATCCACCTCCGGGTCCTGGAGCGAGCCCAGCGCCTCCAGGGCCAGGTCATGGAGCTGGCGGGCCGAATGGACCCGACCGTGCGGGCCTCGACGCTGCTCCACCGGGTGGGCCGCACGATGATGCGGGTCGAGGGCATCGTGGGGGCCTTCGCGGCTCTCGGGGGCCCGGAGTCGGGCCGGTCCCTCGATCCGATCCTGGCGGTGGGGGAGGAGGCGCGGCCGGCCACCCACCAGGTCCGCACCGCCCTGATGGAGCCCGGCCCGCGCTGGCACAGCGACGTCGGCAGGGACGGCGCTGCCGGAGCGCTGTGCGTGATCCCGCTCGGGCAGGGACCACTGGGGCTGCTGAGCCTCCGGCTGAACCCTCCGGACGCCCTGCCCACCTCGGCGGCCGAGTCCCTGGGGGTCCTGCTCGGGCGCGCCTGCGCGGCGTCGCTGCTCGTCTCGTCGGCCAAGGAGCGCCAGGTGCGCCTCGAGCGCGGCTATCTGGGCCGGGTGCGGGAGCTCAGGCGCCTCACGGCCCGCGTGGACCGCCTCTCGGAGATCCGGGACGACTTCCTGGCCGTGCTCTCCCACGACCTCCGGTCGCCGTTGAGCATCATCCAGGGCAACTGCCAGATCCTCTCCGAGTGCCTCGTCGGCGAGGTGAACGACCGGCAGGCCAAGGTGGTCGACACCATCGGCCGCCAGGCGACGCGCATGACCGAGATGGTCGAGGATCTGCTCGATCGCTTCCGGGCCGGCACCACCCCCACGCCGTCCCAGGCGGAGCTCATCGCGCTCGAGGACCTGGCGTCCCAGGTGATCGACAGCCACCAGGACACCGCCCAGGAGCGCGAGATCCGGCTGGAGCTGGCCTCCTCCCAGCCGGCGTCCGCCCTGGCGGACCCGACGGTGCTGCGGCAGGTGCTCGGGAACCTGCTGGACAACGCGCTGAAGCACTGTCCGGCCGGCTCCACGGTGACCGTCTCGGTCTACACGGCCGGCAACCACGTGGGCCTCGAGGTCCGGGACGACGGCCCCGGGTTCCCGAAGGGGGGCCCCGAGCTCACGGGGCCGGTGGCGGCGCGGGACCACGGCATGGGCCTCAAGCTCTGCCACCGCCTGATGCGCATGATGGGCGGCACGCTCGACTTCTCCAACCACCCTGCGGGCGGGGCCATCGCCCGGATGCAGCTCCCGCTGGCCCACAAGGAGACGGGCGGCCTGCGGGTCCTGGTGGGCTCGGGAGAGCTGGACCGGCTCGAGGGGCTCACCGAGCGCCTGGGTGTCCGGTGGGACGTGGCGGGCCTGACCCACGGCGAGACGGTGCTGGAGCAGGTCCGTCAGCTTCCACCCGACGTGCTGATCCTCGACCACACGCTGCAGGGCCAGCTCAGCGGCAGCGTCGTGCTCGGCGAGCTCAAGGGAGACCCGGAGCTGGGCAGCGTGCCCGTGATCCTGCTCGCGCCGGGGAGCGAGCTCGGCCTGGCGGAACAGGCCCACAACCTGGGCGCCCTGGCGGTGCTGGAGCTCCCCCTCGACAGCCAGGAGCTCGAGGCCCAGATCGGTCGCGCGGCCCGCCTGGCCTCGGAGGCCGACGGGGGCTTCGAGGGTCGGACCCACGACCCCCTGACCGGGCTGGACACCTTCCAGACCCAGGGTGCGCGCCTCCAGCGCCTCCAGGTCGAGTCCCGGGAGGCCGGGCTGCCGCTGCCGGGCCTGGTGGTCGACGTCGTCGACCTCAAGGGCATCAACAGCCGCAGCGGCTACGCGGCGGGCGACCAGATCGTCCTGTGGCTCAGCACCCGCCTCCGACACCTGACGCGCCCCGGAGAGCTCCTGGTGCGACTGGCGAGCGACGAGTTCCTCCTCGTGCGCCCCCGCAGCAGCCTCGAAGACGCTCGGCGCGCAGCGGACGAGCTGCTCCGGGCCGTCCAGGACGCCCGTCCTCGGATCGGCGCGACACGACTGCGGGTGCACATCGAGGTCGAAGTCAGGGACATCGCCGACTTGGAGTCTGTCGAGCACCTCCACTACACTGGCAACCTGCACAGTGGCCCAGAGAAGGACTCTGATGGCGCCTAGGAAGAAGACCCCAGCGGGGCCCACCTACTACACCACCTACCAGGTCTCCAAGATCCTGGGGGTGAGTCTGCCGACCGTCGTCAACTGGGTCAATTCCGACCTGCTGGACGCCCACAGGACGCCCGGCGGCCACCGCCGCATCGCCCGCAACGACCTCGTCTCCTTCGCCCGGCAGTACAACTACCCGCTCTCGGACGAATTCCTCAGCCAGCTTCCCGGCAAGCAGAAGATCCTCATCGTCGACGACGAGCGGGACTTCTCCGACATGGTGAGGGACTACCTCGTCATCAAGGGCGAGCTCGAGGTCGAGGTGGCCGACTCGGGCTTCGCGGCCGGGTACACCGTGGCTCGGTTCAAGCCCGATCTCATCTTGATGGACATCATGATGCCCGACATGGACGGCTTCGAGGTCCTCCGGATGCTCCGGGGTGGGAGGGACACCCGCCACATCCCGGTGATCGCCTGCACGGCCTACCGGGACCCCGAGATCGAGCGGCGCATCAAGGAAGAGAGCTTCGAGGACTTCATCCAGAAGCCGCTGAAGCTGGACGAGCTGATGGTGCTGATCCAGAAGACGATCGGGCCACCGGGGAAGGCGGCGGGCAAGTAGCCGCCCGAATTCCGCCCTCAGCGCCCCCCTGCCGGCTCACCGGCGCGGGTGCAGGGCCCCTTTTGCCCTCGAGCCCACCACGGCGCCTCCTGGGGCCCCTGGAGGCCCCACGAGCGCACGTGCAGCGCACCGCTGTCCATGCCGAGGGACCGCCCGGCGTCTCCGGGCGCCTGGTCGCTTCGACCCGGTGCTACTCCGGCGGTGGCGGCTCCTCGCCCTCACCCTCCGGCGGCGGCGGGGGCTCGCCCTCTTCACCGGGAGGCGGCGGGAGCTCGCCCTCCTCGTCGACGTCGATGGGCGGCGGCAGGTCGCCGCTGGGCTCGGGCATCTTGCCGATCTCCACGCTGACCGTGACATCGACGCCGGCGAGCTTGACGGGCTGCAGCGACACGCCCATCTCGTCGGAGGGCGAGGGGCCGTCGCCGTCCTTGTCGTCGATGACGGACACCACGAAGGCCTGGTCGTAGTTGGCGGGCACCGAGATCGTGACCGTGTCGCCCTCGGTGCGGACCTGCTGGATCAGCTCCGGGGCGCCGCCCGAGCCGGGCTCCTGCATGACCACGAAGTCGATGACCCGCTGGGCACCGGCGCTCGCACCCTTCACGTTGACCGTGAGGCTGACGCTCTCCCCGTCGCCGATCAGCGAGTCGAAGCCGGGAAACTCCCCTTCGGCGACGGGACCACCGCCGGGCGCGGGGGCCTCGTCACCACCGCCCGTCATGGCCGCGGGGGCGTCGCCACCCTCGGGCGGGTGCGGCATCGGCGCATCTCCGCCACCCTCCTCGGGGGGCTGGGGACAGCCGGTGAGCAGGAGGGCTGCGGCCAGCGCAGTGAGGACTCTGGGAACGATGGAAGGCGTCATGGGAACTCCGAGGGAGCACGAAGAGGAGAGGGATTATCGGCAAGTCGCCCGTGGGCGTCAATCGGACGGGGGATGCCCTGGCGATCCGGCACGGTGTGGGGTCTCCTGGGTCCCGGGTGGCGCCAGGGCGACCCAGGGCGATCGAGGTCGGGCTCCCTTGGACAAGTGGCCGTCCCACGGGTTCCTGTCGGCCGGTACTCGGGGTGCCTCCGCGCCTTCGCGGACGATCCACCGGCTCCCGGATCGGGCATCGTCGCTGGTGCGTGTGGGGGCGAGGGGTATCATCGGGCTGGAGGCGCGAGGCCACATGGCTCATCTGGTGGACCCTGTGAGGCGCATCGCGCCGTCCCTGGAACGTCGGGGGTCCGTCCACCCGTGAGCCGGCAGAAGACCACCCTCGCCCTGATCTCGCTGTACGACTTCGAGAACAACGCGGTCCGACAGCTCGCGGCCAACCTGCGCCATCGGGGCTTCGAGGTCGTCGAGATCTACTTCAAGGACTGGGTCAACAACCACCTCCACTACCCGAGCGATCGCGAGCTCCAGCAGCTCGTGCGACTGGTGAGGGAGAGCGGCGCCCGCCTGGTCGGCCTCAGCCTCCGCGCCAGCGCCTACCAGCGCGTCACCCAGCTCGTCTGCAGCTACCTCCGGGACACCGTCCAGGTCCCCCTGGTCCTGGGCGGCTGGCACGCCACGGTGCGTCCTGAGGCCTGCATGCCCTTCGTCGACGCGCTCTGTCTCGGCGAGGCCGACGCCTCCTTCCCGATCTTCGTGGCGCGCTTCTTCGACGGGGACGGGGACCTCGAGGCCTGCCTGGAGTCGCCCGGCTTCTGGGTGCGCGGCCGCGACGGCGAGGTGAGGCGCAACCCCCCGCTGCCCCTGGTCGAGGACCTCGACGCGCTGCCGTGGCGGGACTATGACAGCCCCCAGAAGTGGGTCATCGACCGGTCCCAGTTCCGCCAGGGCGACCCGATGGCCAGGGACCCGCTCCACCAGGTCATGTGCAGCATCGGCTGCGTGCAGAAGTGCAGCTTCTGCCACAACAGCTTCGAGGGAGGAGCCCCCGGGCCCTCGCTGCGGGTGCGCTCGGTGGACAGCGTGCTGGCGGAGATCAAGGCACGGCGCGAGACCAACCCGGCCATCCGGCGCGTCCGCTTCGACGACGAGATCTTCGGCCTCAACCGGAAGTGGCTCGCCGAGTTCGCCCGGCGCTACCCCCAGGAGGTCGGGCTGCCGTTCGACATCCTCTCCGAGCCGACCGTGGTCTCCGAGACCTACGCGGACCTGCTGCAGCGGGCGGGGGCCCGGGTGGTGCACCTTGGCATCCAGTCCACCGGGGTCGTCAACCGGGAGAAGCTCCAGCGCCGGGCCACGCCGACCGCGACCCAGACCGCCATCGAGCGCCTCACCGGGCGCGGCATGCGGCTCCGCTACCTGGTGATGGTCGACATCCCCGGCGTGACGGGGCGCGAGAAGGCCCAGCTCCTGGAGTTCCTCCAGCAGCTCCCCCGCCCCTACGACCTCTACCTGTTCTCCCTGACCCACTTCCCCGGCACGAAGATGGTCGAGGACCAGCTCCAGGCGGGCGAGCTCCTGCCGGCCCAGGTGGAGGGCGTGGCCACCAAGACCTTCGACCAGTACCGCGTGGACCTCGGCTGGCCGCGGGATCCCGCGGACACCTGGTGGCTGTCGTTGATGATCATCGAGGCCAGCGGCACGGTGCCCCGCGCCGTCGTGCGCTGGCTCGCCAGGCAGGGCCCCCAGGCCGAGCGCTCGACTCCGCTGGTCTACGCCGCCCACCTCGCCACGCTGTCGAAGACCGTGCGCGTCGCCGCCCGCATGGCTGCCGATGGCGAGCTGACCCCCACGCTGGTGCGACGATGGTGGAACCCCAAGCGGCTCATCACCATGTAGGCCGAGCCGGCGGGTCGCTCGCGAGGAGACAGGACATGCTGCGGGGCAGTCACTGATGGACCTCCGCGGAGACCGGCGAGAGCTGTGGCTCCTGGTGGCGCTCGCGCTCGCCGTCGCCCTGATCGTGACCGGCCCGGCGTGGTTCGCCGCCGGCCCGACGCTGCTCGGGGACCCCGACTCCGAGGCCTACATGAGCCTGTGGGTGCTGGACTGGGCCCAACGGTCCCTGCTGGAGACGGGCCTGCCACCGACCTTCGCCCCGGAGCTCAACTTCCCCAACGGCCGCTCCCTGCACGCCCTCGACCTCGTCGATGCCCTGGTGACCCTGCCGCTCTTCGGAGCGGAGCCCCACGTCCGCCACACGGCGGCTGTCACCTTCGAGGTCGCCCTGAGTGTCGTCGGGAGCTGGCTCCTGCTCCGGCCCCTGGCGCGCGACGCCTGGTCCGTCGTGCCGGCCGTCGTCGCCTTCGCCACCACGCCCTACCTGCTGGCCAGCATCCGCGGCGGTGCCAACGAGACCATCGGCATCGGCTGGATGCCCCTGACCACCTGGGCCGTGCTGCGCATCGTCGACGCCGAGGCCCCACGAGCCCGGGCGGTCCTGCTCGCCGGCGCCCTGGTGGGCCTGACCTTCATGGTCAACCCCTACTACCTGGTCTTCACGGCGCTGGGCGGGGCCTGGCTGGTGGCCGCGCGCTGGCGGGACCTCCAGCTCCGGGGCACCGCCACGCGGCTGGCGCTGATCTCGGCCCTCGGCGCCCTGGTGGCGATCCCCCAGGCCCTCGCGATCCTGGCCACCATGGGCGAAGAGAGCGCTCCGCTGCCCCAGCTCCACGACCAGGCCCTGATGAGCGAGCTCTTCGTGCGAGCCAAGACCCAGGACGTGCTGAGCTTCGTGCTGCCGACCGACCGCTACCGTGCCGTCGAGTCCGGCCCGACCTCGGTGTACCTGGGCCTCGTCCTGCTCGGCGGAGCGCTCCTGGGGTTCCGGCGACCGGGCTGGCGGCGCTGGGCCGGGCTGGCCGCGGTCTGCGGGGTCTTCGCCCTCGGCGCGGTCCTGCGGATCGGTGGCGAAGCGGTCCAGGTCGCGGGCTACCAGCTCGCCCTGCCGGCGAGCTTCCTCAACGCCCACGTGCCGCCCTTCACCCTCATCCATCACCCGTTCCGCATCGTCCCCTTCGTGGTCCTGTCGCTGGGCGCCCTGCTCGTGCTGGGGCTCGATCGCCTCCAGGGCACCCGGCGGGCCGCTCTCTGCGCCGCCTTCACCGCGGCGATCCTCGTCGACCAGCTCGCGGTGGCGCCGCAGGCCTGGCCCACGGCCACGGCGTCCGCGGCCCAGCCCGCCTTCTACCGGGCCCTGGGCGAGGACCCCGAGTCCTACGGCCTGCTGGAGCTCCACGGGACCGGCGGCCGCCACGACTTCGGCCCGTCCCTGCTGTACCTGCTCGCCCACCGCAAGCAGGTGCTGTTCGACACCACACCCCCGGATCCGCCGATCGTCGACAACGTGCTCGTCCGCCTCGTGGAGCAGGACGTCGGCGCGGGACCGCTGCCCGAGACCCCCGGGCTGTGCGCCCAGGGCCGGGAGCTGGGCCGACTCGGCGTCCGCTACCTCGTGAAGCACGTCTCCGACCCGACGCCCGACCCGCGCTGGGACCGGATCCAGCGCTGCGGCTACGAGGTCGCACACAGCGACGGCGAGCTGATCGCCCTCTACCTCGACCGCTGAGCGCCGTCTGGGGGGCGCGTGGCATCATGCCGGCGTGCGTTCCTCTCGAGCCTCCAGGTGCCCACCGCCGCGCTGGGCCGGACCCGGCCGTTCGGAGCACGTGTGACACGCAGCCTGATCGCCCGGATCCTGGGCTGGCTCGTGCTGCTGGCCGGGGTGGCCTGGGTCACCCGGGACGTGCTGGTGGCGCTCGACGAGCGCATCTTCGGCCTGACCACGATGCACTGGTCCGAGGGCGTGACCTGGTGGTACTGGAACGTGACCACCTCGCCCTTCCGCGGCATCGACCCCTTCCACAACGACTGGCACGGCTACCCGGTCGGGGTCGACCACCTCTCCCTGATCGGCAACTGGGGCGACGCGGCGATGTCGGCGCCCTTCTTCTGGCTCTTCGAGGCGCCGGCTGCCTACAACCTCACGGTGGTGGCCTTCCTGCTCTTCAACGGCTGGGCCGCGCACCGTCTCTTCTCCCGCTGCGCCCGGAACCAGGCCATCGGGCTCGCGGCCGCGGTCGGCGTCTTCCTCCACCCCTGGTTCTTCACCTTCATCGAGGAGGGGCGCCCCACCCAGCTCCTCTGGGGTTGGGTGCTGCTGTCCCTGGCCGAGGCCTGGCAGCTGTGCGAGCGACCCCGGGACGCCTCGATCCGGCTGCTGACGATCTCGATCACCGGGTCCTTCGTCTGTTTCTGGTTCAGCGGCTTCTTCCTGGTGCCGCTGCTGGTCCTGGTCGTCCTCGGGACGCTGCCGGCGCTGGACGCCGAAGCTCGCCGCGTCCTGGTGCGCCGGAGCACCAAGGCCCTGTTGCTGGGCATGGCGCTCGCCTTTCCCTTCGGGCTGCCCCTGCTGTTCGATCTCGGCGGCGAGGGGGGCATCCCGGGCGTGCGCTTCGGCGAGATGCCCTGGTTCCTCCACTACGGCTGGACCTCGGCGCGGCTCCTGGAGCCCCTGTGGCCGGCAGCCCGCTTCGACATGTCCCTGCCCTGGAGCGCCTGCGCCATCGCCATCGTCGGCCTGGTGGCGGTGCTGCGATCGGCCGAGCGCCGCCGAGCGCTCCGAGACCCCGGCGTGCTCGGCCTGATCGGGGGCGTCGCCTTCACCTGGTCGCTGGTGCTGGGGCCCTACCTCTGGCTGGTCGAGGAGGAGCCGGTCAAGCTCGGCGGCGAGAGCCTGGTGGCGCTGCCCTGGGCCTTCCTCAACGCCTGGGTCCCCTTCTACTCGCGCCTGTCCTACCCCTACCTGGTCTTCCCGCTGCTGCTGTGTTGCGTGGTGGGACTGGCGACCGTGGTGCTCGGTCGCCTGCACGCCCGCGGGGGGCTCCAGGGCTGGGTGGCCCTGGTCCTGGCCCTGCCCTTCGCCCTGGAGATGCCGCTGGTTCGTGGGGACGTCGAGGCCGTCAGCTCTCCCTTCGCGATCCCCGAGGTCTACCGGGACCTCGCCGAGGACGACACGGTCACCGCGCTCATCGAGTACCCCTTCGGCGCCCAGGACTTCCGGGTCGTCTACCAGACGGTGCACCTCAAGCCCATCCTCGGCACCCGCGGCGACGAGGCCCAGTTCCTCGACCGCGTGCCCCAGTGCCAGCACCTCTACAGGCAGCACCCCGGCCTGGCGGCGCTCTACGCCTACCAGATGAGCGGCGGGCAGCAGCGGCGGGTGCTCGACCAGGCGGCGCTCCAGGACCTCGTCGACGTGGGCTATGGCTACCTGGTGGTCAGCGAGATCGCCTGGTCCCGCTCACAGAAGCTGCGCACAGAGCCCTTCGAAGCGCTGGTCGCGGACCTGACCTGGATGCTGGGGGAGCCGGACCACGTCCAAGAGGGCCTCGTGGGCTTCCGCCTCGCCACCCTCGCCGAGCGTCGACCATGAGCGAGCGCCGACAGGGCCCCCGCGGCCTGGTGGTCGGGGTCCAGGCCCTGGTGTCGATCGGGGTCGTGGTGCTGCTCCTGCACCAGGACGACCTCTCCAAGGTGGGACGGGCCCTGGCCGAGAGCTCCCTGTCGTGGCTCGCGGTGGCCCTGGTCAGCAAGACCGCCAGCCTGACCCTGTTCCAGGTCCGACTCTGGGTCTCGCTGATGCCCGAGAACCGCCGGCCGCTGCCGCCGATCGTCAAGCTGGGCTATGCCGCAGCCCTGGTGAACACGGTGCTGCCGATCCGCTCCGGCGACCTCTTCGCCATCGTGCTGCTCAAGACCGAGCAGCGGGTCCCGGTGGGTGGGGCCCTGTCCGCCGTGGCGCTGACGAGCCTGCTGGAGGCCCTGGTCTTCGGCGTCTTCCTGGTGGGCGTGCTGGTGTCCGGCGCGACCCAGTTCGAGGTGCTCATCGGCACGGCGCGCACGGCCTGGGCGACCCGGGCGGTGGGGCTGCTGGCCCTGGGCTGCCTGGTCGTCGGCGGGGCCCTGGTCCTGCTGGCTCGCCGGCTCGCGGAGCGGCCGGAGCCAGGGGAGGGGACACCTCCGCTGCTCGACGGCCTCCGGGGCGCGATCATCGCCGCCGGGCGCCACCTCCAGCACCCGCGCCTGGCCGCCGCCAACCTGGCCCTGGCCGGGGCCCAGGTCGCCCTGCTGGTCCTGACCTGCTGGTGCCTGCTGCCCGCGGTGGGGGCGGATCCGGAGCTCTCGGTGCTGGCGGTCTCGGCGATCCTGGCGCTCACCTCGCTGGCGTCGGTGGCCCTGCCCCCGTCGATGGCCGCCGGCCCGGCGGCGGTCGCGGTGCTGGTGCTGGGGTTCTTCGGCGTGGACGAGACCCGGGCCCTGGCCTTCGCCGCGCTCACCTGGGTGGTCAACGTGGTGCCCGTCGCCCTGATCGGCGCCGCTCCCCTCTGGGGGCGCGTGGGGCTGGTCGGCCGGACGGTGCTGGAGGAAGGGGACTGAGGGCGGGGGACTGACAGCCGGGGGCTGACAGCGGGGGCTGACAGCGCGGGACCGGTCATCCGGCGCTACCGATGGCGGCGAGCGCGGGTGATGGCGACGCGCGCGCAGATCGGTTTGGCGTCGCGCCAGCGGCGTCTGTGGCACCCCACGCGCGCGCAGATCGGCTTGGCGCCGCGCCAGCGGCGTCTGTGGCACCTCCCGGGCGCGCAGATCGGTTTGGCGCGGTGCCAGCGGCGTCTGTGGCACCTCCCGGGCGCGCAGATCGCGTTGGCGCGGTGCCAGCGGCGTCTGTGGCACCTCCCGCGCGCGCAGATCGCGTTGGCGCCGCGCCAGCGACGTCTGTGGCACCTCCCGCGCGCGCAGATCGGTTTGGCGCCGCGCCAGCGGCGTCTGTGGCACCCCACGCGCGCGCAGATCGGTTTGGCGCCGCGCCAGCGGCGTCTGTGGCACCCCACGCGCGCGCAGATCGCGTTGGCGCCGCGCCAGCGGCGTCTGTGGCACCCCACGCGCGCGCAGATCGGTTTGG
>CAZCVP010000192.1:0-15670 GCA_964501915.1 uncultured Enterobacterales bacterium
GCGCGTCACCGGGCCGCAGCCGCGGGCCTGACCTGGGCGACGCTCCCTCCGTGCGAGCTACCTTCCTCCCATGCTCCTCGCCCTGACCGCCGCCGCCCTCGCCGTGGACATCACGGTCGAGTCCGAGCGCACGCCACACCCGGGCGTCACGGTCCAGGAGCTGCGCCTGAGGAACCCCTCGACCGACGCCTGGGTCGCCCGGATCGACCTCTGCGCGAGCGGCGTGCACGTCGACGCGACCCAGGCACCGAGCGGCCTGGAGAGCACGGGCTCCTGGGCGTCCGGAGAAGGCCTCCAGCTCGCCAGCAACGGCGACTTCTACAAGTCCAGCCCCACCCGAGTCTACGGCGACGCCGTGGGCAACGGCCAGCGCTGGCCCCTGGAGCAGACCGGCCTCGACCCCGGCTATAGCTGGGAGTGGTTCTACCTCCAGCACGGCTGGATCGCCTTCGGCCACGACGCGGTCACCTTCACCCACACCGAGTGGGTCAAGGACAACGTCGCGGGACTCGGCGCCGGCTGGCGGCCCGACGAGGTCGCCCCGGACCCGCCCGCCGGCACCCTGGCCCTGGTCAGCGGCTTCCCGGAGCTGGTGATCGAAGGCGAGGTCGTGACCTGCGACGACCCGTCTTCCACCTCGTGTTTCCCCGATCGCAGCGACATGGCCGACCGCCACCCGCGCACGGCGATGGGCCTCACCGAAGACCTGCAGACCTTCCTGCTGGTGGTGGTCGACGGCCGCACGTCCGATGACTCCGGTGTCTACGGCGCCGAGCTCGCGGACCTGATGGGTCAGCTCGGCGCCTGGGAGGCCTTCAACCTCGACGGCGGTGGGTCCTCCCAGCTCTGGCTCGACGGCAGCTACCTCAACGACGTCTCGGGCAACAACTCCGGCGGTGGCACCCGCTCGGTGGGCAACCACTGGGGCGTCGCGGCCGGCTCCAGCTCCGGCTGGCCCTCCCGACCCGGCCACTGCCTGACGCGCGAGCCCTGCGCCACCCTCCCGGCCGCTGGCGGCACCCTCGACGACGACGGAGCCTGCTTCCAGACCTTCGGTCCCCAGGCCTGGTGGCGCACGGAGTCCGCCGGACACGGCGGCGGACTCCACTGGACCAATGCCTGGAAGACCGACCAGCCCTCGAACTGGGCCTGGTGGCGCATCGAGCTGGTCGAGGCCGGCACCTACCAGGTCGAGTGGTTCGCCGAGCCCGACTACGCCGTCTTCGACACCACCCGCTACTCGGTGCACGCCGACGGCCAGGACCACGAGCTGACCGTCGACCAGTCCACCGCCAACGGCTGGGCCGTGCTCGGCACCTGGGACTTCGCGGCCGGGGGGGACCAGTGGGTGGCGGTCCACGACGACGCGGACGGGTCGGTGGCCAGCGATCAGCACGTCGTCGCCGACGCGATCCGGCTCACCCGGATCGGGGGCTGGTGCGGCGACGGGACCTGCGACGGCGACGAGGACAGCGAGAGCTGCCCCACCGACTGTCCGCCGGAGGTCGTGGACACCGACACCGCGTCCACCACCGAGACCGGGACGGCGGACGACACGGCGGGGACCGGCGAGACCGGAGACGGGCAGGCGACGCCCTGGGATCGGGTCCCGAGGCCCGAGGGACGGAGCTGCGGCGCAGCCCCGGCAGCCGCCGTGGGCTGGCTCGCGCTGCTGGCGGTGCTCGCGGCGGCGACCCGACGCTCTACTGGGCGACCAGGCTCTCGCACTTGATCGAGCTGCCGATCACCGTCAGCTCACCGCCGAACCCGCCTCCGACCGCCATCTTCGCCCAGCGCTCCTGGGCGAAGGAGCAGTCGTGGGTCTCCCCTTCGGCGTCGATGAAGTGGACCTCGTAGGCCTCGCTGCGCTTGCCCTCGCGCGTACAGCCCAGGCGCTTGCACCCGTCGACCTTCACCGTGGGCCAGGTGGGAGAGGGCTCGAGGCCCTTGCCCCTGGCGTCGACCTTCCGGGCGGTCTTCCAGCGGTCCACCTTGTAGGTACACCAGTCGTCGTAGACGGGAACGGACTTCGTCTTCGGCGTGCACTTCTCCACCTTCTTGAAGGTCCCGTCGCCCTGGTCGACGTTCTTCGTCGTGCAGGTCTCCCCGTCGGGGACCGACCGGGTCGACCGCTCCTTGGACTTCGTCGTCACCGACCAGGCGTCCGAAGGCTTCGAGTCGCACCAGGCGCTCTCCGAGACCGTCTCGAGCTCCTCGATCTCGACCGTGCGCTCCCAGGCGTGTCCCTGGACCGTGAACGCCGAGGTCTTCGTCCACTGGGTCGCGACGACCACGCCCACGATGACGAGCAGCACGATCGCCAGGCAGCCGAAGAGCCCCTTGCGGCTCTTCGGCTCGGAGGGCGGCCTCCGCGGCACCCCGGGCTCCGTCGGTGGGTCCTCCTCCTCGTCGATCATCTCGACCTGGGCGGCCTCGTCCAGCGGCGAGCCACAGCTCCCGCAGTTGCTCGCCGCGGCGGAGTTCGGGGTCTCGCAGGCCGGGCAGGCCTTGTCCACGCCGAAGAAGACGTGGTCCTGGACCGCCACCTCCTCGCCCTCGGGCGGGAAGTAGCGCTTGGTCGGGTCCTGCGGGGAGCCGCAGCTTGGGCAGTAGCGGTGGGTCTTGCCGAGCAGCTTGGCGGTGTCGCAGGCCGGACAGTCCCAGAGCATCTCGTAGACGGGTTCGCTCGTGCGATCTCCAGGCATCGTTCCCTCCCGAGCCGGGGCCCCCTTCTACCAGATGCCTACTCGCCGAGGGATCGCCAGATCGTGCCGTCGGGCATGCCCAGGTAGAGGTCGCTGCCCCAGGCCGCCGCCGAGGTCGGGGCCACGTCGTGCTGGAACTTCGTCAGCTCGATCAGCTCGATCCCGTCGTGGGTCAGCCCGACGCCGACCCGGTAGGGATCCGGCGTGGCGCCGTACTCGTCGCCCTCGATCCAGAGCAGCAGCACCCGGCCGTCCCCCAGTGGCTCGGCGCTGATCAGGGTGCGGTCGTCGAGGGCCTCGACGCGCTCGATGCCGTCGGACGTGGCCCGGTAGACACGCCACTGGATGGAGCTGGCGACCAGCAGACCGTTGAGCAGGCCGAGGCTCTCATCGATCGAGATCGTGTCCTGGACCAGCAGGTTTCCGACGGTGGGCCAGTCCTCGAAGGTGCCCTCCTGCATGCGCCAGGCGAGGAAGGTGTCGATGCTGAAGCTGGAGTCGGTCCGGTAGCCGAAGGCGTAGACCTCGTCGTCCAGGGCCAACAGAGACGTGAACCGGGCGTCGCCGACTCCGGGGTTCTGCAGCTTCTCGACCAGCCCGAAGGTCTCGCCGCTGTCGTCGCTCCGCCAGAGCAGCGAGGCGAGCTGGACCGCGTCGTAGTCCTCCGGTGTGCCGCCACTGCCGCAGGCCCAGATGCCCTCCGAGGTCGCCGCCACGTCGTGGACGTGGATGCCTTGGTCCAGGGTGCGGCTCTTGGTCCAGCTCCCGTCGTCCTCGCGGCGGAAGACGTTGCCGAGGAAGGCGTCCTCGGTGGCATCGACGCCCGGGATCCAGAGCGTGTCCTCTGCCCGGCGGTAGCGACTGACCTGTTCCTCGTCGAGGGTCGCCTCCACCACCGGCTCCGCGGCGGCGGGATCGGTGTAGGCCCGGACCTCGATGGGCGTGATGCGGCCCAGGTTGAGGTTGGCGTCGCCGTAGCCGAGCAGCAGCCGATCGCTGAAGACCGTCAGGTCGTGGATGCCCTGGAGGAAGTCCGAGTGGCCGAGGGCTTCCTCGCCGGCCGCGATGTAGTCGTCGATCGGCGAGGCCCAGGGCTCGAAGATCGAGAAGTCGGCCTCCTCGAGGTCCGGCGGCGGACCCGAGCTGTCCGGCCAAGCGGTGTCGTCCGTCGCAGCGGGGCAGGCGAGCAGCAGGACGAGCAGCGGCATCGGCGGGAGTGTAGCGCCCGAGTCGACGCCGTGAGTCGACAAATCCCGTCGGGACCGGCATCCTCTCCATGCTCCCGCCAGGAGGTGAGCCGTCCTTCTCGACCCCCGTGCCGCCGAGGCCCTGCTGGTCCAGTGGAAGGTGACCTTCGAGGCGGGCTCGCCCATGCCCGAGGACCTGGCGGAGGAGGCGGCTCCCCTCGGGCCAGCCGCACAGGACCTGCTCACCGCCGGCCTGGCCATCGGACGCCTCGGCGAGGTGCTCGACCTGCTCGTCGAGTTCGAGCAGTGGCGACGCCACGAGCGACAGGTCGCCCTCGGGCCGCTCCTGGGGCCCGTGCCGCTGATCATCGGCCTCACCTTCCTCCCCGGCGTCCTGGCTCGCGGGGGCCAGGGACTGCTGCTCGCCGGCTTCGCGGCCCTGGGCCTCGCCGTCCTCACCCGCACAGCCGGACCCGCGCCGACCGGGCCACTTGCTCCTCTCTTCGACCAGATCGACCGCCTGCTCTGGGCCTCGAGGGGGGCCGCCGCCTGGGTCCGAGACCCGGATCGGGCGCGGGGCCTGGCGGTCCTGGGACTCGCGGTCGACGCCGGCACCACGTTCTCCGAGGGCCTGGAGATCGCCGCCCGGGTCTCGCGCTCAGGCACCGGTGCCGGAGCCTTCCGGACCGCCGCCGAGGCCGTCCGGGCCGAGGTGCCCCTGCCGGAGGCCCTGGCAACCGAGGGCCTGACCGACCGGGCCGAGACCGCTGCGCTCAGCCTGGCCCTGGAGTCGGCCACAGCCCCCGACGTCCTGGGCGGGCTGGCCCGGGCCATCGCCCGGGCTGCGGCCCGACGGCGTCGCACCGCGGCCGGTGTCTCCGCTGCCGCGCCGTACCTCGCGCTGCTGATCTTCTGGCTGGGCTTCGCCCTCTCGATGGCCCTGGACTGACCGCCGCGGGCTGCATGGTACCTTGCCGCCGGGGAGGCGCAGCCATGGCGGATCCGTCCGACGTCTCTCGTCATCTCGCCGAGAACCTGCGCCGCCTGCGCGAGGTCCGGGGACTGACCCAGGGGCAGCTCTCGAAGATGTCCGGGGTGCCCCGAGCGACCTGGACCAACCTGGAGTCCGGCTCGGCGAACCCCACCCTGGCCGTGCTCACCCGGGTCGCGAGCACCCTCCAGCTCTCCATCGAAGAGCTCATCAGCTCACCCAAGGCGGTGACCCGACTCTACCGGCCCGAGGAGCTGACCACCCGCACGCGCACGGGCGTGACGGTGCGGCAGCTCCTGCCCGATCCGCTGCCCGGCCTGCAGCTCGAGCGCATGGAGCTGGCCCCGGGCGCCCGCATGACCGGCGTGCCCCACACCCCAGGCACGCGCGAGTACCTCACCTGTGAGCGCGGCCAGGTCGTGCTCCACGTCGCCGGACAGCGGTTCGCCCTGGTGCCGCGAGAGGTGCTGGTCTTCCGCGGCGACCAGCGCCACAGCTACCAGAACCCCGGGGACGACACCGCCGTCGCCTATAGCGCCGTGCTCCTGGCTCCCCTGCCGGCCTGAGCCGGTCGAGAGGTCAGGCCCCGCAGCAGGGCCCAGAGCCCCAGTCCTGCCGCCAGCGGTCCCCAGGCCGCCAGGCTGGCCACCCCGGTGGCATCCACGAGCCAGGCTCCACCGAGGGCCCCCGTGCAGCTCATGGCGGTCATCGTGCCGAAGTCCAGGGCACTGGCCCGACCGAGGATGGCGTCGGGCGCCAGGCGCTGGATCGCCGCCGAGGAGATGACCCAGTTGGCACCCGTGCCGATGCCCCAGACCAGTGCGGCGACGCCCAGGGCCCAGGGGGCCGAGGCGAGGGCGAAGGCCGCAGCACCGGCGAACATGGTCAGCTCTCCCAGCGTCCAGGCGCCGCGCCGCTCGCCACCGAGACCCTCGCCGGAGCCGGCGAGCACCGGACCGACCGCCGTGCCGATGCCGCGCAGGGCCTGGAGGAGCCCCAGCCCCAGGCCAGCAGCAGCCGGGCCGACCAGGGCCTCCGCCTTCAGGTGGAGCAGCACCCAGGCCCCGCCACCGGCCAGGGCCAGGGGAGCCTTGCTGAAGACGGCGCGGCTGAGGTCGGCGTTGCGCAGGGTCCGGACCATGGCCGCTGGCAGGGAGACCGGGCTCGGCCCGCCCGATCCAGCCTGCCGGGTCGGGGGCAGGGAGGCCAGCAGGGCCGCGGCGACCAGGAAGGTGGCCACGTCGAGCCCCAGCGCGACCGCGGGCCCCAGCGGCGCCAGCGCGCCGCCCAGCAACATGCCCACGGTGAACATGGCGCTCCAGGAGCCCGACAGCAGCTTGTTGGAGAGCAACAGCTCGTCGGTCTCGACGAGGGTGGGCAGCAGGGCCGACGACGCCGGCAGCACCAGGGCACCGAGGCCGGTGCGCACCAGCAGCAGGACGTAGACCGCCGCCAGATCCTCGGACAAGGCAGCCACGAGCAGACCCGCCGTGGCCGCGGCCTGCAGCAGCCGGGCCACCACGAGCAGCGAGCGGCGATCGAAGCGGTCGGCGAGGGCGCCACCCACCGGGGCGAGCAGGACGTGAGGCAGGCTGTGGGCGACGAGCACCCCCGCCACCGCGAGCGCGCCCTGCCCGTGCTCCAGGGCCAGCAGGCTGACGACCACGTAGCTCAGCCAGTCGCCGACCTGGGACACGAGGCCGGCCGCCCAGTAGCGACGGAGGTGGGCACGTCGGTGGAGAAGCTCTCGGACAGCGGACATGGGGACCTCCTGGTCCCTTCCATGTGTCCGGATCCGAGCAAGAAAGCGCCTCGGTCGCCAATCTGTTGGCGAGTTGCCAACGACCCGCCCCCGATCGGTCGGCGCCTGCCTTCCGGCCCCCTGCGGTGGTAGGATCGTACCTGCTGGCCGCACGGCCACCGCACCACGAGAACAGGAGGGACCGTGAGGTACCAGGGCCTGAAGAACGGTGACGTGGTGCTCCTGAGGGCACCGACGATGGACGACAAGGAGCGCTCGCAGCGCTTCTTCGAGGGCCTCAGCCCAGAGGACCGCCGGTACCTACGCGTCGACGTGACCCGGCCCGAGTACGTCGAGCGGCGGATCCGCGAGGCGGAGTCCGGGGAGATCCACCGGGTCGTCGCCGTCGTCGACGACGACATCGTGGCCGACGGTGCCCTCGAGGTCACGGGGGACGGGTGGCACCGCCACCAGGGGGAGATCCGGGCCATCGTCGCCCAGAGCCACCGCCGCCTGAGGCTGGGGGCCCTGCTGGTCCAGGAGCTCTTCCGCATCGCGGAGAAGCAGGAGGTGGAGAAGGTCGTGGCCAAGATGGCCGCCCCGCAACAGGCGGCGGTGCGGATCTTCGACCGTCTCGGCTTCGTCGAGGACGCCGTGCTCCCCGACTTCGTCAAGGACCAGCACGGGCAGCTCCAGGACCTGATCGTCATGAGCTGCAAGCTCGACGCCGTCATCAGGGAGCTGCGGGACTTCTACCGGGAGGACAACTGGCCCGACGGGTAGCGCCGGACGTTCCCGGGCGACGATTCCCGTCTCCGGCGAACGCAGATCCCCCAGAAAAAACCAAAGGAACCCCATCCCGTCTCACACACACTGGAGTGGATCACTCCTTGCATTCATGGTCTGCGCACACCACCCCCGGAGGTCTCGATGTCCCGGCTCACGACCCTGTCCGCCCTGACCGCTCTCACGCTGCTGGCCTGCGCAGCGCCCGTGAACGAGGCGGGGGAGCCCGACCTCGACGAGACCTCGCGCTGGGGGGCCGACGACGAGGATCTGGACGCAGCCGCGCCGGCGGACAGTGAGGTGACCTACGACCTGGAGGTCGTCGACGTCTGGAGCGAGAGCGACTCCTACGTCGGCGTGGGCACCTGGATCGACGCCCAGGCCACCATCACCAACCACGGCCCCGACCGCGCGACCTTCCACGTCGACGTGACGATGATCAGCGACAACGCCGGGACCACCGGTGAGCCCGAGGGCAACACCGACGAGGGCTGGTTCGACCTGGACAGCGGCCACAGCCTGGACCTGTTCTCCGGCTGGGAGATGGGCTCCGGCTTCATGCCCAGCGCCTGTCACTGGCGGGTGACCGTCACCCCCGAGTGGGGCCAGGTGGACACGGACATCGACAACGACAGCGGGGAGTCGGAGATCTTCCACACCGCGCCCTGACCGGGTGGGCCACGGCCGAGTGTCGCTCAGGGCGACACTCGCGTCGCCGGAGGGCGAGGATCAACGCGGCGAGCACCCAGGCCGCCTCGCTGCGACCCGGCGTAGCCGAGCAGGAGTGCGAGAAGACCACCATCAGCTCCGCCAGCTCGGCGAACTCCGAGAGGTTCAGGCCCCCGTTGCAGCCACTGGACTCCTCGTCGCCCTCCTGGCCACCGTCGGCGATGAACCGCTCCACCACCTGGCGGCGCCCCATCACCCAGCCCACCAGCGTCTCGGCGGCGGCCCGCTGGCTCTCGAGGTCCTGCTCGGCGGTGCCGATGTGCTCGGTGAAGACCGCGATGCGCCCGGCCAGCACGTCCTCGTCCCAGACCTCCAGGAGCAGGGCCTCCAGGGCGTCGAGGTAGCGCCGGGACAGCTCCGGGTGTCGGGACAGCCGGCGGGCCAGCGCCGAGGTCACGAAGCCGTAGGGCTCTTCACCGCGGAAGGCGTCGTCGGGGCCCCAGGGCAGGAGCACGGCGCGATCGTCCCGGTCGGGGTCGAAGTAGACATAGGTGTTGTTGGTGTTCGAGGCGTAGCCGTCGCCGTGGGCGACCAGCGTCTCCAGGGCCCAGAAGGTCAGGAACATCTCCAGGTCGAGCACCTCCTCCAGGGCGGCCTCCAGGTCCTCGTCGTCGACCGCGAGCGCGTCGGCGACACCCTGGAGCAGCACGGGAGAGGTCTCGGTGTCGTCGGTCTTGGCCTCCCAGCGGCCCAGGCCCTCGGCGAGGTGGGTATCGGTGAAGTCGGCCAGGGTGGCCTCGTAGAGCGAGCCGTCGTCGTTGTCGAAGGCCCAGCGCAGGAAGTCCTTCTTCACCGCCTCGACGTGGGTGTAGGCCCCCAGCGACTCGCCGTTGACCATCACGTTGGCCAGGTTGCAGCGTGGAGCGGGGTAGCCGGCGTCCTCGAACACGCTGTAGACGAGGCAGGTCCGCATGCGGCTCTCGTCGGTGAGGTTGTTGTTGAGGGTGAGGCGCTCGGTGCCGGCCAGGGTCTGGTCCTCGACGTAGTGATCGGTCTTGACCTTGAGCGAGGGACGCTCGACGGAGCCGTTCAGGACCGAGCCGACGAAGCCCTTCTTGCGCACGCCGACCTCGGTGGCCTCCAGCCCGTCCACGACGACGTCCGCCGGGAAGTACTCGTAGGGGTCCGGGAAGGGCTCCGTGCAGGAGGACGCCGCGTGTCCGAGCACGCCGGGGAACTGGTCCTCGGCGTCGTCTCCGAAGCGGAACTGCTCGCTCAGGGCCACGAAGTCCTCGGGGGCCATCTCGAGCCGCACGCACAGCATGTGCTCGGGGTCGAAGGAGACCTCGGAGCGCTGGCCGGGCTCGCAGGGCCAGGTGGGCCGCGGCTCGTCGGAGGACCCGTCGCAGGAGAGCAGCGCGACCAGCAGGCTAGAGAGCACGGCCGACGCTCCAGGTGATGAGCGGCAGCACCCCCGCCAGGGGCTCCGGTGCCTCGGAGCCGAGGACCGCGTCGGCCTGGGCGGCATACCCGAAGTTGCGGCTCCGGTAGAGCCCGCCGCCGAGCTCGATGGCCAGGCCGCGCCAGACGAAGGTGCGGCCGAGCTCGACCCCGACGCCGAAGTTGAACCAGCGGGCCAGCGGGTAGCCGCCGGCGCTCAGCGTGGTCAGGCCACCCAGCACAAACGGCGAGACGGCCCAGTCGGCCACGCCGCGCTTGCGGAAGGTCATCCTGGGACCGACCCGCAGGCCGTAGTGGGTGCCCCGCAGCAGCAGCTCGCCGCCGGTGATGTCGACCTGGGCGGTGAGCCCCCAGCGACCGGTGAACATGTGGTGACCGCGCAGGTTCTGGTCGAAGGCCTGGACCGGCACGCCGAACTCACCGATGTCCGCCAGGTTGATCGCCAGGGCGACGATCGGACCCAGGGGGCTGACCATCACCGCGCTGTCCCAGGTCTCCGGGAAGGCCGGGTCCACCTCGTCGGGCGCCGGCTCGGTGGCGAGGGCGAGGCTGGTGGCGAAGAGCGCGATCACGGTCGGACCGTAGCAGCATCGGAGCCGGTCTCCGTCTACTGTCGCTCCGACCCCTGTGCCCAGGTCAGCAGGTGCGCAGGCAACGGGAGCTGTCGAAGCTCCTCCTCCGTCAACTGGTCGATGGCTTCGTGGACCAGGGCTCGCAGCGGTGTCGTGTCCGTCGGCGGTCGACTCGAGCCGACCCGGCCAGGGCTGGCCTTGCGCCGGGAGGTCCGCAGGAAACGCCCGGCACCGATGTCGTGGTCTTGGAGCCACCGCGCGGCACGTTCGACCACGAGCCGTTGGCGGGCGGCCTTCAGGGCCGTCCAGCGTGGGGCGGGCAGGAGCCGCTCCGCCTGCTTCGCCCAGCCACCGCCAGCTTCCCCGAGGCACGCGAGCTGTGCCGGTGTCAGGTCGTCGGCGAGGAACTGCTCTGCGAACTCGAGCTGCTCGGCGGTGGAGATGGCCGGCACGCGCAGGTAGTTCAGAGGGTCCTCGCTGACCGGAGGACCCGGCTCTCCGTCCCGGAGATCGACGGTGTGGACCTGAAGGCTGTCGAGGTCCAGGTAGGTGGCCCGATCCGATCGATCCCGGATGAAGGCGATGAACAGCTCGGGCTGGAGGGAGACGACGCGGTCTGTCGCGGCGCCTCGTGACGCATCGATGTCTCCGGCCAGGAACTCGACCTCTGTCCCCTCGACCGAGCAGAAGTCCGGCTGAGCCCGGAGGAGGTCGCTGAGGCGGCCGGCCCAGGCCGCGCCAGCCTGTCGGAGGTCCTTGCCCAGCTTGGCCAGATAGACGCGAGCTCCCGCACCCCCGGCCCGCAGGCGAGCGCGCTCCAGGGCGACCTTGGTCGGCTCGTCCAAGGGGTCCTCCTCGTTGGCAGAGTGCGCGAAGGAGAAGGACCAGCGCAGACCAAGGCCCGCGCTGGCCCCGAGAAATGACAGGGCCGAGCAGGAGGAAAAGACCCGCTCGGACCCAAAAGGGCAGAGACAGCGCTCCGCTGGAATCCACCGATCGGGGATTCACTGCGGACAAGTTAGTCTCGGGGAGGTGCGAAGTCAACGATGCGCGGGATGAAGGTACGGCTGCCCTCCACGCTCGACCTGCAGGTGCTCCAGGCCGGCCTCTGGGAGGGAGGCTGGGAGGCCACCCCGGAAGAGGTGGTGTTCGCCGGCGCTCCGGTCAGGCACGCGGAGCCGGTCGGCCTGGTCATGATGGCCGCATGGGCAGCCAGGGCCAGAGCATCGGGCGGCCTCATCGAAGTGGAGGACTCGACGAAGTCCCCCTATGCCATCCGGACCAACCTCCTTCGCTGCCTGGTTCAAGACCTCCCGAGGGTGCGCGAAGTCCGCTGCCGCGAGCAGTTCATACCCCTGAGCTGGTTCTCCGGGCGCCATGACGCCGACAAGGTCATCGGACCCGCGGTGGTGAAGCTCCTCCACGCCCCGACACCGAGAGCGACCCAGGCGGTCGGCGCCGCGGTGAAGGAGATGGCCTACAACGCCTCCCAACACGGTCGCAGCAGCCTGAACGCCTACGTGGCGGCCGGCTGGTTTCCACGCCAGCGACGCGTCACGTTCGCCATGGCCGACCTCGGGGACACGATCCACGGGACGATGGCGAGGAAGGGCCTGCTGCTCCGGGATGACACGGACGCCGCGGCCATCGAGAAGGCCCTGCAGAGAGGCATCACCGGCGCAGGCGACGTCGGCCAGGTCGATGCCCCCGACAACGGCGGGCTGGGGCTCCACCTGACCCGGCTCTATGCCCAGGGCTGCGGAGGCAGCATGACGGTCTGGTCTGGACACGGGCTCTACCAGCTCCACGGCGACCGCACCGAGGAATGGAGCCTCCAGCCAATCCGGTGGCCCGGGACGACCGTCATGGTGACCCTCAGGCCCGACCAGATCGGCCAGTACGCCGCGACGACCCACGACTTCAGCTTCTCCGCCCACGGAATCCGAGTCGATCGCGTCCCGGATCACCCGGGCCTCACCCTCCGGCCACCGGTGGACAGCGTCGGCTTCGCCGCGGACAAGACCTGGTATGCCGAGCATCGGGACCGGATCGAGCAGGCATGGGCAGGCGGCCAACAGGTCCTGCTCGACTTCGGAGGGGCTCGGTATTCCACGCAGAGCGCCCTCCACAGCCTGCTCTACCTCCCCGTGAGGCGCTTTGGACGAGAGGGCACCTCGAAGCTCTGGATCACGCAGATGGCCGGGCCCGTGGACCAGATCCTCGGCCATGTCCTGAGCTACTCCCTGGCAGCCCATGAACGTGGCGCCTGAGGTGGCTGGTCCTGGTGGGTGACTTCTGACCACACCATGGTCGGCCAGGCCCGACCCCTCCAAGGGACCCGCCATGCTAGACCATCCCATGCCCAACAACTACGACGTGGCCATCATCGGCGGAGGCGTGGTCGGGTGCTGCATCGCCCGGGAGCTGTCTCGCTACCGACTCCAGACCGTGCTGCTGGAGGAGCAGATCGAGGTCGGCTTCGGCACCTCCAAGACCAACAGCGGCATCGTGCACGCCGGCCACCACAGCCCGGCCGACACCCTCAAGGGGCAGCTCGTGGTGCGCGGCAACCAGCTCTTCGACCAGCTCGAAGAGGAGCTCGGCTTCGGCTTCCGGCGCATCGGCGAGATCGTGGTGGCGCGGAACCGCGAGGACATCCCCCAGCTCGAGGCGCTCAGGACACTGGGCGAGCAGAAGGGCGTGCCCGGCCTGGAGCTGTGGGACCAGGAGCGGCTTCGGCGGGAGGAGCCCAACCTCTCCCACAAGCTGGTGGCGGCGCTCTTCGCGCCCACGGCGGGGGTCATCAACCCCTACGAATTCTGCTTCGCGCTCATCGAGTCAGCCCAGGCCAACGGCGTCGAGCTGGTGGTGGAGGCTCCCGTCACGGACCTCACCGACGAAGGCGAGTCCCTGCTGCTGACCACGCCCAAGGGCACCTACCGCGCCCGCTACGTGCTCAACTGCGCCGGGGTGTTCAGCGACCTGGTGGCCGGCCTGCTGGGCCTCGACGACTTCGCCATCCACCCCCGCAAGGGCGAGGAGTACCTGCTCGACGCCCGCCTCGAAGGGCTGGTGACCCGGCTGGTCTTCCCGCTGCCCACGCCCACCAGCAAGGGCATCCTGATCATTCCGACCTTCGACGGCACGATCATGCTCGGGCCGACCGCCACCGACACCGACGACCGCTACGACGCCACCACCACCCCCGAAGGCGCCGAGCACGTCTTCAAGCACGTGCGCAAGACCTGCCCGGCGATCCACCCCCGCGACACCATCGCCGAGTTCGCGGGGCTCAGGGCCGTGGCCACCGGCGGCGACTTCATCATCGGCACCACGGCCGTGCGCGGCTTCATCAACGTCGCCGGCATCCAGTCCCCCGGGCTCACCGCCGCGCCGGCCATCGCCGAGCACGTGCGCGACCTGCTGGCGTCGGAGGGCCTGGAGCTGCGGCAGAAGAAGCCCTGGCTGCCGCGGGTGGAGCGACCGGCTCGCTTCGCCCACCTCGATCGCTCCGAGCGGGAGCGACTGGCGGCCAGCGACCCGGCCTTCGGGCACATCGTCTGCCGCTGCGAGATGGTCACCGAAGCCGAGGTCCAGCGCTCCGTGGACCACGGCGCCCGCACGCTGGACGGGGTCAAGTTCCGGGCCCGGGTCGGCATGGGACGCTGCCAGGGCGGCTTCTGCACGACCCGGGTGATGGAGATCCTCGCCGAGCGGCTGGGTGTGCCCTTCCACGAGGTCACCAAGCGAGGCGGCGGGAGCTGGCTGGTGACCCCGATGGCGAACCGCTGGGACGACGAGGAGGCCCCATGCCCGGTCCCTTGAGCGGACGCTACGACTGCGTGGTCGTCGGCGGTGGCCCAGCGGGCATGGGCGCGGCGCTGGGGGCCCTGGAGGCCGGGGCCAGCGACGTGCTGATCGTCGAGCGCGACCAGGAACCCGGCGGCATCCTGCGCCAGTGCATCCACGCCGGCTTCGGGCTGCACCACTTCAAGGAGGAGCTGACCGGCCCCGAGTACGGCGAGCGCTTCCTCACCCAGGTCCTGGACAACGACGTCGACATCGCCACCGGCTCCTACGTCACGGGCCTGGCCATCGACAGCGACGGCACCAAGCAGGTCCGCGTGCTCGACGAGCAGCGAGGTCTCGAAGAGGTCCGCTGCCGCTCCGTCGTGCTGGCCATGGGCTGCCGGGAGCGCACCCGCGGCGCGATCCGGATCCCGGGCACCCGTCCCGCCGGCGTGTTCACGGCGGGGCTGGCCCAGAAGCTGGTCAACATGAAGGGCTACCTGCCGGGTCGGAGGATCGCGATCCTCGGCTCGGGGGACATCGGCCTGATCATGGCCCGCAGGCTCGCGCTGGAGGGCTGCGAGGTCGTCGGCGTCTTCGAGCTGATGCCCTACTCCAACGGCCTCACCCGCAACGTGGTGCAGTGCCTCGACGACTACGGCATCCCCCTGCACCTCTCCACCACCGTGGCCCGCATCCACGGCCGGGACCGGGTCGAGGCCCTGACCGTGGCGCCGGTCGACGAGCGCTTCCGGCCCCAGCTCGACCAGGCCTGGGACGTGGACTGCGACACGCTGCTGCTGTCGATCGGCCTGATCCCGGAGAACGAGCTCTCCCAGAGCCTCGGCATCCAGCTCGACGTGGTGACCGGCGGACCGGTGGTGAGCAGCTCCCTGGAGACCAGCCTCCCCGGCGTCTTCGCCTGTGGCAACGTGCTGCACGTGCACGACCTGGTCGACTTCGTCACCCAGGAGTCCCTGCGAGCTGGCCGCTTCGCCGGGGAGTGGGCCCGCAGCATCCGCCGCCCCAAGGACGCCATCCAGCTCGTGGCCGGGGACAACGTGCGCTACTGCGTGCCCCACACCCTGGCGCCGGGCCGCGAGCACACCGTCTACATGCGGGCCACCGGGCGCCTCCAGCCCTGCACGCTCAAGGTCGGTGACCTCAAGGAGAAGAAGCTGCGCTTCGTGGTGCCGGCGGAGATGGTGAGCCTCAAGATCAAGCCCAGCCTGCTCGATCGCTTCCACGGCGAGCGGCTGCGCATCGACATCCACCCGCGGGAGGCCTGACATGGGGAGATCATCCGGGCCGGCCACCGAGTCCTACACCTGCATCGGCTGTCCGTTGGGCTGCCCCCTGGAGCTGGTCCACGTGGGCCGCGAGATCCACCAGGTCAGCGGCGAGCAGTGCAAGCGGGGCAGCAAGTACGCCCGGCAGGAGTTCACCGACCCGCGGCGGACCTTCTCCACCACGGTGCCGATCCGGGGAGCCCTCTACGAGCGGCTGCCGGTCAAGCTCAGCTCGCCCGTGCCCAAGGACCGGATCCTGGAGGCGGCGCGGGAGGTCCAGCGGATCCGGGTCACGGCACCGGTGCGGCTGGGCGACGTGCTGATGGAGGGGGTGCTGGGGGAGGCGGGGGTGGACGTGCTGGCGTGCCGGACGATGGACGAGGTGCGTCGGGCCTGATCCGGCCCACTGGAAGAGATTCGTCACGCTGGCCCGAGATCGTGCCTCAAGTCGGACGACTCCCCACCGATTGCCCCTGCAAG
>CAZCVP010000193.1:0-15623 GCA_964501915.1 uncultured Enterobacterales bacterium
GTCCATCCAACCGAGCAGGCGTCATGAGACCGATCGAGTGTTGCCGGGCGGGCCCATAGCCGCCGCCGAGAAGATGTCCAGAATTATCTTCTGAATTATCTGTGAGCGATTGCACCTAACGCTCGGGACCCGACGCCTGCATCTGGATCGCCCCCGAGGCGACCGGTGCCGCGGTGGTCGACAGCTCCCTGGTGGACTGCACCTTCGGCGTGTGGGTCCACGGGACCACCGACGTGCGGATCGCCGGCAACCGTGTCGTGGGTCGCGAGGACATCCGCCAGGTCTCCAACCGCGGCAACGGCATCCACCTCTTCGACGCTACCCGGGCCGCCGTGGTCTCCAACCGGGTCGAGGCCTCTCGAGACGGGGTCTACGTGAGCGCTACCGAGGAGAGCCTGATCGCCGACAACGAGCTCAGCGAGCTCCGCTACGGCATCCACTACATGTACTCGTGGAACAACACCGTCCGGGGCAACGTGGCTCGGAACAACGTGAGCGGCATCGCCCTGATGCAGAGCCATCACCTCGTGATCGAGGACAACGTGGCCACCGACAACGCCCGGCACGGCATCCTCTTCCGGGACGTGCAGTGGTCCACCATCGCCCGCAACACGGTGGAGCGCAACGCCGAGGGCCTCTTCTTCTTCTCCAGTCTCGACAACCACATCCGCGACAACCTCCTCGCCCACAACGACATCGGAGCGAGGGTCTGGGCGGGCACCGAGCGCAACGACGTGGCCGGCAACGCCTTCATCGGCAACCGTCAGCAGGTCTACTACGTCGCGAGCGGTGACCAGGCCTGGGGCACGCCGGAGGCCGGCAACACCTGGTCCGACTACCTGGGCTGGGACCAGGATGGAGACGGCCGCGGCGACCGGCCCCATCGCCTCGACGCTCTCCGGGCCACGCTGCTGCACCGCTTCCCGGCGGCAGCCCTGCTGCTCAACAGTCCCGCCCTGGAGCTGCTCGTGCGGCTCCAGGAGCTGCTCCCCGCGCTGCGGGTGCCGGCCATCACCGAAGAGTCGCCGGCGCTGTCGCCCGGTCCAGCCGTGCCCGAGGGAGGGTGATCGTGCACGTGAAGATCGAAGGCCTCGCCGTCCACTTCGGCCCCGTGCACGCCCTCGCCGGAGTCGACCTGGTGTTCCACCCCGGTGAGGTCGCGGTCCTGGCCGGCCCCAACGGCGCGGGCAAGTCGACGCTGCTGGGCGTGCTGCTCGGGCTGCTGCGCCCGGACGCCGGGCGGGTGCTGGTGGACGGCCGCGACCTGGTCGCGTCCGGGCGACGCTTCGCGCTCGGCGTGCGCGAGGAGGTGGGGTACCTGCCGGAGTCCGTCGCCTTCGGCGAGAACCTCAGCGGTCGGCATGTCCTGCGCTTCTTCGCCCGAGCCCGGGGGGTGTCGCGCCGACGCGTCGAGGAGGTGCTCGAGCTCGTGGGCCTCGCGTCCGCTGCGGCACGGGCGGTGCGCGGCTACAGCCGTGGCATGCGCCAGCGACTCGGTCTCGCTGTGGCGATCCTGGCGGAGCCCGACCTGCTGATCCTCGATGAGCCCTCGGGTGGCCTCGACCAGCAGGGACTCTCGCTGCTGTGGCAGGTCCTCGCCACCTGGAAGGAGGCGGGACGAACCGTCCTGCTCTCGACGCATGACCTCGCCCTGATCGAAGCGCGAGCCGACCGGGTCCACGTGCTCTCCGCCGGCCGGGTGGTGGCCTCAGGAAGCCCGGACACCCTGCGCCAGCAGGCGGATCTGCCGGTGCGGGTGCGCGTGCAGACCCAGAGCGCGGGCCTGGCGGAGGCGCTCGCGGGACACCTCTCCCAGGCCTCCGGCGAGCCCGTCGATCTCGACGAGTGCGACGTGACCGTCGCCATTCGCCAGGCCAGACTCCTCGACGTGATCCGCCAGGTGGCGGTCCACCAGGCCGAGGTCGCGGCCCTGCGCGTGGAGGAGCCCGGCCTCGACGCCGTCTATCAGCGCCTGTTGGAGGGACCATGAGCGCCCGAGTGACCCGCGCCCTGGTCCTCCACGAGCTCATGGAGCGCCTGCGTGATCGGTGGGTGCTCGTGGCCACGGGCCTCTTCGTGCTGCTGGCGTCGGGTGTGGGCCTCTATGGTCGCGCCGCCGAGGCCTCGGCCGCGGCGGTGACGGCTCCGAGCCTCGTGACACTGGCGACCTTCCTGGTGCCCCTGGTGGCGCTGGTGCTCGGCCACGACGCCATCGTGGGCGAGCGCGAGCGCAACACCCTGGGTCTCCTGCTGTCGCTGCCCGTGAGCCGGGGCGAAGTCGTGTTGGCCAAGTTCCTCGGGCGGGCGCTGGCCCTGGCGCTCGCCGTGACGCTCGGCCTGGGCGCGGCGGCGCTGGTGCTGCCCCCCGGACAGCGGGCCACGCTGGTGACCCTGCTCCCGCCGACGCTGCTGCTCGGCGGTGCCTTCCTCTCGCTGGGCGTGCTCGTCTCCGTCTGCACCCGCCGCCACGCCACGGCGGCCAGCCTGGCCGTGGCGATCTGGTTCGTGATGGTGCTGTTCTGGGACCTCGGCCTGCTGGCGGCCCTCGTGGCCACCGACGGCGCGCTGTCTCAAGAGACCGTGGTCTCCCTCGCCACGGCCAATCCGGCGGGGCTCTACCGCCTCGGCCTGCTCGAGGAGCTCACCGGCTCCTCGGACCTGGCGGCTCTCGGCCTGACGGTGCCGCTGCCGGGTGCCCACCACCAGGCGGGCCTCTGGCTGGGCTGGCTGGCCCTTCCGCTGACCGTCGCAGCGGTCCTGCTCGGCCGGCGTCGCGCGGTGAGCACGTGAGCACCCTGGCCCTGATCTGGGCCCTTGGCTGTGGCGCGGCGCCCTCGGAGGGATCCGTGGCCCCGGTCGTCCCCCTGGCCCTCGAGGGATCGGAGTGTGGCGTCTGCGGCATGACCGTGGCCGATCAGCCGTCGCCCCGTGCCCAGGTGGCCCACCGCGGCGGCGAACACCGCTTCTTCTGCTCGGTCGGTGACCTCCTGCACTACCTGGCCGCTCCCGGTCCGCTCGGCGCTCCCGAGGGGCTCTGGGTGGAGGTGCTGCCCTCCGACCTCGATCCCGCGGCCCACGACACCGCTCCACGCCCCTGGGCCGCCCCCTACGACCTCACCTTCGTGATCGGGGTCGAGCGCCGGGTCATGGGCCTGCCTGCGCTGTCCTACGAGACCCGGACCGAGGCCGAAGCCGCTGCGGTACGCCTCGACGGCGCCCTCGCGGCGTGGTCCGACCTGTTCCCCCCCACCTCCCTGTGAGACGAGACCCTGGCATGTTGCACCTCACGACCCTGATGGCCCTGCTCCTCTCCGCCTGTGGCTCCTCCTCCTCGGAGGCACCCCCCGCCGCCGCACCGGACCCCGCCGCCGTCGAGGCCGCTGCACCCGAAGGGGCCGCCCACGCCGAGGCGCTGCCCGTCGCAGGCCCCCCGGGCGACCCCGCGGCCGGTGAGGTGGTCTACACGGCGAACTGCCTGGCCTGCCACCAGGCCGACGGCACCGGCATGGGCGGCGCCCTGGGGGCGGACTTCGTCAACGACGCCACCCGGCTCTCCAAGACCGACGCCCAGTTGTTGGACTCCATCGCCAGCGGCGTCGAAGGCACGACCATGATCGCCTGGAGCGCCGTGCTCACCGATGACGAGCGCCGCGACGCCCTGGCCTACATCCGCAGGACCTTCGGCAGGTAGCCCGGGGGCCACTCAGCGGTGGACGCGTCGCCTCCTCGCCGTCCCCAGGACCCCGAGCAACCCGACCAGCAGGGCGCCCGTCCCGGTCCCGTGGGGCTGCCCGGGCAGGCTGCCCGGGCCGATCAACGCCAACCCGAGCTATCTCCGCGGGTTGTCCTTCATCACCTCGACCCAGGTCACCGCTTCGCTCTCCGGCTCCAGCCGGCCCATCCGGATGCGGTCGTAGCCGGCGTGGTGCCGGGTGTTGAACTCGTGGGTGAAGGAGTTCCAGCGGCGTACCGTCAGCGGCAGGCCCACCGCCTGGAGCGCGGGGCTGCGGCGGAGCGGCGCCTGGAGCTGCACCCGCACCATGTAGATGGTGTCGTCCTTGATCCGAACCCGCCCCCGCTCGAGCACCAGCTCGCGGCCGTCGCGGGGGTCGAGCTCGATGATCTGCTGGATGTCTCCCATCTGGATCGAGAGCTGGTCCCGCACCTCGGAGAGCGTGCGTCCACACAGGAACTTCACGTCGACGAAGGTCCCCGGCGGCTTCTCGTAGGCGGGCGGCTCGCGCACCTCGGAGGGGGTCGGACCGCGGGTGGTCTCCTCGACCACACCGGGCAGCACGGGCTCCGGTGGCCCACAGGCCGGCCCGACGGCCAGGGGCAGCAGCAGCGGGGCCCAGCAGAGGATACGAGGCACCCCACGATGCTACCCGGGGAGCCGACATGGCCGCTGTGACGGTGCGCTACTTCGCCATGTTGAGAGAGCAGCGCGGCTGCGACGACGAGCTGATCGAGGTGGCCGAAGGCACCACGGTGGAGCAGCTCTACCACCGCCTCTTCCCCGCTGGCCCCCTGGGGCGCCTGCCGGTCGCCTACGCCGTAGACCACTCCTACGTCGGCGCCCGGCACCTGTTGGATGGGGCCTCGGAGGTCGCCTTCATCCCCCCTGTCGGTGGAGGCTGAGGTGCGCTTCGGCATCGTCTCCGGGCCGATCGACGCGGCGGCCCTGCGGTCCCGGATCGAGGACCCGGGCCACGGCGCCCTCCTGATCTTCGAGGGCGTGGCCCGGAACAACTTCGGCGGGCGCCCGGTGCAGGCCCTCGACTACGAGGCCTACCCCGAGCTGGCGGTCCCGGTGCTGGAGGGCATCGCCCGCGAGGCGGAGGAGCGCTGGCCGGGGGCGCAGCTCGCCATCGTGCACCGCACCGGTCGCCTGGAGATCGGTGAGCCCAGCGTGGTCATCGCGGTGGGAGCCCCCCACCGTGCCGAGGCCTACGAAGCGAGTCGCTTCGCCCTGGAGGCCCTCAAGGCGCGCCTGCCCGTGTGGAAGAAGGAGATCTACGCCGATGGCGAAGCCTGGAAGCCGAACGCCACCTGAGGGACGGTTTCGAGACAAGGCGCCCGACGAGTACCGGCACCCCGATCTCAACCCCTACCTGAAGCTCCACCGGGAGTTCGGCCCCCCGGTGCTCACCGCGGAGCAGGCCGCGGAGGCCCGGGGAGGCTGGGCCGGGCTCTTCGGCCGTCAGGCCCCGCTCCACGTCGAGATCGGCTCCGGCAACGGCTTCTTCCTCGCCGCCATGGCCGCTGCCCACCCGGACTGGAACTGGCTCGGGCTGGAGATCCGCTTCAAGCGCGTCATCCTCACCGCCCGCAAGCTCCAGGCCGCGGGCGCCGGCGAGTGGGCCCGCATCGCCCGCTACGACGTGCACTGGCTGGACGACCTCTTCGACGAGGGAGAGATCAGCGGGCTCTACGTCAACTTCCCCGACCCCTGGCCCAAGAAGCGACAGGCCAAGCACCGGGTCCTCGGTCCCGAGTTCTGCGACTCCGTCGTGCGCCTGCTGCGCCCGGGCAGCGAGCTCCGGGTCAAGACCGACCACGAGGTCAACGTGGAGGCCCTGCTCACCCACGTCCAGGGCCGGCCCCTGGAGGTGATCGGTCGCTCCAGCGACGTGGCGGCCCGGGGCGTGCCCTGGGGCACGGACGTGGAGACCAACTACCAGCGCAAGTTCAGGGAGCGGGGGGAGCCGGTGTATGCGGTGCAGGTCCTGAGGCTCTGAGCCCTCACAGCGCACTCGCCGCCCACCGCTCCCGGGCCTCCCGGACGAGGCGGCCCGGCTGGAGGTTGGAGCGGGCGAAGAACCAGGCCGCCGAGGCCGACTGCACCAGGTAGATCCACCAGTGGACGACGAGGGCATAGGCCAGGGCCACCCCGTCGAGGTCTCCCCCGACGACGCCGAACAGCGCCAGGGCCGCACGCACGCTGGCCTCGTACACCCCGGCCTGGCCCGGGGGCGACGGGATGGCGATGGCCAGCATCGTGATCGCCAGGATCGCGATGCCCTCGCCGTAGCCGATGGTGTCGCCGATGCCCATCGCCTGGGCGAGCACCACGTAGAGGGCGCCGGTCATGCCCCAGGTCGCGGCCGTGAGCAGGACCACCCCGACGAGCCGGCCCGGCTGGCGCACCGCCACCAGGCCCGCGACGAAGTGCTCCGCGAAGCCGAGGCCCAGCCGCCCGAGCCGCCTGACGACGTCGAAGGGCAGCAGCCGCTCCGCCAGGCGCTCACCCCAGGCCAGGGCGCGCAGGGCCGCCTCCTGGAAGAAGACCAGCGCCAGGAGCACCCCGATCAACGGTGGCAGCAGCCCGGTGGCCACCCGGCGAGCGAGCTCGATCACCTCGATGCGGGTGTCGAAGACCTCCAGTGGCACGGGGGGGATGTCCACGAAGACCGCCACCCCCCAGACCATCAGCAGGGCGCTGGCGAGATCGACCACCCGCTCGACGAAGATCACCCCGAACCCGGCGCCAAGGGGCACGTCCTCCTGCTCCAGCAGGAGGTAGGGCCGCACCACCTCACCGATGCGGGCCGGGAAGGTGTTGATGCAGAAGAACGCCATGCACAGGATGGCGAACTGCTTCATGAACGTGGCACTTGGCTGCACGGCCCGGACCAGCACGAGCTGTCGCCAGGACCGCAGGAGCTGCTGGGCCATGAAGATCACGGCCAGGGGCACCAGGACCGTCCAGTCCAGGCGGTCGAAGGCGTCGCCGAGCTCCGCCAGGGGCACACCCCACATCGCCAGCGCCAGCAGGACCGCGCCGAAGAGGAGGCCGATGACGAGACGTCGCTTCATGCGGGCGGTGTCGCCTCCCGGCGGCTCAGTGCACCCACCAGTGTCAGCAGCGTCCACCAGGGCGTCGACCCGCCCCCGGGCGCGGCACAGCCGCGGCGACATCCTGTCGGCTCGCTCTCGCTGGGGTGGGTGCCGAGCACGTACTCCTCGTAGTTGGAGTAGCCGTCGCCGTCCGGATCCTCCTCGCTGTCGTCCCGGGTGGGATCGAGGCCGTGCTCCGTCTCCCACGCGTCGCCCATGCCGTCGTGGTCGGCGTCTCGCGGCAGCACGAAGTCGATGTCGGTCAGGGCCTCTCCCTCCCCCGGTCGCAGCTCGGCGGCCCGCTGGAGATCCACCTCCCCCTGCCACCAGACCCGGACGTAGCCCAGGTCCTCGGGGCAGTAGACGGTCACGTAGGCCTCGACCAGGTAGGGCACCTCGCTGAGGCCGTCGAGGGTGTAGGTCCCGTCGTGGGCGGTGACGGCGGCCTGGCCCTGGAGGTCGTCGGCCTGGGGAGAGGCGTAGACGATGGCGCCGTAGACCGGCTCTCCGGCGTCGTCCAGCACCAGGCCCTCCAGGCTCCCACCGGGTGGGGGGTCCAGCACGAGCACCTCGCTGTCCTCGCCCTGCTCCAGGCTGACCCAGGCGCGCTCCCCGTCCGCGTCTCTCAGGTAGTCGTCGCGGTAGCCCTCGTCCTCCAGGTAGAGGTAGAGGCGGTAGTCCCCCCCGTGGAGCCGCCCGACGGAGAAGCTGCCGTCCTCCTCGACGGCGCCCCCGATGCCCACGGTGTAGGCGTCGTTGTAGACGAGCAACGCCGCACCGGACCAGTCGTCGACCGTGTCCGGGAGCTGGCCGTTGAGCCGTGCCTCCAGGGGCAGCCAGAGGTCCACCTCGTCGACGTAGAGCCCCTCCTCCAGGGCAGGGACCCTCTCGCCAGGGCGATCGGAGTCCGGGTAGTAGGTGAGGCCGTAGCCCTCGAGCGAGGCCCAGACGATGACGTCCCCCGGCGGCAGTCCCCGCGCCTCGTAGCTGCCGTCGGCCTCGGACAGCACGGTCCGGACCTGGCTGGAGCTGTAGACGTGGACGGAGGCTCCGGTCACCGGCCCGTCGGGACCGTCCAGGAGCCCGGCGACGGTGATGCCGTCCAGCAGCGTGACGTCGCCGATCTCGGCGAGCTCGCCCCGCGGAGCCTCGAAGATCTCCCCCTCGTCCTCGTCGTAGGTGGCTCCGGCGAACTGCTCCGGCCGCGCGGTGCTGTCGAAGCCCAGGCGGTAGCGCGACGGGACCGAGTCGTCGGCGGACAGGCCGACGATCTCGAAGCGGCCGTCCTCGTCGCTCGTCGCGCCGTTGCGCATGACCTTGGCGATGGTGTCCACGCCCTCGGCCTCGACCCGGACGCCCTCGAGGGGCTGACCGTCCCCGTCGAGCACGCGCCCGGCCAGCCGGGCCCCGGGCACCAGCGACAGGGTGATCGGCTCCAGCGCCCCCTCCTCGGGGACGTCGAAGACCCGCCCTTCGCAGTAGGTCCAGCCGCTGGGGTAGAAGCGGTCGGGGTGGTCGACGTCTTCGGGCGGGTGTGCCAGCACCCGGTAGGGGTTCGGTGGCAGGCCCTCGATGGAGAAGCTGCCGTCCACTTCGGAGAGCACGGCGGCGTAGCCGAGCCGCGGGTCCACCGCGTAGACCGTCACGCCGGCGATCGGCTCACCGCTCTGTTCGGCGAGCACGACACCGGACAGGTCGCCGGCGAGCGCGACGCCCCCGAGCATGAACCACGCCGTCATCTGGCCTGCTCGACGAGGTCGCTGTCCAGCAGCCAGGCCAGCTCCGCAGCGAAGGCCGCCCCTTCGCGGATGGTCGCCTCGCCGGTGTCGAGCCCGTCCCCCTCCCGCTCCGCGGTCAGCGTGACGGCCCGCATGCCACCGAGGGTCGGGATCAGCGCCCCGGTGAAGCCCGCCACCTGCTGTCCGCGCACGTGCCGCCAGGCCGGCCGGCGGGCGATGCGCTCGGCGAGGGCCGGCAGGGTGGACCGGTAGGAGACGCCGTCCAGCAGCCGCTCTCCCGTGCCATAGACGAGGCGTCCCTGGTCCAGGTGTTCGAGGACCACCACGTAGGTCTCTTCCTGGACCCACTCGTGGCGGTGCTGCTCGAGCAGGGCCAGGAGCCCGCCGGCGTGGGCCTCGCCGCAGCCGGCCACGACCAGTCCGAGCTCCAGGTACCGGAGGGGCTCGTCCCGCAGAGCCCCGGCCAGCTCCTCGAGCGCCGCGACCCCGGAGTCCCCCCGGCCCGGCCCCCCCCCGGGGCGCCCGCGGGGGTGCACCAGCGCCCCCCGGCCGCCGATACCCACGCTGAGCCCCGCCCCCACCACCCCGCGGCCCCCCCCCGCCCCCCCCCCCGCCGCGCCCCCCGGGGGGGGGGGCCGGGCGGTGGTGCACCAGCGCCACGAGGCCGCCGATCCCCAGGCTGAGCCCGGCCACCACCTCCACCCACGGCAGCAGACCCGGCGCCAGGCCGAGGGCGTCTCCGAGCAGGGCGATGGCGAGCACGGTCGCCAGGCCGAGCGGCACGGTGATCGCCCGTGCCGCGAGGCGGATGCCCCGTCTCCGGACGTCCACGTGGGCGGCGACGAGCAGCGTGCCGAGCCGGCGCTCCGCCGCGGGCCGCCGCACGAGCACGTTGTAGGAGGCCCCCTTGGGGATCAGGGCGCGCAGTCCCCTGCCCCGACCGCGCACCTGGTGCACGGCCGACCAGAGGGCGAGCAGGGTCACCCCCAGGCCGATCAGGGGCCAGCGCCAGCCCACCGCCGCACCGCTGGCCGCCAGCAGGAGGTGGAAGGCGAAGTTCAGCGGCGCCGAGGTCACCTCGACGAAGCCTTCGAGCACCGGCGTCTCGCCCAGGCGCTCCAGTCGGCGAGCGACCGTCGCGATCGCCTCCCGCTCCGCCGCGCTGCCCGCGAGGCGGGCCTTGAGTCGGGAGAGCTCTTCGATTGCCCCGGTGACGGTGAGGTTCATGACGCTCGGGCTGGCAGCGCTCCAGGGTAGTCGGACCACGGCGGGCCGCCAACCCGGCAGGACGCCGCCTTGTCTCGCGGCGCGACGACGCATAGGATTCGGGGGTCTGCAGACAACCGGGAATTCGGATGAGGTTTCGCGGAGACGAGGTCACCGGCAAGGGCGTCCGCGTCGCCATCATCGACAGCGGCATCGACGCCAGCGACCCGCGCCTCCAAGGCGCCAAGGTCGAGGGCTGGTCGATCCAGCTCGGCGCGACCGGTCACGCGCTGCTCGGCGCCGACTTCCGCGACGAGCACGGCCACGGCACCGAGATGGCGGCCGCGGTGCGGCGCATCGCCCCCGACGCCGAGCTGATCGGCGTGAAGATCATGGACGGCCGGCTGCGCACCTCGGCCGACCTGATGGCCGCCGGCATCGAGACCTCCTTCCGCAACGGCGCCCACGTCATCAACCTCAGCCTCGGCACCCCCAACATGGGCAAGGCCCTGCTGTTGCGGGACTGCTGTGCGCTGGCGGTCGAGCACAACTCCGTCGTGCTCGCCGCGGCCCATCCCAAGGCCGAGCGGGCCTACCCGGCCGATCTGCCGGAGACCATCGGGACCGCGTCCCACCCGGACTGTCCGCTGGACAAGTTCTTCTACTTCGCGCCCCACCGCTTCCCGCGCAAGGAGTGGGGCAACCTCAGCGGGAAGTTCCTGGCCCACGGCCACGGTGTGCCCGAGGAGGGGGAGGAGCGCGGCCCCTACCGAGGCTCGGGGATCGCCACGGCCTACCTCACCGGCCGAGTGGCCTGCCTGCGGGGGGCCCTCGGCGCCGTCTCCGCTGCCGAGGTGGTGGAGACCCTGCGTCAGCTCGCCCTGACGCCGGTGCCCGAGCTCGGCTACCGGTAGGGTCGCCAGCGGCATACGCCTGTGGCCCGATGTTCTGGACCACCGCCGCAGCCCTCGTCCACCTCGCTCTCCCGGCGGCGCAGGCCTCCCCCGTCGAGCTCTATGGCTTCGGCGCGTCGGCCATGGGTCGGGCGCAGGGGGGCGTGGCCTACACCGACGACGCCGGTGCGGTGTTCCTCAACCCGGCGGGCCTCGCCAACATGAGCCAGCCGAGCGCCATCCTCGGCGCGGGCCTGATCCGACTCGACTTCGACGACCTGCCGCCCGTCTACTGGGACACCAACCGCGACGGGCTGATCAACGAGTACGACACCCCGCTCGACCCGGGGCCCGAGGAGGAGCCCGGCGACGGCGGCTGGGGGGCGCTCACCCACCCCTACGGCGAGCGCATCGTGCTGGGCATGGGGCTGTTCCTGCCCAAGAACCGCATCATGCGGATCGACACCTTCGAGCCTTCGATCCCCACCTACTTCATGTACGAGAACCGCCCCCAGCGCTACGCCTTCGCCATCGGCGGGGCGCTCCGGGCGCCCTATGGCCTCAACATCGGCCTCGGGGTCCGCGTGGTCCCCAAGGCCATGCTGACGGCGGTCTTCACCATCGACGCCACCGTCTCCGGCGAGAGCGCCGACGACACCGCGGCCGGGGCGGACGAGTTCGTCGAGGGGTCCTTCGACTTCCACGACCTGACGGTCGACATCGCCATGGACTACGCTCCCGTGGTCGGCTTCCAGTGGCACCTCGGCGAGGTCACCGACGCCCCCGTGCTGCGGGACCTGTCGATCGGCGGCGGCTACCGCGGCGAGGCCGGCGTGCCCGTCCTGGTCGACGTCGACGCCCAGATCAACGGCCACGTCGAAGACGTGGGCGACCTCGCCCCCGAGGTCCTCGCCGCCGCGGTGGCCCTGCAGTTCACCGTCTTCGACCACTACCTGCCGGCCCAGTGGACCGGCGGTGCGGCCTACACCCTCGAGGACACCCTGCACGTCTACGCCGACGTCCAGTACACCCGCTGGTCGAAGATGAAGTTCAACGTGTCCCAGCTCGTCGCGTCCGAGCTCAACGCCACCCTGGCCGACCTGAGCGACGTGGAGATCACCGACGGCAACCCGATGAACGTGGTGCTGCGAGACACCATCGGCGTGCGTCTCGGCAGCGAGCTGACCCTGCCACGGTGGGACGTCCCGGGCCGCATCGAGTGGGCCCAGGCCACGGTACGTGGCGGCTTCGGCTACGAGCCCACGCCCCTGGTGGCCCAGGGTGCCAACACCGCCCTGCTCGACGCCGACCGCCTCATCTTCGCGGTCGGTGCGGGCGTGGAGCACGGCACGCCTCTCCACATCCTGGAGGGCCCGATCCACTGGGACGTCTTCTTCCAGTACCACCAGCTCGCCCGCGGTGAGCTGGAGCGCCCGGCGATCGAGGAGCCGGTGGCGGGGTACCCGGTCGATGCCGCCCCCCTCGAGATCGGCGGCTCCATCTACGCCGCAGGTCTCCAGTGGAGCGTGGACTACTGACATGACGACCTCCCTGCAGAGCCTGGCCCGCTGGGCCGCGGGCCTCGACCCCTCGGACCTGCCCCGCGACGTCGCCATGCGGGCCCGGCTCCAGCACCTCTCCACCCTCGGGGCCGTGCGCGCGGCGGTCGGCCACCTCCCGGGTGCCTGGGTCCTCACCTCCGGCGGCCGGACCCCCGTGCTCTCCGACAGCCGTGCGGTCGCCTCCCGGCGTGACGCCGTGCGCCTGCACGCCGCACTCGCTGCGCTGCACGCCTTCGACGACCACCTCTTCGCCGCCCACACCAGCGGCGGGGTGGCCGCGGCGTGGGCCTGGGCCGGCGACCACAGCCTCCAGGACCTGCTCGCCGCCACCGTCGTGGCCAACGAGGTGGCCGGGCGCCTGGGGGCCTCGACCCTGCTCGGTCCCGCCTGGGGACGCACGGCGAGCTGGACCCAGTCCCTGGCCTCGGCGGCCGCGACGGCCAGGCTGCTCGGCCTCGACGCCCGCGCCACCGCCCACGCCTACGCCCTCGCCCTCCAGCTCCCGGCCGTGCTGCCCTGGCGGACCCTGCTCGGGGGAGCGGGCCGCGGCCTCGCCCTCGCCGCCCCGGTCGTCGCCGGGCTGGAGGCCGCCCTGCAGGCCTCCGCCGGTGGCCGCGGGGACCTCGACACCCTCGACACCCGCCAGGGCTTCTTCGGTCGCATCACGCCGCTGCCGCTGCGGGCAGCCTTCACCGGTCTCGGCCAGGCCTGGCTCACCCGCTCGCTCGCGTTTCGCCTGATGCCGGGGGCCGAGCACCTCCAGGTCCCGGTCCAGGCCGTCTGGGAGATCCTGCGCCGCCACGTCAAGGCGGCCGACAAGCGCCTCCGCGTCGACCAGTGGGACCGCGTGGAGCTGGGTGTGGACGCCGTCGCCTTCGGGCTCGAGCAGGTCGCCCGCGCCCACCCCGGCGTGCGTCCAGGCCCCCTCCCCTACGCGATCGCTCGCTCGATCGGCGCCCTCGGCGTGGCCTATGAGCTGGGGCCTTCCCAGCTCGACGCGGGCTGGCTGGCGACCAACGAGGAGGCCATCGCCGGCCTGGCGAGCCGAGTCGAGCTCTTCCACGACTGGCGAGCCACCCAGAGCTGGGTCGAGCACCTGCTCGACGTGGGCGAGCCCCTCTTCGCCGGGGTCAGGCCCTCCGAGCTACGCCGCGCCGGCCGGGACCTGCTCGCCGCCAACGACGCTGCCCTGGGCACACCCAACGCCCACGAGATCTTCGAAGTGCTGAAGCGCCGGCCCGACCGGGTGCTGTCCCGTGTCGGTCGTGGCAGCGGCGACCTGGCCGACATGGACGTCGAGGCGCTGCGGTTCCGCCACCCGGTCGAGGTCAAGCTCTACACCACCCGCGGTGGCTGGTGGCCCGAACGCCGGGACACCGCCGAGGGGGCCCCGGGCTGGTCCTGGGAGGCCACGGTGAGCGGCGTGCTCGACAAGGCCGCCAGCGGCGAGCCGGAGCGGCGGGGGACCGTCGCCGGCCTGCTGGAGACCGCGGGAAGCGAGCCGGCGGCGGGCTGGGTGGAGGCGCTGCTGCGGAGCTGACGAGGTCCTAGAGGCTCAACCCACTCAGATCCAGCTCGCCGGCCATCTCGACGTAGCCGTGCTCGGCGCCCTCCAGGCCCACGCTCACGTTGCTCAGCCCGATGCCTTCGATCTCCGGGATCGGGATCTCGGTGAGGCTGTCGGTGAGCATCGGCAGCAGCAGCGGCACCAGGGCCTCGAGGAAGAGCTCGGTGTCCTGGGCGTACTCGGAGCGGCCATCCGGCTCGACCAGGTCGAACATCATCTCCAGGTCGCCGAGCCCGGCGGCCAAGGTGCCGCCGTCGCTGGACAGCTCCAGGCCTGCCAGCACCTGCACGTAGACCCGCAGGAAGACGTAGGCCTCCTCCGGCGGGCCGTTGTAGATGGTCAGCTCCATGTCGCCGATCTGGAGGTCCAGCAGCGACTTGCCGGTCCCGGGAATGACCGCCGGCGGCAGGTAGGGCACGGCCTCCACCGTCAGGTCGGTGAGGTCCGGCATGAAGAGCTCGAAGTCCGCCAGGTCGAGCCCGAGGTCCTCGTCGGTCATCAGGATGTCGAGCATGCCCCCGCCCCAGAGCGCCGTGAAGAGCTGGTTGAGGAAGTCCTGGCTGATGCCGAGGGCCATGGCGTCCGAGGAGCTGCCGTAGAGCGGCACCGAGTAGGGGTAGGTCAGCGAGCCCGGGTCCGGCGAGGAGGCCGACACCCAATTGTCGGCGATGAACCCGGTCTCGAGCCCGAGGGTCAGGCCGTGGTCGTCTACGGACACCGAGCTCGGCAGGGCGTCGAAGTGGTAGGTGTTGGCCTCGATCTCGAAGGACTCGGCGATCTGGAGGCTGGCGAGCAGCTCATTGATCACGTCGGGGATCTCGGTCTCCGCCATGTCGACCAGCAGCCCCAGGATCAGGTCCTCGATGAGGCTGTCGAGGCTCAGACCGAAGAACTCCATGGCGTCATAGATCCAGGAGTCCCAGTCGAAGTCGAAGCCGCTGGCGGTGGCGTCGACGTTGCTCACGTCGGCCATGAGCACCCCGCCCGAGATGTAGGGCGTGATGTCCATGACGATCTCGATGTAGTCGGCCAGGATGTAGCCGTCGGCCCCGAACCCGATCTCGGCCACCACGGCGTCGATGTCGTAGCCCAGGTAGATGTCGTTCACGCGAGCCGTGGTGTCCAGGTAGCCGGCCGCCACCGGGTCGATGCTCATGTCGACCACGCCGATGCTCGGGTCCGTGAGCCGCACCTTGAGCGCGTACCAGGTGAAGCACTCCTCCCAGCCGAGGATGTCCCAGCAGGTCTCGGAGCTCTCGTCGACCAGCGGATCGGGGATCGACGAGGTCAGCAGATCGGTGTCCACGAACTGCTTGGCCAGCTCTCCGAACTCCTCGAAGCCCGCCTCGTAGATGCGGGCCATGATGCCGTCGGCCAGGCCGCCTCCGTAGGGGGTGTAGCTGCCGGAGAGCACCGCGCGGGTGTCGGTCGTCGGGTTGTCGTCGTTGTCCCAGGCCTCGGTCTGCAGCCAGGTCGTGCCGAAGTCGTAGTCGACCGGGGCCCGCCAGGTGCCGTCCTCGAAGACCGTCGCCGGCTCGCCGTTGACCGTGATCGAGGCGGTGCCCGAGTACTCGTCGAAGTGGGTGCCGCTGGCGATGTCGCTGGTCAGGGTCGTGCGGGTGCCGCGGGCGGGGTTGAGCACGATGAGGTCGGGTCCGGTGGAGTCGATCAGCAGCGGTCCGACGCTGTCGCTCAGCGCCCCGTCCTCGGTGGCCGCCCAGACGGTGAAGAAGCCCTCCTCGCGGAAGGTGATCGCGTTGTAGCGGATCTCGATGCCGTCGCTCGGGTCGACCCACAGGTCCCAGGCCTCGTCGACCAG
>CAZCVP010000194.1:0-15618 GCA_964501915.1 uncultured Enterobacterales bacterium
GTCGTGGAGGAAGATCGTGCGGCTGTCGGCCGCCAGGAACTTTCCGACCTTGGCGGTGAGCGCGCCGGTGAACGAGCCCTTCTCGTGACCGAAGAGCTCGGACTCGAGCAGGTTCTCGGGGATCGCCCCGCAGTTCAGGGAGATGTAGGGCCGCTTGCCCCGGTCGGAGAGCCGGTGGAGCTCGCGGGCGACCAGCTCCTTGCCGGTGCCCGTCTCCCCCTGGATGAGCACGGTGATGTCCGTCGGCGCGATGCGCCGCATGATCTTGAACACGCCCTTCATGCCGCCCGAAGACCCGATCAGGTCGCCCTGGGAGGCGTTGCGAAGCTGGTCCCGCAGGTTGCGGTTGGAGGTCTTGAGCTCGTTGAGCGTCAGCGCCGTGTTGACCAGCAGCGACGCCTGGCTGGCGAAGACCTGGAGCACGGCGAGGGTGCCGGCGTCGAAGAGATCGGTGACGGAGTCGTTGCCCAGGTACAGCACGCCCAGCAGGTCGGTCCGGTAGATGAGCGGCACGCACATCACCGAGCTCAGGCGCAGGTCCACCACGCTCTGGGCGGTGCGGAAGCGACCGTCGCGCAGGGCGTTGGAGACGATCAGCGGCTTGCGGGTCTTGACCACGGTGTCGACGATCGAGTCCGAGACCCGGGACAGGTCCAGCTTGTCGTCGCCGACGTTGTGCGACGCCGCCAGGTGGCGCTGGCCGTCCTTGAACACGATGACGAAGCCCTTCTCGGCGTTGGTCTGCTCGACCACGGCCCCCAGCAGCTCCTGGAACAGGGCCCCGGAGGCCGCCTCGGCCATCAGGCGCTCCGAGAAGCGGACCAGGGCCTGGAGGATCTCCGCCTGGCGGTCGGGACCGAGCTCGCCGGTGCTGGCCGTGGCCTCGGGCTCCCCTTCGACGACCGCCAGCTCGAACATGCCCACCAGCACCTTGTCGCCGGCCCGCAGGTCGGCGCGACGCACGCGCTTGCCGTTGACGTAGACCTCGTTCTTGCGATCCACGACAGCGATCGTGAGGTGGTTGGGCTTGCGCAGGATGTTGGCGTGCGTGGGTGCGATGAGCGCGTCCTGGAGCACGATGTCGTTGCCGGGCGCGCGGCCGATGGAGACGATGGGCTTGCGCACCACGAATTCCCGCGGGGTGCGAGTCGAAGGGTCCACGTAGCGTAAGAACATCCTGGCTCACCGTGCGAGGGGCGCTGGGGCTACCAGCGGACGACCACGTTGGGTCCTACCACGGAGACCGAAGCCTTGCCGTCCGTCCGAACGCTGACGAGGGCCCCGTGCAGGAAGGTGAGCCCCCACAGGGCCACGCCACTCCAGCCCGCGACGTTGTTGGCGAGGCGCAGCTGCTCGGCCCGCAGCTTGTCCTCCTCGAGCACGTGGATGTCCGGCTCGCCGGGCTCCTCGTCCATCGCGCGCAGGCGCAGGTTCAGCCCGCCGGTCACCGCAGCCAGGCCCACGACCCCGCCGAGGACCACCAGCCCGTAGGCCTGCTGGTCGTTGTAGAGCTGGAGTCCCCCCGGCACCACCAGCAGCAGGGGGTTCAGCCTCCGCGGCGAGAGGACCGGGGGCGCCGACGCGATCTCCGCCTCCACCTGCACCCGCATGAGCTCGAACTCGGCGAGCATCTCCGGGGGATGGGCGAAGGGATCCAGCCGGAAGTCCGGGTCCTCCAGGAGGATCGAGCGGAAGGTGTTCCGAGCGGTCTGCTGGTTCCCCTCGTTGAAGTCCAGGGCCGCCAGGTACACCTGGGCCTCCCGGCGCACCTCCGGGTGGGTCACCTCCAGGTTTGGATCCGCCACCAGCAGCACGTAGGCGTCGCGGGCACGATCCAGGTCTCCGGACAGGAAGGCCTCCGTCGCCGCCTTGAGGCGCTCCTCCGGTTCCCACGGTGGGTTCGGGGCGGTCTCCTCCGCCCCGGGAGGCTCCCCCGGGTCCGGCTCCTGGCAGCGAGGCGCACCCTCCCACGCCAGCAGCACCAGTGCGAACAGACCGCTCATCGGCGGCAGGGTAGCTCAGCATCGGGCTAGATGCCCTCGGCATGAGTGGCGAGGGCATCTCAGTCGCCCGTGTCGTGGGCCTCATCGGGCGACTGCTGGTCCCAGGCGACCTTGAGGCTGAACCGGCCGTCGATGTCGGTCATGCCCGTGGCGTAGAGCCGATCGGAGCTGTCGCGCACGTCGAAGGGCATGAAGGCCGCGGGGACGTCCTCGAAGGCGATGTCGCCGGCGACCGTGAGGCCCTGCTCGAGCTCCACCTCGCCCGCTCCCGCCACCTCGTCGGCCGTCGCCGTCCAGAAGGTCGCGGCGCCCTGGGCGCTGACGGCGGGCGTGAAGGTCCAGGAGAGCCCGCCCTCGGCCACACCGAGCGAGAAGCTCCCGTCGTTGCCCGTCACCGTCGAGTAGGCATAGCCGTCGAAGGACAGCTCCTGGGCGCGCACGATCACGTTGGCGGCGCCGTGGCCGTCCACGTCGTTCATGGTCGTGCGGACCACGGGGCGATCCTCGAGCACGATCCCGGCGGCGTCTCCCAGCTCGGTGTAGCCCTCGTAGAGCTCCACGGTCTCCGGCCAGGCCATCGGTCCGACGCTGCCGGCGTAGGAGGGGATGAACTCGACCCGGTAGTCGCCCGGCACGACGCGCATCGAGAAGCGCCCGTTGCTGCCGGTGGTGGTCTCCACCACGAAGCTCCCGTCCGGATGATCGGGCAGGTACTCGGAGGTGAAGCGGACCAGTACATCGCCCAGCTCCTGCCCGGCGGCGTCGGTCACGCCCCCGTCGACCGTGACCGGGGCGGCGGCGCCATAGGCCACGTCCAGGCGCAGGCCCGCGTCCTCGTCGACCACCTCGGCCAACAGGGTCATCTGGGGCAGGTGGCTGCCGGCATCGCCGTCCACCTCGAGCCAGTAGGTCCCAGGGCTCACCCGGAGCTGGTAGGTGCCGTCGGTGGCGGTGATGGCGTCGGGACCGGCCACACCGGTCTCGACGTCCACCGCCCGCACCACCAGGCCCTCCAGGGCGCCGGAGACGTCACCCTGGGTGATGCGCCCGTAGAGCGGCACCCCGTAGTCGAGCTGGAAGTCGAGGGGGCCGCCGTCGTTGGCGTCGACCACCAGCTCGGGCTCGACCAGGAAGGGGAGCAGCACCGGGTCCCGCGGGACCACGGCGAGCTCGTAGTCCCGCTCCGAGGGCGTGATCTGGAGGGTGTAGCTCCCGTCCTCGCCGTCGCTCACCACGGTGCGGCCCATGGGCGTGCCGGGCACATAGGCCCGCAGCTCGGCCTCGACGGGCACGGCCTCGTCGCCGGGCACTCCGACCTCGGCGGTGGACGGGTAGGCCTCGAAACCGGTCACGAAGCCCTCGAAGGTCACCGGCGCCTGGAGCAGCAGGGTACCGAGGGCGTCCAGCTCCCGGTCTTCGAGGTGGAAGCTCTGGGCCATCAGGGACACCCCTTCGGCGAGGGCGTCCGACGCCAGCTCGTCGGACGGGTAGACGTCGATGCGCAGGCTCAGCGTGTCGTCCTGGTCGGAGGCGGCGCTGTCCCGGCTGTCCTCGGCCGCCGACAGGGCGTAGTCGGCGCAGCCGAGGCCGAGGAGGGCGACGAGGGCGATCAGGGGGCGGGCGTCCATCACTCCACCTCCAGGGTCCAGGACATGTCGGTCTGGGCCCCCTCGCTGTCCCACACCAGGATCTCCAGCGGGGACCCGTCGAGGTCGGGTTCGTTGCGGTCGAGGCGGACCTGGGAGCCGTTCGGCAGGTCCTCGGCGTCGGGAATGACCACCCGGTCCAGGGTCCACAGGTAGTTCAGCACGTCGTCGGTGTCGTCCTGGCAGGCGACGTAGACCGGGAAGATCTCCTTGTCGATCTTGAGCACCGTCTCGAAGGTCGTCGCCGAGACGATCACCGGAGCGTCGTTCGCCTCCACGACCACGATGTCCCCGAAGTAGCAGGAGGTCGAAGCGAGCGAGCAGGCCGTCATCAACAGGAGACGAATGCACGGGGTGTGCCAGGGTCTCGACGGAGCGTGATTCCAGCTAGTTGTAGCCTCAGGTCGACCGGGCGGGCAGCCAGACCGCGACGCCCCTGTCACGGTGGTGCGGGCACGTACACCGAAGAGCCAGCGTCCTTCGGTCCAATGGTCACGGTCTCGACTGTGCCGTCGGGGCACCAGAGCTCCAGCTTCGAGTCCTCTTCCTGGGTCCTGAGAGGCAGCCTGTAGCCGCTCTGCTGGAGCGTACCCAGATCCACCCCGTCCCGCTGCACCAGGCAGTCCGGGGGGTAGCTCTCCGGAACGACCACCCGCACCGGCTTGCGCTCCAGCAGCACGCCCTTGAACTCCACCACGCCGCCGGCCTCCGCCGTGAACGCCCGCACGAAGTCCTCCACGGCTGGACCGCCCAGGCGCAGCTCGTGGGGTCCCGCCTCGACCCGGTAGCGTGGCTTGAAGGGGACCTGTCCGACCTCCACGCCGTCGATGTAGACGTTGGCGTAGGACTTCCGGCCGAGCGTGATGACCAGCGTCGCCGGCTCGTCGGCCACCGGCTCCAGGACCTCGGCCGGCTCCTGGTCGGGCTCAGCGACCGCCACCGGATACCCGAGGTCGTCGGTGGTGGTCCGCACCGGCAGGCTCTTGGGCGGCAGGGCGGCGATCGGTCGTGCGACCTGGGTCACCCGGGGCTCCGGCGCCAGGATCAGCTCCTCGGGGTCCATGGTCCCGCGGGCCGCGATCGGTGGAGGGACCCTCGCCACCGACTCGGTCCCGACGAGGCCGAGATCGTCCGGCGGCACCATCCACCACCAGGCCGCGACGCCGATCGCCAGCACGGCCAGCCCCCCACCGAGGCCGGTCAGCGCCCGCGCGTGGTCCCCGTCGTCGGGCCCGTGCTGGTGGAGGTCGGACAAGAGCGTCAGGACCTCCTCGTGGTGGGGGTCCTGGGCCAGGAGCCGGTTGAACATGCGCTGGGCGACGAGGTGGTCCCCGGTGCGCAGGGCACTGCGCCCCTGGTCGAGCAGGACCTCGTCGAGGTGGTCCCGCAGGCGCTCCTCGTAGTCGTCGGCAGCGACGAGGTAGCGGATGAGGGACCAGTCGGCCTCAGGGGTCAGCTAGCCGTCGTCGAGCACCGCCGCCACGGCGCTGGCGCCGGCCTCGGCGCTGTCGTAGCGAGCGTCGGGCTCCAGCTCCAGCAGACGGTTGATGACGTCGGCGAGCTTCGGTGCCACGCCGGGCTGCACGTCCAGCACCTCGCGGCGCACGCCCTCGATGATGTTGCGGAGGATGATCGACGGGTTGGAGCCCGCGTACGGGAGCTGGCCGGTGACGAGGTGGTAGAGCAGGGTGCCCAGGGAGAACAGGTCCGAGCGGGCATCGAGCTTGCGCTCCAGGGCCTGCTCGGGGCTCATGTAGGCCGGGCTGCCCACCAGGGCGCCGGTCATGGTGACCGAGCTCTCGTCGAGGAAGCGGGCGATGCCGAAGTCCATCAGCTTCACGGTGCCGTCGACCCGTAGCATGACGTTCTCCGGCTTCAGGTCGCGGTGGATGATGCCCGCCTCGTGGGCGTAGCGCAGGGCGTCGGCGAGCTTGATGCCGATGAACGCCGCCACCTCCGAGGGCAAGAGCCCCCGGGCCTCGATGAGCTGTCGCAGGGTCTGGCCCTCGACGAACTCGGTGACGATGTAGCAGTCCTCGGCGTCGGACCCGGAGTAGTCGAAGATCTTGAGGATGTTCTCGTGGTCCAGGTGCTCGATGGCCCGGGCCTCGCGGGCGAAGCGTCGCCGGTTCCGGGCCACGGCGCTCAGGTGGGGGTGGAGGATCTTGATCGCCACCTCGCGGCCCAGAGTGGTGTGCCGCGCCCGGTAGACGGTCGCCATGCCCCCCTCGCCGATCTTCTGGAGGACTTCGTACTTGTCCAGGAACGTGCCGATCAAGTCGCCGGACCTCTGGAGTGGGCACCCGCGGACCTCACGATACCTTCCCTTCGCATCGCACAAGTGCCTCGATGGCCGCACGGTCGGCCGGAGGTACATCTACCCTGCTGAGCTCGTCCAGGGGGACCCACCGACTCGACTGACCCCGGTCGGGGCGGGGCACACCGTCGAGGGCACAGCGGTAGCAGTAGAGCTCGATGTGTGTGTCGCGTCCCACGGCCAGGAGCGCGCCCACCTCCGCCGCCAGCCCCAGCTCTTCCTCCAGCTCCCGCCGCAGCGCCTCGGCGTCCTCCTCACCGGGCTCCACCTTGCCGCCGGGGAACTCCCACAGCCCGCCGTGGCGTCCCCCCGGTGGCCGACGGGCCAGGAAGACCGCTCCGTCCCGTGTCGCCACAGCCGCCACGACGCGGATCAGATGCCGTCGCTCACCTTCCGCCACGTCAGCCCCCGGTCGGACATGATCTTGAGGATGATCGCCGCGGTCTCCTCCACCGCCTTGCCCGTGACGTCGATCACCGGCCACTCGTTGTTGCGGTCGAAGAGATCGTGGGCGTACTCGAGCTCCGCCAGGATGTAGTCGAGCTGGCCGTAGTTGGTGCGGTTGCTCATGCGCATCGCCTGCAGGCGCTGCAGCCGCAGCTCCTGGAGCCGGTGGGGGTCGATGGTCAGGGCGAAGACGCGCATCGGGTCGACCTCCCAGATCTCCTCCGGGGGATCCCGGTCGAGCACCAGGGGGTAGTTGCCCACCCGGTAGCCCTTGTGGGCCAGGAAGACGGACAGCGGGGTCTTCGACGTCCGGCTGACCCCGATGAGCACGATGTCGGCCGCGCGGAGCATGCGCGGCTCCTTGCCGTCGTCGGCCTTGACCGTGAACTCGACCGCCTCGACCCGTCGGAAGTAGTCCTCGTTGGTGGTATGGAGCAGCCCCGGCGTGCCCTGGGGGTGCAGCCGCAGGAAGGCCGACATGTGGGCCAGCGGTGCCCCGACCAGGTCGACGTACTGGAGCCGGTGGTGCCGGGCGAGCTTGTCGGCCTCGGCCCGCTGCTGGGCCCGCACCAGGGTGGTGACCACCAGGGCGCTCCGCCGTGCCGCTAGCTCGAACTTGGCCGCGAGCTGCTCCGCGTCGCGGATGTTGGGGTAGGTGTGGACCTCCACCGGGACCTCGTCGAACTGCTTGAGGCAGGCCTCGACCACCCGCTTGGCCGTGTCACCGGTCCCGTCGGAGATGATGACGATCCGACGGATCTCCTCGTCGCCCATGGCACGCTCCCACTCGCCGGCCCCTGATAACCGCACCTGCCCGGAGGTCGCCTTGGACGCTCCACCCCCCCTGGACGGCATTCGGATCGTCGATCTCTCCCGCCTGCTCCCAGGGCCGTGGTGTACCTGGCTGCTCGCCAGCCTCGGCGCCGAGGTGATCCGCATCGAGGACCCGGCCGGCAGCGACTACACCCGGACCCTGCCGCCGGTGGTCGAGGGCACCGGCGTGTTCTTCGCCTCGCTGCACCGCGGCAAGCGCTCCGTGGCCCTGGACACCCGTCACCCCCGGGGCCAGGAGGCGCTCAGGGCCCTGCTCGGCACCGCCGACGTCCTGGTGGAGGGCTTCAAGCCCGGCACCCTGGCCCGGGTCGGGCTCGATCCGAACGAGCTGAGAGAGACCTTCCCGGGGCTCGTGATCGCCAGCATCACCGGCTACGGCCAGAGCGGACCGCTGGCCCAGGAGCCGGGCCACGACGTGAACTACCTCGGCTACGCTGGGGTGGTGGCCGGGGTGGGGGACCCGGAGCTGCCCTACCCGGTCCAGGTGGCCGACGTGGCGGGGGGAGCCCTGATGGCGGCAGCCGGGATCTGCGCCGCCCTGGTGGGCCGCGAGCGCACCGGAGCCGGGCGCTGGCTGGACATCTCGATGACCGAGGGCGCTCTGGCGCTCCACATGCCCCACGTGGCGATGGCCCTCGCCGAAGGGCGGGACTACGTGCCCGGCGGCGAGATGCTGACCGGGGCCTACGGTGCCTACCGCACCTACCGCTGCGCCGACGGGGGGCTGCTCACCCTCGGGGCCATCGAGCCCAAGTTCTGGACCCGCCTGCTGCTCGCCGTCGGCCAGCCGGACCTGGCTCCGGCCCCCGAGGACCTCGCGGCGCTCTTCGCGACCCGACCAAGGGATGCCTGGGTCGAGCTGCTCGAAGGTTGCTGCGCCGGTCCGGCCCTGCGGGTGACGGAGCTGCCGCACCACCCGCACTTCGCAGCCCGCGGCCTGTTCGAGACGGTGCTGGGGCTGCCGATGCCCCGCTCTCCCTTCCCCTGGAGCCCGGAGCCGGTGGTGCCCGCTCTCGGGCAGGATACGGCTGACGTGCTCGGCGCCCTGGGCCTGCCCGTCGATGAGCTGGAGGCCTGCGGCGCCATCATCCGAGCCGTGCCATGACCCCTCTCGTCGTCGACCAGGCCCCCTTCTCCTTCGGGGCCGTCGAGCTCCTCTTCACGGCGCTGGCGGCCGGCATCGTGTTCGCGATCCTCGGACCGCGGTGGCTGCGCCAGCGACGGGAGCGCAAGAAGCCAGGAGGGTGAGCGGCAGTGCCGTACGGTCCTTTCCCGCGGGAAGGCTCTCCCCTGCGCTGCGCGCCCCCAGCGGCCCGGGGTGGGCAGCGAGCCGATGGCTCCGCGCCGCTCTCGCCACGGATCCTGGTGAACATCGCGGGCTGAGAGAGGGCTGGACAGCGCACGCGGACCGGAGTCGACGGGTCGAGACTCATCCAGGGGACTTCGGTCCGCGGAGGGCAGCGAGATGGACCGAGGTCGGGGGGTCGAGGCTCGACTCCGGGACTTCGGTCCGCCATCGGGCCTGTGGCCGGACCGGAGTCGGGTGGTCGAGACTCGTCCAGGGGACTTCGGTCCACGATGGCCCACACCCTCCTAGGCGAGCCCCGCCGCCACGCCCAGGGCCCCGATCACCACCACCAGCAGGGCATTGATCGAGAGCTGGCTGACCACGCGCCCATAGGCACGGCGCCACGCCTCGGAGTCCGCCGAGCTGGGCTTGCGGATCGGATCCAGGGTCCAGATCTCCAGCACGAAGCTGCTCGCCCAGAGCACCACGAAGAACCCCAGCTTGAACAGCGAGATCAGGTCCGACTCCGTGCCGGCGTCCCAGGTGAGCCCGCCGTGCTGGAGGTACCACGCCCCCAGGCCCCCGAAGATGAGGGCCCCCATGGACAGTCCCAGGCCCGAGCCCCAGGCGCGGAAGACGCCCATCACAGCCCGCTCGTCGAGGCGCTCCAGCCGAGGAGCCAGGCCGAGCAACACGGCGAAGGCGATCACCGAGCCGCCATAGACCACCACGCCGAGGTGGTGCAGCGTCAGCAGGAGCCACTCGGACGTCACAGCGCCTCCGGGATGCGCCGGCAGCCTACCGCAAGCTCGGTGGTGCCGGGCTACCCTCCGGCACCATGTCCGCCACCGCGTCCCCCGCCGCACGGCCAGGTCCCTCGCGCAGGGTGTGGGTGCTCTCCGTGGTGGCGGTGGCCCTGGTCGGTGTCTCTCCGGCCCTTCGCTCCGGTCACGTGGTGGGGGACGGCGTCGATCTCTTCGGCACCATCTGGTTCTACTGGTGGGTCGAGCACTGCCTGACGGCCCTGGCCGATCCGGGCTGGACCCCCCACTTCTTCTTCCCGCTCGGCAAGGACATCTTCGCCCACACGGGCAACAACCTCCTCGACGCCCTCTTCTCGGTGCCCTTCCAGTGGGTCTTCGGGGCTCCGGCCTACCAGAAGTGGGTGGTGTTCGCGATCCTGCTGCTGAACGCCGCCACCTTCCGGGTCCTGGCGGCCGGGCTGATGCGCAGTGGCTGGGCCGTCTTCGCCGCCACGCTCGCCTGGGAGCTCAACCCCTACGTGCTCTTCGAGCTCACGGCCGGGCGCCCCACGCAGGCCTTCCTGCCGTTTCTGCCCCTCGGCATCCACTACTTCCTCGCGTGCAGCCGGACCGAGGGGGCCGACGCAACCAAGGCCGCCGGCTGGTGTGGCCTGGCCACGGCGCTCCAGGCCTGGACCTACTGGTTCATGGGCTGGTTCATGGCCTTCCTCTTCGCCTGGCTGGCCCTGCACGAGCTCTGGAGGCACCCGCAGCGGAGGCGGCTGCTGGCGCGCTACGCCGTCGCCGGGCTCACCTGCGGGGTCGTGGTCGCTCCGGCGGCCCTGGCGATGGCCGGACTGGCCGCCGACGGGCTGGTGCCCGGGCTCGCCGACGGGGGCCGGGACCTCTTCACAGCACCCCAGGAGCTCTCCAACAACGTCGCCGCCACCCTGCACGGCTACGTCCTGATGGAGACCGTGGGCCCGCCGATGTACAGCTACCTGACCTGGGCGCTGCCGCTGCTGGCCTACGTCGCCGTCGGCCGGCAGCGGAGCCGCTGGCTGCCCGGGCTGGCGCTGGTGCTGCTGTGGTCGATCGGGCCCGTCCTGCCGCTGGGACCGGGTCGGGGCACGATGGTCCTGCCCACCTACATGGCGGCCTACCACTACCTGCCCTTCTTCGACCGGCTGTGGTTCCCCTACCGGATGCTCTCGGTCGCGATGTGCATCACGGCGGTGATGTTCGGGCTGCTGGTGGACCGGCTGCTGGCCTGGCGACCCGCCCTCGGTCGCCACGCGCTGGTCGGGATCCTCGGCTGGGGGGCGCTCACCGGCCTGGAGCAGCACCGGTTCGACATCTACCCCTTCGTGACCCGGGACCTCACCCCGCCGATCACGATGTCCTGGATCCGGGAGGAGCGGGGCGCCGTGCTGCACCTGCCGTTCGGCGTGACGCACCGCTCGATCGTCTGGCAGACCTTCCACGAGCAGCCGATGTTCGGCGGCATGGGGGAGAACGCTCCGCTGCTGTGGCCCGAGGGCTTCCGCGATCGCCTGCGCAACAGCTTCGTGCGCACGCTGGTGCGCCTGACCCGCAACCCCGTGGGAGCCACCACCTACCACCCGGCCCAGCGCCAGCGGCTCGAGGCGGAGGGCTTCCGCTGGATCGTGCTCCACCGGGACCTGGTCGAGCTGGAGCTACCCCGCTGGACGCCCGGGCGAACCATGGAGCCGGAGAAGCGCATCGCCGGTGCCCGCCAGGTCACAGAGCGGCTCGTGGAGACCCTGGGGCCCCCCTCGGCCGTGGAGGCCGAGATGGTGACCTGGGACCTCACCGGGACCGCCACCCCGCCCGAGCGCATCAGCTACACCCCGGAGCGGCTCGCGGAGCGCACCTGGGACACCGACCAGATGTCGGAGTACGAGCGGGCCCTGCGCGATGAGGGGAGGATCCGGGAGGGACCGGCACCGGGTATGGGCAACGCCCCGAACAAGTGACAAGCGAGGTAGAGCGATGACAGCGCCACTCAGCGGACTCAAGGTCCTGGACCTGACCCGGGTCCTGGCCGGGCCCTACGCGACGATGACCCTGGCGGACCTCGGCGCCGACGTGGTGAAGGTCGAGCGCCCCGGGAGCGGCGACGACACGCGCCGCTTCGGCCCGCCCTTCGCCGACGGCGTGAGCACCTACTACCTGGCCGTGAACCGCGGCAAGCGGTCGATCGCGCTGGACCTGAAGACCCGGTCGGGACGGGACACGGTGCTCGAGCTGGCCCGGGTGGCCGACGTGGTCATCGAGAACTTCCGGCCCGGCGTCATGGACCGGCTCGGCCTCGGCTACGAGGTGCTCCGGGAGGCCAACCCCGGGGTCATCTACTGCTGCATCTCGGCCCTGGGACGCGACCGGCCCGCGGCCGGCTACGACATCATGGTCCAGGGGCTCTCGGGCATCCCTCACATCACCGGCGACGGCACCCAGCCCTGGAAGTGCGGCGCTTCGATCGCCGACCTGGTCAGCGGCATGAACGCCGTGCAGGGCATCCTCGCCGCGCTCCTGCGGCGCGAGGCGACGGGGGAGGGGGCCCTGGTCGACGTGTGCATGGTCGACGGCCAGCTCGCGCTGCTCACCTACCACGCCAGTGGCTGGCTCAACGCGGGCGCCGAGCCCCAGCCCTGGGGCAACCAGCACGCCAGCATCCACCCCTACGGGGCCTACCCGACGAAGACCGGCTGGCTGATCGTGGCCATCGGCAACGACGTGCTCTTCCAGCGGCTCTGCGACGTGATGGTCACCACCTGGCACACCGACCCGCGCTTCGCCCGCAACGAGGACCGCGTGGCGAATCGGGTCGCCCTGGACGAGGAGCTGCTGCCGGTCACCCGCAGTCGCTCGATGGAGGACTGGCTGCCCGCGCTGCGCGAGGCCGGGATCCCCTCCGGGCCGATGTGCACCGTGCCCGAGGCCCTGGAGCGGGCCACCCTGGTCGAGCACGAGCACCCCAGCGGCACGGGAAGGGTGCGCTCGACCGTGCCCGGCTTCACCCTGTCCGACGCGCCCCGGGCGAGCACGCTGCGCCCACCGAGGATCGGCGAACACGGCGACGCCATCCTCGCCGACTGGATCGAGTGAAGCTCGGCCCCCTCGCGTCCGAAGAGGGCTTGCGCTGGCCCCCGAGGTGTATACCAGGGGGTGTTCCCACCCGAGCCGCACCCGCAGGGGTGCTGGAGTGTGCATGTCTGGTACTGCTGGAGGAGAGATGGAAGGCGTCAACCTGCCCTCGCAGCTCGACCTCCCGATCCTCGCGATCCGAAACACCGTCATCTTCCCGGTGCTGGCCTTCCCGATCAACGTCGGGCGTGAGAAGTCGCTCAAGGCGATCGAAGAGGCGATGGCCGGCGACAAGCTGCTCGGCATCGTGACCCAGGAAGACGCCCGCAACGAGGACCCGGACACCGACGAGCTCTACCAGACCGGCACCGTGGTCAAGATCCTCAAGTCGGTGATCATGCCGGGCAACAAGCTCAACGTGATCATCCAGGGCATCGCCCGGATCAAGGTCCGGGAGTGGCAGGCCACCTCGCCCTTCCTCCACGCGACCGTCGACGTCTACGAGCAGTCCCACGCCGAGGGCAAGGACTTCGAGGGGTTGTTGACCCAGCTCCGCGAGCTGGCCCGCAAGATCATCGACCTGAGCCCGCACATCCCCAGCGAAGCCAGCTTCCTGGTCCGCTCGATCGACAACCCGGGCATGCTCGCCGACATCGTCGCGACCAACCTGAGCATCGGCATCGAGGAGAAGCAGGAGCTGCTGGAGACCCTCGACACCCGCCAGCGCATCGAGAAGGTCATCGCCCTGCTCAAGAAGGAGATCCAGGTCCTGGAGCTGAGCAACAAGATCCAGACCGAGGTCAAGGGCGAGATGGACAAGGCCCAGCGGGAGTACTTCCTGCGCGAGCAGATGAAGGCCATCCAGAAGGAGCTGGGCGAGGTCGACGAGCGACAGGAGGAGTTCGAGGAGCTCAAGCGCGCCATCAAGAAGGCGAAGATGCCCGCGGACGTGGAGAAGGTCGCGCTCAAGGAGCTGCGCCGCATGTCGCGGATGTCGCCCGGCGCGGCCGAGTTCACCGTCTCGCGCACGTACCTCGACTGGCTGACCGAGCTCCCTTGGAGCAAGTCGAGCCAGGACACGCTCGACATCAAGGCCGCCGAGGACATCCTCAACGAGGACCACTACGGCCTCGAGAAGGTCAAGAAGCGCATCCTCGAGTACCTCGCGGTACGCAAGCTGAAGAACGACATGAAGGGGCCGATCCTGTGCCTGGTCGGCCCCCCCGGCGTGGGCAAGACGTCGCTGGGCAAGTCCGTCGCCCGCTGCATGGACCGCAAGTTCATCCGCATGAGCCTCGGCGGTGTGCGCGACGAGGCCGAGATCCGCGGCCACCGACGCACGTACATCGGCTCCCTGCCGGGCCGCGTCATCAAGGGCATCCGCAAGGCCGGCACCAACAACCCGGTCTTCATCCTCGACGAGATCGACAAGCTCGGCGCCGACTACCGGGGCGACCCGTCCTCGGCCCTGCTCGAGGTGCTCGATCCCGAGCAGAACGACACCTTCGTCGACCACTACCTCGACGTGGCCTACGACCTCTCGCGGGTCCTGTTCATCGCTACCGCCAACCAGGAGGCCACCATCCCCGGCCCGCTGCTGGACCGGATGGAGATCATCCGCATCCCCGGGTACACGCCCGAGGACAAGGTCAAGATCGCTCGGAACTTCCTGCTGCCCCAGGTCATCGAGGACCACGGCCTGCAGCCGGTCCAGTTCACGATGACCGACGACGCCATCCGGCACATCATCACGGCCTACACCCGCGAAGCCGGCGTGCGCTCCCTGAAGCGGGAGATCGCCGCGTGCGCCCGCTGGGCGGCGCGGGAGATCGCCAGCGGTCGGGAGATCGCGGTCGACGTCGAGCCGGGCAAGGTCGAGGAGATCCGCGGACCGATCCACTTCTTCAACGAGGTGGCCGAGCGCACGAGCGTGCCCGGGGTCGCGACCGGTCTCGCCTGGACCGCCGCCGGCGGCGACATCCTGTTCATCGAAGCCACCCGCATGCCCGGCAAGGGCCAGCTCACGCTGACCGGATCCCTGGGCGACGTCATGAAGGAGTCCGTGAGCGTGGCCCGCTCCTACATCCGCGCCGCGGCGCCGCTGCTCGGCATCCACGAGCGGGAGTTCGATCAGAACGACTTCCACGTCCACGTCCCGTCGGGCTCGATCCCCAAGGACGGTCCGTCGGCCGGTGTCACGATGCTCACGGCGATCGTGTCGCTGCTCTCGGGCATCAAGGTCGACCCGACCATCGCCATGACGGGCGAGGCGACCCTGCGCGGTGCCGTGCTGCCTGTGGGCGGCGTCAAGGAGAAGATCCTCGCGGCGCACAGGGCGGGCATCAAGACGGTGCTGCTCCCGGAGAAGAACCGCAAGGACCTGGTCGAGGTGCCGGAGGAGATCCAGAGCGAGCTGGAGTTCGTGTTCTGCGCTCGCATGGAGGAGGTCCTGCACCGGGTCCTCGGCAAGGCCGAGCTGGAGCGCAAGGCCGCCGACCTCGCCACTCGGAAGGCGGCGGAGCGGGCCGCGATGGACGCCGGGAAGAACGGTGGGGGGGCGGTCAAGGCCGAGGCGTGATGGGGACCGGCGGGCGGCCAGGCCAAGCCGGTCGCCCGTCGAGTGCTGCCTCCGCGATGCCTGCTCCAGGCCAGCTTCGTCGGCACACCGGGCGCAGCCGCCACCCGGGGTTCCGCACCGATGCGATAGACCCCCTTCATGCCTCCCACCCCCTTCCACCGCGTCCTCGTCGCCAACCGCGGCGAGATCGCCGTGCGCATCATCCGGGCCGCCGCCGAGCTCGGCCTGGAGACCGTGGCCGTCTTCTCCGAGGTCGATCGGAGCGCCCCCCACGTCCAGCTCGCCACCCAGGCCTGGCCCATCGGGCCGGCCCCCGCGTCCGAGTCCTACCTCCGGGCCGACAAGCTGCTCGACGTGGCGCGGCGCTCCGGCGCCGACGCGGTCCACCCGGGCTACGGCTTCCTCTCGGAGAACGCCGGCTTCGCCCAGGCGGTGATGGACGCCGGCCTGGTCTGGGTCGGGCCGCCGCCGAGCGCCATCGCGTCGATGGGCTCCAAGACCGGCGCCCGGCGCATCATGCAGGCGGCTGGCGTGCCGCTGGTGCCGGGCACCGTCGACCCGATCACCGACCCCGAGATCCTGCTGCAGACCGCCGCGGAGATCGGCTACCCGGTGATGCTCAAGGCGGCGTCCGGTGGCGGCGGCAAGGGCATG
>CAZCVP010000195.1:0-15572 GCA_964501915.1 uncultured Enterobacterales bacterium
CGCCTCGCCCCCCATCGACGACGACGGCCTGGACCTGCTCCGGGCCACCCGGCCGCCACAGAACGCGGGCGCGGCCCCCCGGTCCGGCGCGGTGGAGGCCGTGTGGAAGCCCGGGCGGGCTACCAGCTCCCGGTCGGGGCTTCGCGGAGGAAGGACGCGAGCCCGTCGTTGGTCGCGATGCCCCGAAGCCGGCTGGTGCTGTCGGGCTGGTCGGTGAGGTGCACTCGAACTTCCGCATGCCGGAACTCCAGGGCGACCTCCAGGGCGAAGTGGCTCCCAAGTTCCGGAATCCGGAACTTGGGAGCTACCTTGGGAGCCACGGAGCCTGGCGCCAGAGACATCGACCACGGCCCGCCGGGCCGCGGACTCCGGGCTCCGGTGGCCGCGCGCCTCGAGGCCGGCTCTGGGAGATCGTACCCCTCTCTCTGCCGCCGCTCCGGCCGTGGCCCAGGTCCGTCGAGTACTCCCAGCCACGTTCCCAGGCGGTGGCGGCCAGGGTGGTGTCGTTGCAGGCCCGGGTGGCTGGGAGGCAGGAGAGACCGGGGGAGAGCTAGCCGACTATGAGGGGTGGCCATGCGCGCATCCTCGGGCGCAGGTTCGATGCGGGAGTTGGAGATGCCCTACCTCATCGAGGCGAACGGGATCCTCGCGGAGTTCCCGAAGGCGTGTGCCTACTGCGACCGGCGCGAGGCCACCTCGTCCTTTCGCCAGCCGTTCTCGAAGATGAGGGCGGGGACGCTCCCTGGCGACGTGTCATCGGAGACGCTCGTCCTGGACCTGCCCGCCTGTGAGAGCTGTGCCCGGTGGTTTCGCCGAACCAGGGTCGTCCTCTTCCTCATCGGCTTCGTGGCCATCATCGGTTCCCTGTTGGCCGTGTTGGCCAGCGTGTGGTTCGAGAACGAGATCCCCATCCTCGTCTGGATGGCCACTGTCACCGCTTGGGTGGGACTTCGACTCTGGCGCGGGTGGCGCCGCAGAGCGCTTCGACTGGCCTACTTCCGACCGGGAACCGCCATCTACGCCGTGCGCGACGAGGCCTACGCGAACGAACTGGCCGAGATGAACGGCCTGTCGGTGGATCACAAGGTGGTGCTGATCAAATTCTCGTGACCCCCCGGCGTGGCGCTCCTCGAGCTCGGCGTCCAGTGATCGTCCTGGCTACTCCACGGAGCCCTACGGGCTCCGTTCCGTACTACCGTGCCTGTCAACCCGCTCGCTGCGCTCGGGGTGTGACAGTGCCCGTAGGCGTGCTGGGTAGCACGCCTACTCGATATACCCCAACGCCCGCAGCGCCTCGATCGTCCCCGCGTCCCGCGCCGGCTCGACCCCCTCCACCGCCTCCGACAGCTCGAAGTCCAGCCCGGCGTTCATGATCGCCAGCCGCTCGGCGTCCAGCGCCACCCGGTCCTCCAGCTCCCCCGGGTCCGCCCCCAGCTCGTAGAGCTCCTCGCCGCCCGCGCCGTGCCGGATGACCTTCCAACCGTCGTGGCGCAGGCTCCAGTCCACCGGCGGGTCCTCGACGAAGCGGGCGGCCACGGTCGACGACAGCACCGGCCGATCGACGCAGGACCGGCCCCGAAGCTCCGGCCACAGCGAGGCCCCGACCGCCGGCTCCAGCTCCAGCCCCGCCGCGGCGAGGATCGTCGCTCCGGCGTCGAAGAGCCGCACCTGGCAGGCCACGCGCTGACCGGCGACGACCTCCGGACCCCGCACCAGCAGCGGGATGCGCAGCGACGGGTCGTAGAGCAGGTCGCCGTGATCGAAGAGGTAGCCGTGCTCGGTGAGGGACTCGCCGTGATCGGCGGTGACGATCACGAGGGTCTGGTCCCGCTCCCCCCGCGCCTCGACCGCCGCCAGCAGCTCGCCCACGAGCCCGTCGACGAAGGCCAGCTCGGCGTCGTAGGCGTCCAGCAGCCACTCCGTCGACGTCACCGAGCGGTGGGGCGGCGGCCAGTAGGCGGGCAGCTCCAGGGCCTCGCCATCCCGGGGCGCCGACATGACGTCGGTGCCCGGCGCCTCGTAGGGGGCGTGGGGATCGAAGAGGTGGACCCAGGCGAACCAGGGGCCCTCGACCCGCTCCAGGAAGGCCAGAGCCCGGCCGGTGGTGGCGTCCCCGGCCCGCTCCCTGAGCGTGTTGCCCGGCAGGAAGAGCTGGTCGAAGGCCTTCACCAGCGACAGGCGATGCAGCCCGGGCACCTCGCCGAAGTCGTCGTCGTAGACGTCGAAGCCCTGGGGCCAGCCCCACTTGCCGTGCAGCGGGAAGCCGGACACGAAGCCCGCCGTGGTCCACCCGGCCTCCGCGAGGCGACGGGAGAGCAGGGCGGGACGGTCGCCCAGGGGCGTGCCGTTGGTGCGCACCCCGGTCACCGAGGTCGGCTGGCCGGTCAAGAGCGACAGGTGGGAGGGCTCGGTGAGCGGCGCCGGCGCCACGGCCTGGTCGAACAAGGTGCCCTCGGCCGCCAGGCGGTCCAGCACCGGGGTCGCCGCCGAGCCGCCGTAGGGACCGAGGCGGTCCGGTCGCGCCGTGTCCAGGGTCACCAGCAGGACGTTCGGACCCTCGGCGCTGCCCGCGTCGAGTCCCGGGGCCCCCCGCACCAGGGCCACCGGCACCGTGAGCAGCCCGACCCCGACCAGGTGCTTCCAGCAGCGCTCGAGGACCGGAGCCAGCAGCAGCCCCACCGCCAGGCTGCCGAGGGCGATGCCCAGCAGCCCGCCCCAGACCCGCGGGTCGCGGACGAAGAGGTTGAGCACCACCTCGAAGCGGTAGGCGAGGCCCAGGTGCAGGGCCAGCAGCGCCGCGGCCACCCAGCCCACCGAGCGTGGCAGCCAGCGGGCCACCAGGGCCGCCGGCAGCGACACCGCGAGGCCGCAGCCCACGGCCAGGGCCAGCCAGACGAGCTGTTCGGAGAGCGCCAGGCCGAGCCCGCCCGAAGCCCCCCCCAGGACGATCGCGGCTCGCCAGAGCCCCCTGGACTCAGGTCTTGTCACCGGCGGCCTTGAGGTGGGCGAAGGCTTCGTCGGCGCTCATCTGCCGCTGCCCGTCGAGCTCCGGGTAGTCGTCGAAGAAGGGCATCACGTCCGACGCCCTCACCCGCCGCCGCAGGAGCAGGAAGTAGAGGTACTGCTCCGGGTGACGACGGACCCAGTCGCTGAACACGTCGGCGAAGGCCTGCATGTTGAGCCGGATCTCCTCGTCCCTGTCCGGGTGATCCTGGAAGGGCAGGGCCGGCGTGATGACCATGCGGTGGCGCGGCTCGCCCGGCTGCCGCAGCACCAGGGTCGGCAAGAGCGCCGCGCCGGTCTTGCGCACGAGCTGGATCGGCTGGATCGACACGTTGGCGGTGCGGTTCACCAGCTTCACCTGGGTCCACTTCTTGCCCCCGCCGCCGTCGAAGGCCAGGCCCAGGACCTGGTTGTCCTGCAGGCATGCGAAGGCCGGGCGGAGGAACTTGAACACGTTGATGTGTTGGACCGGCAGCCGCTGCTCCAGTTCCCAGCGCCGCTCCAGCACGCGCTCCCACAGCGGCGTGGTGCGGGTCTCCCGGAGGATGTCGGCCCAGACCGGCGGTGGCGCCGAGAGCTGGCTCATCGGGAAGCCCTTGTGGCCCAGCGCCGGCATGATCATCTGGTTGGCGCCGTAGTGACCGATGAGCACCACGGCCCCCTTGCCGCGGGACAGCGCCGCCTCGAGGTGCTCCAGCCCCTCGATGGTGCAGTAGTCGTCGATGGTGTCCGGGTTCATGTGGGGGTAGCGCAGCACCTCCAGCTCGTTGAACATGTTCAGGCGCCAGGCATCCCGGAGGATGTCGGCGGCCGGACGCGGCAGGGGCTCGTCCCCGAAGAGCCGCTCCAGCTCCTCGATGGCCTCCCGGGTCTCCCGACCGCCCAGCTTGCGCACCAGGTCGCCGCCGAGCCGGGCGGTGGTGTCCAGCAGACGGCGCGGCAGCTTGGAGACCAGCGCCTGGCCCGGGTAGTAGATGGTCAGCCCGCCCAGGTCCTTGAGCAGGAGCTTGAGGGGGGGCCGCCCGCGTGACGACGGGCCGGCGTCCGGGCCCTCTTCGAGGGTCACGGCCTGGAGCCCACGGGCACGGCGAGCACCGCCTTCTTGTCGATCTTGCCGTTGGGCATCAGCGGGATCTCCGACCAGAACTCGATCAGGCGAGGCACCTTGTAGACCGCGAGACGGTCACGACAGTAGCGCCGCAGCCGCGGCACGGTGAGCTCGGAGCCCGGGGCGAGCTGGACCACGGCCCGGGCGATCTCGCCCCGGATGCGCTCCTCGGCCCGCACGACCACCGCCGTGCGCACGTCGGGGTGGGTCATCAGCACCCGCTCGATCTCCAGCGGGTAGACCCGGATGCCGCCGATCTTGAGCATCTCCGAGCGCCGGCCCACGAACTCGATGTAGCCGTCGTCGCTCCAGCGCATCAGGTCGCGGGTCCAGTACCAGCCGTCCTTGAAGAGCAGCTCGGTCTCCTCGGCGTTGTTGGCGTAGCCCTCGACCACCGCCAGGCCGCGCACGATCATCTCGCCGACCTTGCCGGCCTCCACGTCGCGGCCCTGGATGTCGACGATGCGGATCTCGTAGCCGGGGATCGGCCGCCCGGTGACGCCGGGTCGACGCGGTCGGTCGGGACGCAGGGCGATGGCCACGCCGGTGGTCTCCGTGGACCCCCAGACGGGCATGAAGCTGGCACCGAAGCGCGACTCGAGCCGGTGCAGCGTGTCGCTGGTGACGAAGGCGCCGCCGCTCTCAAGGATGCGCAGCGACCCGAGGTCGGCCTTGCCGTCGTCGGCGTGGTCCAGCAGCATCTCGTAGAAGCTGGGCACCGCCATCATCCAGCTCACGGCGAAGCGCTCGATCGTCTCGGCGATCACCCTCGGCGAGAGGCTGTCCATGATCACGAAGGGACCCCCGCAGAGGATCGAGCGGTGGAAGAGCTCGTGGGGGTGGGCGAACACCGAGAACATGCCCAGGAAGACGTGGTCCGCGGTGAAGCCGAGGCCTTCGGCGTCGGGGCGGTCGAAGGCGGTCAGGGCGTTGAAGTTGATGTGGCGGTGGCTCGCCATCGCCCCCTTGGGGCGCCCGGTCGTGCCGGAGGTGTAGTTGTAGTAGCAGATGTCGTCGGGCTGGACGGGCAGGCCCGGGTCCGTGGCGGGGAACTCCAGGTTCTCGTCGTAGTGACCCTCGCCGTGGCGGCCGGCCTCGCCGACGTAGAAGATGCGCCGTGGGTCGGGCAAGAGCGGCAGCAGCCCCCTGAGCAGGCCGTCGAAGGCCCGCTCCACGACCACCGTCCGGATGTCGGCGGTCTCGAACTGGTCCCGCAGGTGGTCCGGGTGCAGCTTGTGGTTCACCGGCGCGTAGATCGCCCCGATCCGGGAACAGGCCAGGAACCCGATGACGATCTCGGGCCGCTTCGTGAGCAGGAAGGCCACGACGTCGCCCCGAGCGACCCCACGGGCCACGAAGAGGTTGGCGACGCGGTCCACCTCCGCGTCGAGCTCCGCGTAGCTGAGCTGACGCTCGTCACCGAGCAGCGCGGGGCGCTCCGGCCCCTCCTCTGCGGTCACCCGCAACACCTCACCCAGCGTGAGCTGGGCCTTCCTGACCAGGCTGTTCACCCTGACACTCCCGGAGAGCGCGGTCCGCTGCCTGGCAGGGGCAGCATCGTCGCGCGAGATTCCCACGGCCTTCGACCCACGAGACCTCGGGGCCGCACCACTACCCGCCACCGAGGCGGACCGTCAACCAGGGGCTCCTATCCTTCGCGGACCAGTGTGCGCAGGGCTCTCAGGTGTCGGAGCGCCTCGGGCAGCATCTCGTGCTCCTCGGCCCCCCCATAGCGCACCCGGTAGTGACACCACGCGAGCCGCAGCATCGGCTCGGCCGTGGGACCGGCCCGCCCCAGCAGCCACTCGGCCGCGGAGACGGCGGGCAGCGCATCCGGCACCTCCCAGCCGCGCCGCCTCACCAGCCTCCAGCCCCGGTGCAGCAGCGCCTCGACCCCCTGGGCCGACGCCCGGCGAGGCTCCCGCAGCACCAGGCCGCGCAGGACACCCGGCACGACGGCCACCACCAGCAGCAGGACACCCACCGGCACCAGCGGGGAGAGCGGCGCCAGGCCCGAGCCGGTAGCGCTCAGCTCGAAGCTCGGCAGGTTGAGCAGCGCGAGCTGGTCATCGAGGTCGAAGTCGACGACCCGCTGTCGCCAGGCCCGGGACACCGCGCCGGCGAGCTGGCTCCAGAACCCGGGCGCCGGCCTGGAGCTCCCCTCCGGAGTGGCGTCGAAGCCGACCCACCCCTCCGCACCGACCCAGACCTCGACCCAGGAGTGGGCGTCGGACTGCCGCAGCGTGATGAACTCGCCGAGCTCGTTGTACTCGCCGCCGTAGAACCCGTTCACCACCACCGCCGGGACGTCCAGGGACCGCAGCATCACCGCCAGCGCGGTGGCGAAGTACTCGCAGTGACCACGCCGGGTCTCGAAGAGGAACTCGCTGAGGGGCTGCCCCAGGGTCCCGGCCTCCGGCACCGACGTGTAGGCGAAGCCCTCCCGGAGCCACGCTTCCAGTCGCCTGGCCTTGTCGTAGGCGGTGGGCTCGGCCGCGGCGATCGACCGGGCGAGGGCATGGATCTGACCGTCCAGCTCGGGGGGCAGCTCGGTGAACCAGCGCTGCGCCCAGGGCTGGCTCAGGCGACGCAGTCCTCCGTCCGCCCGCAGCCGCGGCAGGTCGACCACGACGGGGCGCGACCAGACCTCGTAGTTGAGTCGTCGCGGCTCGCCGAGGTAGCGGAGGTTGCGCGGGAAGCGGGCGACGAGGTCCTGCATCCCGGCGCTGGCTGCCAGGACCTCGGGCATGCCGAAGATCACCCGCTCGCTCATCGGCTCCAAGAGCAGGATCTGTTGGAACAGGTCCCCCGGACGCCGATCGGGCGGCGTCGAGGGGAAGGGTCGACCGCGGTGTCGGGCGGCCCGGCGCCAGGCACGGCCGTCGAAGTGGTCGAGGGCCACACCCCGGAGGCGCACAGGCGGCAGGACCGGCTCCGAGGAGCCGTGGCGGGTGGCCTTGACCTGCAGCACCGGGGTCGGGTCGTCCTGGATCGCCCCCAGGTCGCCGAGCTCGACAGCGTCGCTGAAGCCCGAGAGCGATGTGGTCGACCCCCAGCGCGCCATGGCCCCGGCCTGCAGCCGAGGCAGCGACAGGAAGATGCCGCCCATCACCAGCAGCAGGCAGGCGATGGTCGCGACCAGCCCGAGGCCCCGGCGACGGCTCATCAGCGGGGCTCCCCGCTCCGGCCGCAAGAGCTCCACGTCCCAGAGCTGGAGCATGAGCAGGCACACCGGCAGCATGGCGACCATGCCCAGGTGGATCGGCCCCAGCCAGATCGAGTCGGTGAGGGTGGAGCCCAGGAGCAGCAACAGGTAGGAGAGCAGCAGCGCCACGCGGTGGTCGGGTGGAGACGCGGCCGTCCACGCCCGGTGGACCATCAGGTAGACCACCAGCAGCATGGCGACCTCGCCCCAGGGCCGGCTGAGCGCGAAGACCAGGACCAGGGCTCCCACGGCCGCCATGGCGTTGGCCAGCCGCCAGCCGACGGGCCAGCGCTCCGGGCGACCGACCCACCACCCCAGGCCGAGCAGCACGAGGCCGACGGCGGCCGTCATCGCCGGGACCCCGGCTCGGGGCGCCAGGGTGGAGAGCCCCAGGGCCATCACGGCCCGCACGCTCCAGGTGGCGGCCCGGACGACGCTGTGGCTCTCCCGGATCACGGCCCCTCCCCCGGAGCCAGGGCCAGGGCGGTGAGCAGGGTGCGGCGGTGGGGCTCCCCGCGGCCCGGGGCCAGGGTCCGCCCGAGGAGCTGGAGGCCGACAAAGCGCCCCCGCCCCGCGTGGTAGACGACCTCGCCGCAGGCGCGAGCGAGGTCGCGCTCTCGCCGACCCGCGACGTCATCCACCACCACCAGGACCTCACCGGCCCGATCCGGTTCCCGCTCGACGACCATCGGCTCCCCGACCCGGGCCGAGGTCGGCCAGTGGACCATGCGCACCGGGTCCCCGGGCACGTAGGGCCGGAGCCCCAGGAACTCGCCTCGACCGCCCTGGCGAGCGAGGCTGTGGGCGCCGCGCCCGGTCCCGGTGCCCAGCGGTGCGCGGTGCCCCGCGCCCCGGCGGGGAAAGACGACGAGCTCCCCGGGCAGGGGCACGGTCCACCACCGCTCGAAGAGCCCGAAGGGAAAGGTGGACCCCATGCGCAGGCCAGAGACCTTCGCCGGTCCGCGGGCCTCGAAGTGCCAGGCGAGGGGCACCTCCAGGGTCTCCCCCGCGTCCACGACGGCCACGGCCGCGCGGCCACGGGGCCCCTCCGGTCCCACCTCCTCGATGACCAGGCCGTAGAGCCCGAACCAGGCCCGCTCGTTGCGGACGAACAGCTCGCCCCAGGCGGCCTCGCGGGCGAAGACCTCCGCTGGCAGGCGCCGGCCGAGCCGCACCCCGCGCAGGTTCCACTCGGCCAGCACGTTCTGCACGACCATCAGGGCCAGCAGGCCCGCCAGGGACAGGTAGAGCAGGTTGTTGCCGGTGTTCAGGGCCGCCAGGGCCAGCCCGGAGACGACGGCGAGGAACCACCAGCCGGTGACGGTCGGTCGCACCCGGAAGTGGCGCCGCCGCTGCATGGGCTACCTGGTCGAAGGGCGACCGGGCGCGGGCAGCTCGTCGAGCAGCTCCACCAGGGCCCGGGCCGGAGCGAGCCGGCCTTCTCCCCGGGCCATGACCCGGTGGGCCAGCACGGGCAGCGCCAGCGTGCGCAGGTCCTCCGGCACCACCCAGGCCCGCCCCCGGAGCAGGGCGAGCGCCTTCATCGAGCGGTAGAGGGCCTCGGCGGCCCGGGTCGAGGCGCCCCGCACGAACCGGGTGTCGGAGCGCGTGCGGTCCACGAGCTCCAACAACAGGTCCTCGACCGAGGGGTGCACCTCGACGCGATCGACGCTCGCCAGGAGGTCCTCGAGGCTGGAGGCGTCGAGCGCCGGCGCGAGCTCGGTGTTCCGATAGCCGCCCGCCCGCAGCACCGATCGCTCGGCCTCCCGGTCCGGGTAGCCCATCGACAGCCGCAGCAGGAAGCGGTCGAGCTGGGAGTCCGGCAGCGGGAAGGTGCCGACGTGGTCGTGGGGGTTCTGGGTGGCGACGACCACGAAGGGGCGCGGCAGGACCCGCGTGACCCCGTCCACGCTCACGCGGCCGGCGTTCATGGCCTCGAGCAGGGCGGACTGGGTGCGCGGCGGCGCCCGGTTGATCTCGTCGGCGAGCACGACGTTGGCGAAGACCGGACCGGGACGGAACCGGAACTCGGTGCGCCCCGGGTCGAGGATGGCCACGCCGAGCACGTCAGAGGGCAGCAGATCGGCGGTGAACTGGATCCGGGAGAACGACCCGCCCAGGGCCCCGGCGAGGGCATGGGCGAGGGTGGTCTTGCCCACCCCCGGCACGTCCTCCAGCAGGATGTGGCCGCCGGCGAGCACCGCCACCAGCGACATCTCGACCACCGACCGCTTGCCCTGCACGACCTGCTCGATGCGGTCTCGCAGCGCCGCGACCTTGGGATCCTCTTCGGGGGGGGCCCCCCTACTGGGAGATGTAGGTGCCGGCGACGAGGGTCGTGTACTCACACCCGATCTCCAGGTCCTCGATCTCGGCGCCGACGCCCCGGATCTCGAAGGTCTCGAAGCCGAACCAGTCGGCCTCGGCCGGCTCGAAGTCCAGCTCCAGGTGGTCCCAGCCCTCGGTGGCCGACCAGGGGTAGTCGGAGATCCCGTCGTAGATCTCCTCTTCGATGCCGCAGGAGTCGCCCCCCTGACGCATCGTGGTGTCGACAGAGGTCAACCGCCACTGGACCCACTCCTCGGCACTGTCACCCCGCTCCTCACGCACGACACCCGAGTCGTAGGAGATCTTGCACCCGGTGTAGGTTCCGGTCCCGAAGGGGTCCTCGCCGATGCGCAGGACGACGTCGCTGCCCCCACCGACGAACTCCAGGCTGTAGGTGAAGTCCTCGGCGTAGCCGACCGGCTCGGTGTGGCAGTCGTCCGCCACACCGACCACGCTCACGTCCCAGTGGAACCAGTCCGGGTCCAGCCCCTCGGAGTCGCAGGCCGCCAGGTTCGCCAACGCCAATGTGAGCAGGGCCGGGCTCATCTCTCCTCCGCGGACCGTTGGACCATAACACCGCATTCGGAGCCCCACCGAGTCCGCCCGTGGCCCCGATCCAGCGGCTCGCACCGCGGTTTGCTCCGGGTTACCCGCCGTGGTCCCTCACAAGTCTCCAGGAGCCCCCGTGGCCGACACTCCGTTCGTCGCCCGTCCGTCCGACGTCGCCTTCATCCGCGAGAACCTCGACGCCGCTGCCGGCGGCACCGGTCGCACGCTCCTGCTGCCCGGAGACCCGGGCGCGGGTCGTCGGGCCGTGGTCGGCGAAGCGATCAAGGCCTTCACCGCGGGCGGCGAGGACACCCTCGTCTGGCGGGTCGCCCTCACCGACGAAGAAGACGGCCTCCGCGCGGTGTTGCGCCTCTACGCCACGCTCCTGGGCGTGCTCCACCGGGACCCGATGCTCAAGGGCAAGATCGAGCTGATCCTCGGCGCCCAGCTCCCCCAGCACGGCAAGCGGGTCCAGGGCTGGTTCAAGGGCTTCGTGGACACCCTGAAGCGCTCCGCCCCCAAGCCGGGCGAGGACAGCTTCCAGGTCCAGCTCCCCCGCGACAACCCGGTGGCCGGCCTCGTCCAGATCGTCACCGGCATCGCCCGCAAGATCCCGGTGGTCGTCGACATCCAGAACGCCTCCGCCGCCCACAGCGTCTCCATCTGGGCCTTCGTGGAGGCGCTCGTGGCCTCCGGGACCGACAAGAAGCTCCTGCTCCTGCTGCACACCGACCCGATCGAGACCGAGAACAAGAGCTGGCTCCCCGCTCCGATGCTCGACATGCTCGACCGCCGCGGCGACGACATCACCGTCCACCGGGTCGCCCCCTGGGGCTCCGAGGAGGTCCAGGCCTACCTCGCCTCCAAGGACCTGACCGGAGATCCCGAGCACGTCTCGAGCCTGGCGCAGGGCCTGCCCGGCTACCTGGTCGAGCTGGCCGAGTGGATCGGTGAGAACGCCGACACGGACCTCAGCGCGACCACCCTCGCCACCCTCTACCCGCGGGACGTCGACGAGGACGAGCTGGAGGACAAGGAGGTCGAGGGCCGCAAGGTGGCGACCGCCGAAGACCTCGAGGAGATCGCCTTCCGGGCCGCCCTGATGGGCCGGGCCTTCCCCAGCGGCATGATCGCCGACATCGGCGGCTTCGACCGCGACTCCGTCGACGACCTGCTCGACGCGGCCGACGACCTCTTCAGCGAGCTCAAGTTCTCCGAGCCCCTGGGGACCTGGATCTACCAGTTCACCAAGGCCGTCTGGCGCCAGGGCGCCCTGGACCACTACCTGCTGAGCGAGGAGCGGGCCGAGCACGGTCGCACCATCGGGCGGCAGACCGCCGCCTTCCTGCAGCGGGTGCTGGTGCCCCGGTCCTATGACTTCGTCCACAAGACCGCGCGCCTGGCCGCCGAGATGGGTGTGCCCCAGCAGGCCGCCGCGATGCGCAGCCTCGCCCTGAGCGGCGACCGGCCCGAGGTCTGGGCCTGGACCCATGACCTGCTGACCCTGCACCCCGACGTCACCTGGCCCGACCCGATGCGGCGCACGGTCTACATGAACCTGCTGGACCGCATGGTCCAGGCGGGCGACGTCAACCAGGCGGAGCGGCTCTTCAACGAGGCCATCGAGTGGGCCCAGAGCCGGGAGGACCGCAACATGCAGGCCTTCCTGCTCTCCGCCGGCAGCCGCCTCGACGCCCGCCGCCAGGACTTCTACCGGGCCCGGGACCGGGCCCAGGACGCCGTGACCCTGTACAAGGCCCTCGAGAACGGCCCCCAGCAAGCCGAGGTCCTCAACCACATCGCCCTGATCGAGCTCAACGACGGCAACCCCACCGCCGCCACACAGCGGGTCGACGAGGCGCTGAAGGTCGGCCAGGTCGAGACCCCCAACGGCCCGGCGGTCCTGCCCCAGGTCGCCGCCAACGCCGAGTTCATCCGCGGCCAGGTCGACCGCCGCGCCGGCAAGTTCAACACCGCCGGAGAGCACTTCCGGCTCGCCAACGAGATCGCCGGTCGCTCCGGCATCGCCCCGCTGGCCCTGGAGTCCGGGCTGGCCTACGGCGAGTGCCTGCTGCGGAGCGGCCAGGGCACCAAGGCCGCCGACGTGCTGGAGCGCGTGGTCGGCATCGCCCGCGGCGTGCGCCAGCCGGCCCGGGAGCGGGCCGCCGCCGCGCTGCTGTCCCAGGCCCAGGCCAACCAGCGCAACTTCGAAGCGGCGCTCAAGTGGGGCCAGCGTGCCCTGGAGCTGACCCGCCAGCTCGAGTTCGACAAGCTCGAGCCCATGGACCTCTACAACGTGGGGCTGTTCACGCTCATGAACAAGAAGCCCAACGAGGCCCTGGCGCTGCTCAAGGAGGCCCGGTCCAAGGCCAACCTGGTGCAGGACGTGATGTTCGCCAAGGAGCTGCTGTTCAACCTCGGCATCGCCGCCCGCCAGGTCGGCGAGAACGACCTGGCCCGGGAGTCCTTCACCGAGGCCATTCCCGCCGCGACCCAGGGCAAGGACGCCCACAAGGTCATGGGGGCCCACAACGCCCTCGGTGAGCTGGCCCAGGAGGCCGGCGACAGCGCCGAGGCCACCAGGCACCTCCAGGCCGCCCTGGCCGCCGCCGAAGGCGCCAACCTCAAGGAGGAGCGTCGCCAGATCCGCAAGCGGCTCGACGCGCTGCGGTAGAGCGTTCGAAGGCGACGCTCTCCGTCACCGGTGAACGGACGGCGTCGGCTCGACAGGCCGGACACGGGTCGAACGGCGTGGCACGTCTCTTGCTCCTGCAGGAGGCGTGGAAGCCCACCCGCTCGACCCCGCCCCACCGCCGGCCCCGGCCCCTCCGGGCCCCTCCGCGGCCACGCTAAGATGCGCGGGTGCCCAGACCGACGGATGCCGGTATGACCGCCGGGGCGCCTGTCCTCCTCTTCGCGCAGCGCTACCGACTCCTCGAGGAGTTGGGGCGCGGGGCTGCGGGCACGGTCTGGAGAGCCGAGGACAGCCTCGGCAACCCCTGCGCCATCAAGATCGTCGAGGGCGCTGGCGGCGATGCCACCCTGAGGCGACGCCTGGAGCGCGAAGCGGCGCTGCTCGCCACCACGGAGCACCCGTCGCTGGTCCGCATCCTCGACAGCGGGGTCGACGGTGAGGACGGCTACCTCGTGATGGAGCTCGTCGATGGCCAGGACCTCCAGCTCGTGGTCGAGACCGGGGGACCCCTGGATCCAGGGGCCGCCGTCGAGGCGATCACGGACGTGCTCGCCGGTCTCGCCCTGGTCCACGAGCTCGGGGTGGTCCACCGCGACGTGAAGCCCTCCAACATCGTGCTCGGCGCCGATGGTCGGGCGCGCCTGGCCGACTTCGGCATCGCCCGGCTCGACGGCAACCAGACCGGGCTCACCTCCACCGGGACCGTCCTCGGCACCTATGCCTACGCGGCCCCGGAGCAGCTCGAGGACCCTCGCAGCGCCGGTCCCCAGGCCGACGTCTACGCCGCCGCCGCCACCCTCACCTTCCTGCTGACCACCCGCACCCCCTTCGGGCTGCACGACCCGGCTCGCCAGGACGTGCTGCTCGCCGGCCTGCCCCCCCACCTGGCCCGGGCCATCCGGCGAGGCTGCGCGGCGGACCCACGGAAGCGTCCCCAGGGAGCCCTGGGGCTGGCCCGGGCCCTGAGAGAGCCAGGACCGGCCTGGCGCAAGCCGGCTCTCGCCGCCGTCCTGTCGATCGGCCTCCTGGCGGGAGGGCTCGCCCTGTGGCCGGTCGGGCCCGGCCCCGACCCGATCGTCGTGGAGGTGCATCCGACCGCGGCGCCGGAGCTGGCCCACGCCCGCATCGCCGCCGAGGACCTGGTCATGGCGCCCGCACCGCGCGAGTCGCGGGTCGAGGCCCGCCCCCTGCCGCAGCCGGAGCCGGAGGTCGCCGCGGTCGCAGAAGACCTCCCGGAGGAGCCGGAGGAGCTGGTCCCGACCGTCGAGCCCCCGCCGGTGGCACCGCTCCGCATCCGGATCAACTCCGTCCCCTACAGCGAGCTGACCGTCGACGGGCGCCCACGCGGCCGCACCCCCAAGCGCCTCGAGCTGACCCCCGGACCCCACCGGGTCCTGCTGGAGACCGCCGACGGCCTCCGCCACCAGCAGGACCTCCAGGTCGACGAGCACACCCCCGACCCCTGGTGCTGGGACTTCGCCTCCGACCAGGTGTGTGGCTCCTGATGTGGGTCCTGCTCGTGCTGGGACCGGCCTGGGCGGGTGGCGTCCAGGTCACCCTGGAGCTGTCGGACCTGATCTTGGAGCAGGCCCCGGCCCTGATGGGGGGCGGGCGGCTGGTGCCCTGCACCGCCGAGCCTCAGCCCCTGTCGGCCCTGGCGACCCACCTCGACCGGGCCGAGGACGCCCTGCCCCTGCTGGACCTGGTGGTCGCCTCCGACGCCCTCGACGACGCCGAGCAGGTCCTGAGCTGCCTGGAGGAGGCGGTGGCCGGGAGCCTGGCCGCCCGCGTGCCCTACCTGCGGGGCATGGTCGCGGCCCTCGGGGAGGACCCGGAGGGGGCCCAGGCCGCCTTCGAGGCGGCGCTCGTGCTGCGGCCGTCCCTCGCCTGGGACGACACCTGGGCACCCGACCTGCGCCCCCCCTTCGAGGCCGCTCGGGTCGCCGTGGAGGCCAGGAGGCCCGCCGAGCTCGCCCTGCTCCCCGCCCCGGCTCCCGGCATGGTGTGGGTGGACGGTCGGCCCACCGAGACCACGAACGGCGCGCTGACCCTCTCCCCCGGCCGCCACTGGCTCCAGCTCCCCGGGACTCCCTGGCGCACCTGGGCGCTGGAGGTCGGCGAGGACGACGTGCTGACCCTCGTGGTCCCAGGCGAGCTCGGTCCGGAGGTGGCGGCCTGGGCCACCGATCCAGCGCGGAGATCCCAGCTCGAGCCCCTGCTCGGCCTGGTCGTCGAGCCCGGCACCGCGGTCCAGGTCCAGGCCGGCAAGGACCGGTGGCGCGTCGAGACCGGCGCGGGCAACTGGGAGCCGGTCCGGCCGTCGATCCACCCCGGACGCTGGGTCGCCCTGGTGGGAGGCGCTGTGGCCGCCGGCTCGGCGGTCGTCGCCACCAGCTCCTGGCTCCAGGCTCGCGGCGCCGTGTCCGACGCCGACACCGCGGGCGACTGGAACGACTATCGCGAGGCTCGCACCTCCTACGAGCAGGCGGCGGAGCGCTACAAGGCGGCCTGGATCGGCGAGGGGGTAGGCCTCGCCGTGCTCGGGGTCGGCGTGGCCGTCGAGTGGCGCTTCGGGGACCGGCGATGAGCCTGTTGCCCCTGCTCGCGCTCGCTGGCTGCCTGCCGGACTTCCCCTCCAGCACCCTGCCGGAGGACCCGAGCCACGACTACGACGGCGACGGCTA
>CAZCVP010000196.1:0-15552 GCA_964501915.1 uncultured Enterobacterales bacterium
CCCAGGCGCCCTGGTCGGGCGCCTGCTGACCGAGCACCTCGGCGTCCAGCGAGAGGTGACGCGGGTCGGCGCCGGCGGCGGCCAGGCCTTCGAGCAGCGGCGCCAGCACCCGCCGATCCGCCAGGGCGCAGAGGTTCTCGCTCTGGCCGTCGCTGCCGCTGTCGGTGACCCGGTAGTCGAGCACGTAGTCCTCGAGGTCGAAGGGCACGTGGCCCTCCAGCTCGAACGACAGGGTGCGCTCGATCTGGGCCCGATCGGAGAACGGCAGCCGGACGCGGTGCAGGGAGACGTGCTGCGCGGGGTAGGCGCTGGCGCAGGTGGCGGCGGCGAGGTCGGGATCCTCGGCGAAGAGCTGGCGGCAGGCGGCGAGCCGTTCATCCAGGGTGGGCACCCGGTCGGGGTGCTGGACCACGGACCGCACCCGGTACTCGGTGAGCTCCACCTTGCCGAGCCGCCCCTCCATCAGCGCGAGCTTGGTGGCGTAGGAGCCGAGGTCGATGCCGACAACGATGGCCATGGTGTGCTTCCTTACCGCCCCTACTGCAGGCGCCAGTAGAGGATCTTGCCCTTGGAGTCGCTGCTGAAGTCGTAGACGACCTTCAGCGTGCGGCTGGAGTCACCGACGATCCCGGTGCTCGTGACGGTGAACACCTCGGAGTCCGTGGTGATGACGCTCTCGACGTCCTTCTTCAGCGTGACGCCCATCTCGGCCTCGACGGCGGAGCGGAAGTCCGAGGCGCTGGAGAAGTTGAACAGGGCCATGCGCTCCCGGAGCTTCTGCATGCCGACGTCGAGGGTGGCTTCATAGGGCACGGTGCCCTCGGCGTAGGCGACGATCAGGCCCCGCAGGACCTCGTCGGGCGCCGTGTTCACGTTGGTCTTGGTGTTGTAGATGGTCAGGTGCTGGGCGAAGCGGTCGTAGACGTCGTCCTGCCATCCCTCGACGAGGCGCAGCTCCTCCGGGGTGTCGAAGAAGGCGTTCTTCGTGAGGTACGGGCTGTCGAGCCGGTTGTAGAGGTTGTCCTCGTAGCCGCCTTGGGCCGAGGACCGGGTCGTGTCGATGTCCACCCAGTCCAGCACGTTGCAGATCAGCTCCCAGCGGTCCAGGTTCCGGTCGTAGAACCACTGGTCGTTCTCCTCGCCAGACATCAGGCCGTACAGCAGCTGGGCGCCGACGTTCTCCATGCAGGTGCCGGCCTTGGCGTTCTTGATCAGCGCCAGGCTCACCTTGGAGTTCTCGTCGACCACCTCGGCGATGAAGTCCCCCTCGAAGTCGAGGAAGTGCTTGTCGGAGAAGAGCCCCGAGCCCTCGCGGGACTCGGCACGCTGCTCTTCGGTGAGGCCCTCGGACCGGAACTCCTCCAGCTCCTCGGAGTCCACCGAGCTGCCGGACACGAACATCATGCGCAAGAGCCCGGTGTTCAGGCCCGGCAGCATCTCCCAGAGCCCGCCGACCATGCTCAGGATCTCGCTGGCTCCGGGGATGCCCCCCGCCTGCTGCTCGAGCTGCTTGGAGATCTGCTTGTCGACGATCAGCACGAGCTGGTAGAGGTTGGCCCCGCTGACAGCGAGCCAGTAGGCCGACTCCGCGTCCCGGTCGTGGGAGGCCTTGAGCAGCCGCACCCGGGAGCTGTAGGTCACGTCCGCGACCAGCACCGTGAGGATCATCAGGGCGGTGATGGCCATCAGGAGCGCGATGCCGCGCTTGCGACCGGTCCGCCGCCGAGCGACGCCGTAGAAGCCCGACCCGACACGCCCCCTGGGGCGGTTCAGCTCGGTCCAGGCCTGGCGGGCGAAGCGATGGATCACAACACGCTCCGCTTCAGCGGGCTGGCGTACTGCAGCACCACGGTGGTGGTGAAGGCGTGCTCGATGGTTCGGTCCTCGTCGTCGGGGTGGTCGGGATCCGGGCCCAGCAGCACCAACAGGATCTCCACCGCCCGGGGCAGCCGGTTCGGCGTGTCCACACCGAGGCTGTCCCACTCGTCCTCCCACTCGGCGGTGTTGGAGTCGAGGAAGCGCACGTCGAAGCGCTTCACGCCGTGGGCCAGGGGCAGGATGACGCCGTCCTTGTCCGGCTCGTGGTCGATCCGGGGGGCCTCGCGGTGCAGCAGCACCCAGGCGTCGGAGTTCTCCGGATCCCGCTCGCCCCAGATGGTGATCTCCGTCTGGTCGCTCTCGCGGGAGTCCCGGTAGAGCCGCTGGTGGGCCAGGCTGGCGAACCAGAGCTCATCGATCGGCTCGTCCTGCTGGCCCACGAAGACCGTGCGGTAGCTGCCCTGGGCGGAGGTGTTCGTGGTCATGTAGGCGAGCTGGAGCTCACGGGCGATGCGGGCCATCGCCACCCCAGCGCCCTGGTGCACGGCGTCTTTCTCGGCCAGCAGGTCGCGGGCGAAGATCGCCCCCTGGATCGAGCTCAGGGTCATCGAGGCGATGATCCCGAGCACGGCGATCGCGACGAGGATCTCGATCATCGTCATGCCGCATCGCAAGGCCCGCCGCATCACTGGTCCGGGTCCTGCACGACCGCCCCGGAGGGGTTGATCGCGTGGGTGACGATCTCGACCTGGTCCAGCTCGTCCTCGTTCTCGCCCCACCAGACCAGCACCCGGACCTCGCGGAGGTAGGGGTTGAGCATGTCGGCGAGCATGTCGTCGGAGAAGCCAGGGATGTCGGTGAGGTCTGGCGAGTCGACCTGGTTGGCCTGCTCGTCGCTCATGGCGTCGCCCATGAAGCCTTCGGCCATCGCGCCCAGGTCGGCGGCCATCGACAGGTCGATCTCGCGGATCACGTAGGCCCAGCGGTAGTCCTCCAGCTCCTCGTCGAAGTCGTAGCCGTCCCAGACGTCGTCCAGGTCCTCGAAGTCGCCGTCCTCCTCGACCACGTCCCGGTCGATGAAGCCCTCCTCCTCGAGCCGCAGCGTCACCTCAGCCATCTTCTGGCGGGCGAGGTTGGTGGCCACCAGGTAGCGCTCGGCTTCGGTGGTCATCAAGACCGCGATGCCCTGGGTCTGGACCAGCACCACCAGGCTACCGGCCAGGATCGCCAGGGCCACCACCACCTCCAACAGCGTGAAGCCACGGTCCGGGCAGCGTCGGGACATCTAGATGACCACGGCGGAAGGGGCGTGCCGGTGCGCGAGGCCACTTCCGTCCCTGTTGGTCTGGCGGAACCGCCGGCATGGCAGGGTCATTCCAAGCGTTCCGCCGGGCCGACAGGGGCGGAAGGTGTCCGCGCAACGGTGTGCCAGTTGTGCCGTGGGCATTTAGAGACTCGGGATCTCGGGGCCTTCGTCGGGCATCCAGGACACCAGGTCCTGGGGCTCGACGAGGGTGTCGTGGATGTGGACGCGGCCGCTCAGGGGCTCGACCTCGATGGTGAAGCCGTCGTCGGAGTCGTCCTCGTCCTCGATGCGGATCAGCGTGTGCTCCACGAAGCCGTTGGAGAAGATGTGGCTGTAGGCCACGAGCCCCGGGTCCTCCTCGTCCTCCGGGGGATCGTCGCTGGGCTCGACCGCGTCGTCGTACTGGGGGGTCCAGATCCAGGCGATGCGGGTGCCTGGCGGCATCTGGACCGTGCTCTCCAGGGCGGGATCGCTGAGCCCGGAGAAGCGTCCGCGCTTCTCGAGCACCTCGTTGGCCTCGCCCTCCTCGATCTGCCGCTGCGTGTAGCGCTTGAGCTGGCCCTCGAGCTCGTCCTCGAAGTCCTGGCGAGCCTCGGCCGAGGCGAAGATCAGGGTGTTCGGGTCCCCGACCTCGACCTTGTAGCCGTTGGCGTCCAGGTAGAACGCCACCCGGAAGCTCACGTTGCGCTTCGAAGCCTCGTCGCGGAGGTACTGGTAGGAGAGGGCCAGCTCCTTGGCGGCTCCGGTCATCTGGATGTCGAAGACCGCGTTGAGCGAAGGCACGGCGACCGCCATCACGGACATCATGATCGCCACCGCGACCAGGATCTCCATCAGCGTCAGGGCCCGGCGGACCCGGCGACGCGGCTCGTGCTGGCGGCCAGGCCCCACTAGTCGTCCATGTTCCAGGACTGGATGTCGGCGTCGTTGTCCTCACCGCCCTCGCGACCGTCGGCGCCGAGGCTGATGATCTCGAACCTGTTGTCGCCGTTGGTGCCTGGCGAGAAGTACTGGAAGTCCTGCTCCCAGGCGTCCTTGGGGACCTTGCCATTGTTGGTGTACTTGGCGATGGCCTCGAGCCCTTCGCTGGTGGGCGGGAAGTTGCCCTTGTGCTTGGCCGCGTACATGTTCAGCGCTTCCTGCACCTTGTGGATGATCAGCTTCGTCTCGCCGACCTTGGCCTCCTCGAAGCGGGCCGCGACGTTGACGGCCACGATGGCCATCACGCTGCCGAGGATGGCGACGACGATGAGGATCTCCACCAGGGTCATGCCCTCGCGGCGGCGGTGGAGGGGGCGGGTGTCTCGCTGGGCGAGCAGGTCGAGGATGCGCTGCATGGGGAGGTCTCCGTTCAGCGGACGATGGAGGTGAGGTTGAGCATCGGCAACAGGATCGACACGGCGACCAGGGCCACCATGCCGCCCATCACCACGATCAGGATCGGCTCCAGCAGGGCGGTCAGCCCCGTGACGAGGTTCTCGAGCTGGAGGTCGTAGGCGTCGGCGATCTTGCCGAGCATCTGTTCCAGCTCACCGGTCTGCTCGCCGATGGCGATCATGTGGGTCACGAGCGGCGGGAACTCGCCCGACTGCCGCAACGGACCCGCCAGGGACTGGCCCTCGGCGATGCTGCGGGAGGCGACGGTGATCGCTTCGACGAGCACGACGTTCTGGACGACCTGGGCCGTGATGCCCAGCGCGGTGAGGATCGGCACGCCCGACTCCAGCAGCGTGGTCAGGGTGCGGCAGAAGCGGGACACGGCCACCAGCCGGAAGACCCGCCCGAAGATGGGCACCGTGAGCTTGAAGCGGTCGAACTGGATCCGGCCCTCCTCCGTCGCCAGCCAGCGCTTGAAGCTGTAGACCCCGCCAGCGGCCAGGATCCCCAGCAGCCACCACCACGACAGCAGCAGCTCCGAGGTGCCGAGCACGACCCGGGTGATGAGCGGCAGGGTGGCGTCGAAGCTGTCGAAGACCCCCTTGATCTTGGGGATCACGAAGACGAACAGGCCGATCACCAGGGCGCCGCCGACGAAGGTCATCAGCACCGGGTAGACCATCGCCGCGGTGACCTTGCCCTGGAGCCGGACGGCGTCCTCGGTGTACTGGGTGAGCCGCCTGAGCACCACGTCCAGGGCCCCGGAGGCCTCGCCGGCACGGACCATGTTCACGTAGAGGTCGGTGAAGACCTTGGGGTGGGCGCCCATGGCGTCGGCCAGGCTGGCGCCCTCGTTGACCTTCTCCCGCACGTCGGCGAGCACGATCAACAGCTTGGGGTTCTCGGTCTGCTCCAAGAGCGCGTTGAGCGACTCCACCACCGGGATGCCGGCGCCCACCAGGGTCGAGAGCTGGCTGGTGAGGTTGGCGAGGTCTTCGGCCTTGATGCGGGTGAAGAGCCGGGAGAGATCGACCTCGTAGGCGAGACCCGAGCCCTTGGTCGCCTGCCCCCCGCCGACCTGCTCCTCGATCTCGGTGGGAAAGACCCCCTGCTGCCGGATGCGGACCCGGGCGGCCTTGGGGTTGTCGGCGTCGATGATGCCCGAGGTGGGCTTTCCGGCGCCGTCGAGGCCCTGGTACTCGTAGACGGCCATGCCCTAGAGCTCCGCGACCTCTTCCTGGGTGACGCGAAGGACCTCGTCGAGGCTCGTCTCGCCCAGGAGCACCTTGCGCAGGCCGTCCTGGCGCAGCGTGGACATGCCGGCCACCAGGGCCGCCCGCTTGATCGCGCCGGCGTCGGACTGCTGGTTCACCAGGTGCTTGACCCGGTCGTCGACACCCAACAGCTCGTAGATGCCCGAGCGGCCGCGGTAGCCGGTGTTCAGGCACTCGGGACAGCCCCTGGCCCGCCAGGCGGTCCGACCGATGAGATCGTCGCTGCCCCCGACGTCGATCAGGTCCGCGGCGGTGAGCACCATCTCCTCGCGACAGAGGTTGCACAGCCGGCGCACGAGGCGCTGGGCCAGCACCATCTGGAGAGACGACGACACCAGGAAGGGCTCGACCCCCATCTCGATGAGCCGGGTGAAGGCGCCGGCCGCGTCGTTGGTGTGGACCGTGGAGAGCACCAGGTGACCGGTGAGCGACGCCTGGACGGCGTTGTCCGCCGTCTCCTTGTCCCGGATCTCGCCGACCATGATGATGTCGGGGTCCTGGCGGAGGTGGGCACGAAGGGTGGAGGCGAAGGTCAGGTCGATCTTGGGGTTGACCTGGGTCTGGCCGATGCCCTTGAGCTCGTACTCGATCGGGTCCTCGATGGTGAGGATGTTGAGGTCCGGTGAGTTGATCTCGGAGAGGCCCGAGTACAGCGTGGTGGTCTTGCCGGAGCCCGTCGGGCCCGAGACCAGGATGATGCCGTGGGGGCGCCGGATGAACTTGCGGAAGGCGGCCAGGGTGTCGTCCGCCATGCCGATGGAGTCGAGGCTGAAGACCGCCCCCTTCTCCAGGATTCGCATCACGACGCGCTCGCCGTGGCGCACGGGCAGGGTGGAGACGCGCAGGTCGATCTCGCGGCCGGCCATGCGGATGCGGATCCTCCCATCTTGAGGGATGCGCTTCTCGGCGATGTCCAGGCCGGCCATGATCTTCACGCGGCTCACGATCGAAGCCTGGAGCTTCGGCGGCGGCTTGACGATCTCGTAGAGCACGCCGTCGATCCGGAACCGGACGACCAGCTCCTTTTCGAAGGGCTCGATGTGGATGTCGCTGGCCCGGTCCTTGATCGCCTGGGTGAGCAGGGTGTTGACGAACCGGATGATCGGGGCCTGGTTCGGATCGTCGAGGATGTCGGCTTCGAGCTGGAGGTCGCCGGCCAGGTCGTCCTCGGTCTCCTCGCGGATCTCCTCCATGACCGCCGAGGCGCTGCGGGCGGCCTTGTCGTAGGAGCGGTTGATGGCGTCGCGCAGCACGTCGTGGGGCACCAGCACCAGGCGGACCGTCCGCTGAAGCAGGACCCGCAGGTCGTCGGCCGCCGTGAGCCCGGAGGGGCTGGACAGAGCCACCCACACCGGTGCGTTGTCCGCGTCGGAGTCGCTCCAGAGCGGCAGCATCGCCTTGTCCCGGGCGAGCCCCAGCGGGACCTGGCGCACCAGCTCCACGTCGACCCGGTCCAGGTCGACCTCCTCCGTCACCGGCAGGCCGGTCATCTCCGCCAGCACGGCCGTGATCTCCATCGCCGGGATGTGCTCCGAGCGCTGGACGGCCTCGAGCAGGCTCACGGAGGCCTTCTCCGCCTGGGTGCGGGCGTCGTCGAGGTGTCGAGACTCCACCCCACGGCGCAAGAGCCCCTGCTCGAGTCGCTGGAGGTGGGCCGTGTTCACTCGCCTTCCTCGGGGAGCTCGGGCTCGGGCTCCTCGGTGGGGCCACTCTCGTCGATGGGCTCGGGGTCCTCGTAGAGGGGTCCGGCGTCGAGGGTGGAGGCGGGTGCCTGTTCCGGGATGACCCCGATGGTGCTCACGTTGTTCGTCTCGCGCTGGCGGACCCTGTAGACGCTCGGCTCGTCGACGAGGTTCATCGAGTAGCGCAGCAGCGAGTTCAGCTCGGCCGACTGCTCCTCGGTGCTCTTGCCGTAGAAGCGCCGCACGAACTCCTGTCGCTGGAGCAGCTTGACCCGGTAGACCTCCTCGAGGTCCGCCGGCTCGTTGATCACGTGCGGGGTCAGGAAGATCAGCATGTTGGTCTTGCGGGAGATCTCGCGACGGCCCCGGAAGAGCACGCCGATCAGCGGCAGGTCGCCCAGCACCGGCACCTTGGTCTCGACCTCGGTGTTCGTGTGGCCCATCAGGCCGCCGATCACGATGGTCTGGTTGTTGGCCACGAGCACCGTCGTCTCGGCGGTGCGCTTCGAGGTGATGAAGCCCGAGGTGGCGACGTCGAGGCCCTGGGAGTCCTCCTCGACCTCGGCGACCTCCTGGAAGATCTCCAGGGTCACGTAGTCGGACTCGTTGATCTGGGGGGTCACCTTCAGGGTGATGGCGACGTCCTCGCGCTGGTAGCTGATGAGCTGGTTGCCGTTGGCGTCCATGCCCGAGCTGACCGGGAAGGGGATCGAGCGACCGACCACGATCTGCGCCTCTTCGTTGTCCAGCGTGAGGATGTTCGGCGTGCTGAGGATGTCGATCCGGCTGTTGGCCTGCAGGGCGTTCAGGGCGATGCCGAAGGCCGGGATGCTCAGCGATCCGGCGTCGGTCTCGACGCTGATCGCCTCGCCGAGCACACCGAGGGCCAGGCCGCTCAGCAGATCCTGGGTGGACAGCAGCACCGAGTTGCCGTTCATCTGGGAGCTGGCGTAGCCGAGGGTGCCCGTGGCGTCGTCGTAGCTGCCGAGGTGGTAGCCGATGCCGAGGTCGAAGGTGTCTTCGGAGCCGAGCTCCATGATCACGCACTCGACGAAGACCTGCTTGCGGCGGATGTCGAGCTTCTCGATGACCGACTTGATGACGGCGAAGCTCTCGGGGCTGGCCACGATGACCAGGGAGTTGGTGTTCTCGTCGCTGGTGACCTTGACGCCGTCTTCGAAGATGGCGGTGGCGGAGCCAGCGGACTCGTCCTGGCGGTCGTTGTCGCGGTTCCGGGTGCGGCTGTCGCGGCGGTTGTCCGGACCGCGGGGGGTGGGACGACGGGTGTTCCTGCTGTTGCTGCCCTGCCCCTCCTGGGAGAGGTTGGACAGCACCTGCGCCACGTCCTCGGCCTTGGCGTGCTCCAGGTAGACCACGTGGATCTGGGCCCGGCTGGCCGGATCGACGTCGACATCGAGCCGGTTGATCAGGGCGATGATGTCGGCCATGGCCGACTCGTTGGCCTGGACGATGAGGCTGTTGGTGCGCTCGTCGGTCAGGATCTTGGAGATGTAGCGGCCTTCGGTGCCGGCACTGGCGCCGGTGGCCTGGGTGTTCTTGTCCTTGTCCCGGTCCCGGCGGCGGCGGCTGGTGCGTCGGGGCTCCTCCCGGCTGCTGCTGCGCGAGGAGCTGGACTTCGCGGTGCTCTCACCGTCGATGCCGTAGAGCTGCTCGATGATCGTCTGGAGGTCGGAGGCCGTGGCGTAGAGCACCGGGACCACCTGGATGGTGGACCTGGGCGCCGCCACGTCGAGCTGGCTGACGATCTTCCACATCCGCCGGATGTTCACCGCGGCGTCGGTGATGATCAGCGTGTTGGTCGGCAGGTAGGTCGTGAACTTGGCGTTGGGGCCCGCGAGCTGCTGCACCACCGTCGAGATGTCCGACACCGTCACGTTCTGGAGCTGGAAGATCTGCGTGATCGCGTTGTCGGTGTAGGGGATCGTGTCCCCTTCGTAGACCCGCAGCGGCGCCTGGGCGGCCTTGGACGTGCTGATGACCTTGGTGATCTTGCCGACGGTGACCGTGGTGTAGCCCTTGACCTCCAGGGCGCTGAGGAAGGCCTCGTAGGCCTCGCCGACGGTGACCGGGTGGTGGGAGATGATCGTGATCTCGCCCTTGAGGTCATCGGTGAGGATGAAGTTCCGTCCTGTGATCTCGGCGAAGTACTTCACGACGTCGCGCAGGGGCGTGTCCTGGAAGTCGATGGTGACCTTGGCGTTGCGGTCGAGCACGGGGGGCTTCTGGCGCTCGTTGCCCGATGCGCTGTCGTCGCCGTTGGTGGTTCGGGCCGTGCTGGAGCTGGGACGGTCGTCGTCGTCGTCCTTGGAGCGGCGGCCGTCCTCTTCGTCTTCGTCTTCGTCGGTGCCGTCATCGGAGGCGGGTGGCGGCACGGGCGCGGGCAGGTCACCCGGGCGGAACGGGATGCCGGGGCGGACGCCACTCGGGAGCGGCCTCAGCGGTCGCGGGCGGTCGTCGTCCTCGCCGTCGTCCTGCGCCATGGCCGGCGGGGCCACGAGCAGCAGCGCGGCGAGCATGACGAGGCCGTTGCGGCTCAGCCAGCTCCACCTGTCCTTGGGTACAACAGCACTCACATCAGCTCCAGGAGGTGCGCCATCAGCGCACGTCGTACTCGAAGGTCTGCTTCTTGTTCCTGCGCGTCACATCGAAGGTGAACGAGGACTCGCTCTGGAGGGCCTGGTAGGCCTTCAGGGCGCCATCGGCGCTGGTCAGGGCGTGGCCATTGACCTCGTGGACGATGTCGCCGTTCTTCACGCCCAGCTTGTCGAACAGGCTGCCGCGGCGGATGGCGCTCAATCGGTAGCCGTCGATCTCGCCATCGGGGCCCTTGTGGGGCACCACGCGGATCTGGGTCGCCAGCTTCTCGACGTTGGCGACGGCGTCCTCGACCAGCGACCGGTCGACGACGAACTTGTTGTCGCCCTCCTTGCTCACGCCGCCCTCGTCCTCGTCGTCGCCCTTGCGACCGCGGCGCTTGGGCTTCTTCTTGTCGTCTCGCTTCATGGCGAGGTACTCGACGTCGCCGTTGTTGCGACGGATCGTCACCCGCTTCTGCTCGATCTTGATGATCTCGCCTTCGCCGAGCAGGGAGTCGCCGATGCCGTAGCCGACCGCCACGCTGTCCCGCTTGTCCTCGACGATGAGGCACGAGGAGTAGAGCTCGGGGAGGGCCACCACGGTCGCCAGCAGCCTCACGCTCAGGTCCGTCTGCTGGTCGGCCGAGGGGTCCCCATCGGCGATGTCGGCGCCCACGGCGTCGGGGTCGAAGATGTTCCGCTTGACGATCGGCTCCACGTACGAGCGCTTGGACCCGGCCCCCCGGCGGCTCGAGGCCCGGCGGTTCCCGGAGGCGTCGTCCGGGTCGTCGCCGCTCGCCGACAGGGTGCCGAGGTCCGAGACCAGCGCCCCGTCCGGCAGCGCCGCGATGCGGGCCAGCCCGGCGTTCGTCGCCAGCGAGAGCAACAGAGCAACCACGGCGATGCCCGCCGCAGTGGCCATGCGGCGTCGGGTCAGGGCGGCCTTGAGGTTGCTGAGGTCCATGGATTGGGGTGCCCGGGTAGCTGGGTAGCAAGGCCTGTGCCACCTGAATTCCCTTTGATTTCTGGGGGATCGGGCTTGTTTCGCGACAGGTTGTCACTGGGAGGGGGGTGGGGGGGTGGGGGGGGTGACAGGTTGTCAGTGGGGGGTGGTGCTATCGTCCACTACGGGCGAACACAGAGGCGGGCCGATGTTGGTGAGCTTGGGCCTCCTGGCCTGTCTCGCGACCCAGGACGACTACCAGTCCCTGCGAGACCGACTCCAGGATCTGGACGACGACGGCCACGCCAGCGAGCAGTACGGCGGGGACGACTGCGATGATCACGACGAGACAATCAGCCCCAGCCAGTCCGAGGTCCCCTATGACGAAGTGGACAACGACTGCGACCCCACCACCGTCGATGAAGACCTGGACGCTGACGACTTCGACCACGAGGTGGACTGCGACGACGAAGACCCGGAGGTCCACCCCGGAGCCTCGGAGATCTGGTACGACGGCGTCGATCAGGACTGCGACGGCAACGATCTGGACCAGGACGAGGACGGCTACGACCTCGACCAGGACTGTGACGACACGAACCCCGGCGCAGCGCCAGGACTGGAGGAGACCTGCGACCTGGTGGACAACGACTGCGATGACGACGTGGACGAAGGTGTCGACCACTGGTTCCCTGACGAGGACGGCGATGGCTGGGGCGTGAGCGAGGGAGACCTCCAGACCTGCACACCGCCGTCCGGACATGTGGCCCAGGGTGGGGACTGCGACGATGGTCGGGCCGACGTGAACCCGGGAGTCGAGGAGATCTGCAACGATCTCCTGGACAATGACTGCGACGGCTCCCATGGCAGCTGTGGCTGGGGGACCGAGCTGACGCTGGACGTCGCTGACGTCACCATCGAGGGTGTCGAGGTCGGAGACATGGCCGGGTGGGCCCTCGACGCCCAGGTCGACTTCACCGGGGACGGCATCAACGACCTAGTCGTCGGGGCGCCGGGCCTCAGCGCCGAGGGTAGCCTCCACGGTGGCGTCTACGTGCTCGATGTCTCGACCTCTACGGCCCTCAGCCTGTCTGAGGCGCACGCATCCATTGCTGGAGACCCGGCTGGAGGGTCCGTCCCGATGGGTCGCGCTCTGACAACGCTACCGGGGCTTGGAGTTGCACCGGCGGTCCTCCTCGTGATCATCCCAGGCGGACGTACAGCCGCCTTCGGAACCTCGCTTTCGGGTGGGCTCACACAGGAGGAAGCCGACGCCATCTATCTGGACGGCTCTTCGGAGTTCAGCGACGACGTCTTCCAAGCCGGCGACATCAACAGCGACCTGTCGTCCGACCTGATCCTCGGACACGCAGCGGCCTCGACGGAGGAAGGTCTCCTCCGCAACGGCCTCGCCCGACTCTACCTGCGGGACTCCGACGGCCGGATCGACGACGAGGACCCCCTCGCCCGCTGGATCGGAGAGGCCTCGGACGACGGACTGGGGGACGCAGGCGGAGCGACCGACGTCAACGGTGACGGCTTCGACGACGCCTTCATCGGCGCCGCCGGCTCCGATGCGGCCTTCGACGACGCCGGGGCCGTCTACCTGTTCTTCGGGCCCGATCCGGCGTCGGACCTGGGGGACGCCGACGCCATCCGCCTCGGCGAGGCCGCCGGCGACGGCTGCGGCTCCCACCTCGCGCCCGCCGGCGACCTCGACGGTGACGGCCTGGAGGACGTCCTCATCGGCTCTCCCTACAGCGATCGCGGGGCGGGCAACGCGGGCACCCTCTACGTCGTGACCGACATGGGCTTCCGCTCCGCGTCCTCCGCTTCGACCGCCGATGCCCTGTTCGCTGGAGAGGCCGCCGAGGAGATGCTGGGCATCACAGCCGTGGGCGACATCGACATCGACGGGGACGGCGGGATCGATCTCGCCATCGGCATTCCCGGCTACGACAGCGAGGACACGGACGTGGGCGCCGCCTGCGTCGTCCTGGATCTGCAGAGCGGGCTGTCCACCGCTGAGGACTGCGATGTGCTGCTGATCGGAACGGACCCCGGAGGCGTCGCGTCGATAGACCTCGCCGGGGGTGACCTCAACGGCGACGGCCTCGACGATCTCGCCCTGGGCGTCACCCACGCCATGGACGCAGGAACCGGTCCGGCCGGAGCCGTCGCGATCTTCTGGGGCTCTGGGTACTGACCCCTAGCCGCACGCCGAACCGGCACACTCCGGCGCCACCACCCACACGCCGGATGTCGCTCTCGGCGACACTCGAGCGCGCTCGAGCGCGCTCGGGGTCGGGCCATGCCTTGGAGACCGCACTGGCAACCCACCCGAGACCGGGTGACATGAAACGACAGGAGCCGTCTCCATGCCCGACCTCGACAGCCTGCCCGCCGGCGCCATCACCTTCCACGGGACCTGATGCTGCTGTTCTCCCTGCTCGCCTGCACCTGCGCCGAGCCCCCGACGGCCCCGGCAGCCCCCGCTCCATGGACACCGGGCAAGGAGGTGCCGTGTGAGCTGGAGGGAGGCACCCTGGCCGCGAGCTGGATGGCCCCCACGGCCCAGGAGGGACCGTTCCCGACCGCCGTGATCGCAGTGGGCGCTCGCCCGTGGAACCGCTGGGGGGACACACCCGACGCCCCCTGGGGACACTACCGGCAGATGGCGGTCGCCTTGGTGGAGTCCGGGGCCGCTGTCCTGCTCTTCGACAAGGGGGGCACGGGCGCGACGGGTGGACTGGCCCGCGACATGGCCGGCCGGACCGAAGAGGTCCAGGCCGCAGCCGCCTGCGCCCTCGAGCAGCCGGGCGCGGACCCGAAGCGCCTGGTGCTCGTCGGCCACAGCCAGGGCTCCTCCGCCGCGGTGAGAGCCACCATCAACGGCACACCGACCGAACACCTCGTGCTGCTCTCCCCCGTAGCCACCGAAGACGAGCTGGCCGCCCTCCCGCCCGGCGTGCGCCTCACCCTGATCCGCGGCGAGCTCGACGGCCCCGACGCCGACGACGGGCGCCTGCGCGTGCTCTCCGCCCGAGGACTACGCGCCCGACACGTGGTGATCCCCCACGCCGATCACCTGCTGCTGGACGCCTCCAGCCGGGTCCCCGAAGCCGGTCACCCCGACACCGCCGTCCACGCCATGGCGCTGAGGGCCTTGACGGATGCCGTCGTGACGACGGAACGTTCGGGGCCCTGATGCACCTCCTCGCCCCCTTCGTCCTGGTCGTCCTGGCGCTCTATGGGCCGTCGCTGTGGGTCCAGTGGGTGCTGCGTCGCTACTCCCGCGACCTGCCGGGCTGCCAGTGGACGGGCGGTGAGCTCGCCGAGCACCTGCTGCTGCGCCAGGGCATCGAAGGGGTGACGGTGGAGACCACCGACCGCGGAGACCACTACGACAAGGACGAGCGAGCCGTCCGCCTCACCCGCGAGAAGTTCCACGGTCGCTCCCTCACCGCGCTGACCGTCGCCGCCCACGAGGTAGGACACGCCATCCAGCACGCCAGCGGCTATCGCCCCCTCGCACTCCGACATCGCGTCGTCGAGCAGGCGCAGCAGCTCCAGAAGATGCTGCCGTGGGTCGTCGGGGCTCTGGTGCTGCTGGCGATCGTGATCCGCATCCCGGCCTTCGTGGCCCTGGTGACGCTCCTGTTCCTGGCCAGCCTCGCCGTCCAGACCGTCGCCCACATCGTGACGCTGCCCGTCGAGTGGAACGCCAGCTTCTCCCGCGCCCTGCCGCTGCTGGAGGACACGGGTGTGATCCACCCCAAGGACGCGCCGGCCGCCCGCCGCATCCTCACCGCCGCCGCGCTGACCTACGTGTCCGCGTCGCTGGCGAGCATGCTGCGGCTCGGCAGGTGGCTGAGGGGGATGCGGATCTGACCGTCTCCGGCCGATCCGCCCCCGTCATCGCTACTTCACCACGTCGTCGGCCCCGCGAGGGGTCAGCTTGAAGGCGCCGTAGCTGTAGTAGAGGTTGCCGGTCAAGGAGGTGAAGGTGTCCTCCTCGGCGGGGGTCATGGCGTGGAACATGTCGTCGACGGCCAGGACACCGTCGATCTGCCACTCGCCATGGCCGAGGTCGGGGTTGGACACGGTCACACCCTCGACGGTCACCAGGGTGGACTCGTAGGGCTCGCCGGTCGTCGCGTCGGCCAGCACGGTCGAGTCCACGACCACCGCGGCCGGCGGGGTCGCGGTGCCCGTGACGGCCAGGTCGCCGGCATCGGCGAGGATCAGCTCGGTGACGGTGCCCTCGTGGCCCGAGTTCTCGTACTCGGTGAAGGTCCCGGTGATGGTCACGGCGTCGCCGGTAGTCACGACGGGATCGTCGCCCTTGACGCCACCGTAGTAGACCCACACGCCGCTGTACTCACCGCCGTCCAGGTCCTGGACGAAGAAGCCGTAGCCGCTCATGGGCGAGGTCACGACGCCATCGACGGTGACGGAGTCGCCGTCGCTGTACTTGCCCTTGTTCATCTTCTCGATGACCGAGTCGGCGTCGGTGTCGGTGTCGGTGTCGGTGTCGGTGTCGGTGTCGGTGTCGGTG
>CAZCVP010000197.1:0-15484 GCA_964501915.1 uncultured Enterobacterales bacterium
AGGTGACCCAGGCCCAGTTCGAGGACCTGCTGGGCTACCAGCCCTCGACCTTCGCGGGGTGCGGGGACTGCCCGGTGGAGACCGTGGATTGGCACGAAGCGGCCGCCTTCGCCAACGCGCTCTCCTCCAGGATGGGCCTGGAGCCCTGCTACGACTGCACCGACTCCGGACCCGACGTGAGCTGCGTGTTCTCCGGGGCCCGGGCCGACCCGTATACCTGCCCGGGCTACCGCTTGCCCACCGAGGCGGAGTGGGAGGTCGCTGCCCGGGCGGGCACGCTCACGGCGTACTCGAGCGGGGGCGACCTGTCGGAGGAGGACCAGTGGGAGTGCGACGAGGAGACCGTGCTCGTCGGGACCGACGGCGAGGTCCTGTCGGAGCTCGGCTGGTACTGCCAGAACTCCAGCGGCGAGACGCACCCCGTGGGCCGGCTCGAGCCCAACGCCTGGGGACTGCACGACGTGCACGGCAACGTCTCGGAGTGGTGCGGCGACGCCTACCGGAGCTACGACGGCGACGAGACGGACCCCTGGGAGCCCTCGTCCAGCTACGTGCCCGTGCGGCGCGGAGGCTCCTGGAGCGGTGCCCCGGTCCACCTCCGCTCCGCCTACCGGGGCCGGAATCACTCGGAGTGGACCTGGTCGAACCTCGGGTTTCGCGTCGCGAAGGGGGAGGCGGCCCCGCCGGGTCCGGCATCGGCCCCTGTCATCGAGTCCGGGTCCAGGTCCTCGAAGGTGGTTCTCGGCCCGCAGCGAGCGGGAGAGCGCGGGCCAGGCGGAGCGCACCAGGCCGGCGTGGACCACGCGGTCGGCCACCAAGGCCCGTGCGATCACCCGGGGCTTGGGGTCTCTCACCCGCACCAGCTCGAAGGGGGAGGGCTGCCAGCTCATGTCGGAGAGCGCCTTCCGCAGTGCTGCCAGCTCGTCTTCGAGGCGGAACAGGAGCCAGGCCACGTCGGCCCGGCGGCGCTTGCCTCGCAGCGTGGCCCGAGCACAGGCCTCCAGGAATCCAGGGTCGCAGAGCTGACGGTGCTGGCCGCCCCGGGTCCTCACGCTCGGTCCGCGGTCCCTGGAGATGGGTGGCCCGCCCGGACGCTCGGAGGACCGGCACCAGGAGGCGCCGAGCCACCTACGAGAACGGGCGGGCCGGGTGCGGACGAGGTCACCGGAGCGACCGCGGCCGCCGGACGCGGACCTGCTCGGGGCCGGGGGGCCGCGGGCTGGGGGGCGGGGGCGAGGACCACGCGGAAGCCCTGGTTCTGGTTCCGGTCGTCCGGGTGCCTGGTGTTGCGGATCGCCGAGCGACAGTTCCGCGCCGTGTTCCTGTAGCTACCGCCGCGCACCACGCGTTCCTCGCCAGTGGGGGTCCACGTCCTGGGAGAGAGGGGAATCGCCCTGTCCGACCCGCTTTCTCCACCCGCCCAGCATCCGTCCCGCGGTCCGCAGGTCGCTCGACACGTGTCGCAGGCCGGAGGGCGAGAGCAGGTCCAGGTCCCGGGCCAGGCGAAGCACCACGCGTAGCCGCGCCAGGGCCTCGTCCGCCTGCCGGAGGTGCTGCTGGCGCGTCGCCGGGAACGTGAGGGCCAGGGCGACCTGCTCCAGCAGCTCCAGGACCGCAGCGTCCACGGCCAGGCCGACCGAGCGGCCTCGCTCGGGCCAGCGGCCGGTGCGGCCGAGCGTCCAGGTCGCCACGTCGTGGCACACCACGTAGAGCGGCGCGTCCCGCCAGCTCACCGGCGCCGCTCCAGCCGCTCGGCCCACCGCGCCGAGCCGGCGATGGCCGGCAGCACCAGGGTCTCGATGGCCGCGATCCAGTCGGGGACCGGGTCCGGCGGGGGGTGTCCGGTCTCCATCAGCAGCAGGGCCGAGAGACGCGAGAGGTGACGCCGGGCGGCGGACAGGGCCTCGAGCTTGAGCCCCGGGTCGAACTGGTAGGTGGCGTTCGCCAGCTCCAGCAGGGCGTCGCGCAGGGCGGAGACCGCGGCGGCACGAGAGGTGGCGGGCACGTCGGGGGCGTCCTGTTCCCGGACGGACCGGAACAGGGCGGCGGCCTCTCGGAAGGCCCGGTCGTCCGCGAGCGACCGCCGGCGGTCCCCGGGCCTACGAGCCAGGCGCGAGGGGAGCGCCTCGTCCACGGCCTGTCGGACCTCGTCGGCCCGTGCCTGGAGCGCGCGGCGCTGGGCTTCGGTCAGGGGCAGGTCGGCTCGTCGGATCCTCCAGGTGTTCCCGCGGCGGACCGCGGGCAGCTCTCCCCGGGCGATGCGCGCCCGGACAGCACGCGAGCTCCGGCCGATGAGGGTCGCGACCTCGCGGACGGTCAGCTCCAAGGTGGGGTTCCTGGAGGAGGGACGGGGACAGGGACAACCGTCCGCCGTGGCGGTTCCATGATTCCCAGGTCGGCCATCGCGCAGGGTGGCGCGGCCGAGCCGTCCGGTGCAGAGCGAGAGGAGGCAACGTTCGACCGCCGGCGCGGTCACCGGTGGCCGGGCGTGGTGCGCGGCGACGGCCGTCCAGGCCGGGGGTTGCCGGTCCGTGCGGCCTCGGGTCCGGTCGCGGCCGGTCATCCGTGCCGCAGAGAGGTGCGATCGGCTGTCAGGCCGCCGCGTCGACGGCGGCTCGCGGTGTCCGAGGCGGCCGACGCGTCCGGGAACGACCACACACTCTATGATCGAAGATCTACCGCCGACGCTGGGGGGCGGGGGCGAGGACCACGCGGAAGCCCCGGTTCTGGTACCGGTCGACCGGGCGCCTGTAGGCGCGGAACGCCGAGCGACAGTACCGCGCCAAGTTCCTGAAGCTACCGCCGCGCACCACGCGACCCCCGCCAGTGGGCGGGCCGGTGGGGTCCTCGACCGCCTCGCTCGCGTAGACGCGGCGCCACCAGTCCGAGGTCCACTCCCACACGTTGCCGTGCACGTCGTAGAGCCCCCAGGGGTTGGCGGGCTTCTCCCCGACCCGGTGGGTGCGGCCGCTGCTGTTGCCGCCGTACCAGCCGACCCGGTCGAGCTCCTCCTCGCTGTCTCCGCTCCAGAAGGCGGTCTCGCTCCCCGCCCGGGCCGACAGCTCCCACTCGGCCTCGGTGGGCAGCCGGGCCCCGGGCGTGAGCCGCGGGTGGGCGGCCAGCCAGCGGCAGAAGCTGACCGCGGCGTACCAGCTCACCTCCTGGACCGGATGGTGGGGCCGCTCTTCTGTCGGGACCTTCGTGAAGCGGTGGGGCTCGTGTCCCGGGTCGAAGGCGGCGTACTGGCCGACGGTGACCGGCACCGCCCCCATGCGGAAGGCCCGGGTCAGGCTGACCCGGTGCCGGGGTCCCTCTCTCGCGAGGCGACCCTCCTCACCCTCCGGACTGCCCATCCAGTGGGTGTGGGCTGGCACGTCCCGCCAGAGCGGCACGACGCCGTCCAGCGGCGTGTCCACCACCGAGAACAGCTCGGGGTCCGGCGGCGGGACGTGGTCGAAGAACCGGTCCAGCAGGGCGCGGGCTTCCGTCGCCCGCTCCTCCCGGGCACTCCCGACCTGCTCCACGGCCGCCCACAGGTGGTAGAGCTGAACGCCGTCGCGGGTTCGGCGCCGGAGGTGGTCGACGAGGTCCAGGTCGGGGCCCACGAGGTCCACGAGGCTCGTCAGCAGCGGCTGGGACAGGTGGCTGTCGTCGGCCCAGCCCCGCAGGGTGTCGGCGACGGTGCGGCGGACCCCGTCCCGGTGGCGGGGCGAGAACCGGGTGAGCTGGGCCAGCACGCCCACGGCGCTGCGCGAGTCCTCGGGCTCCTCCAGCAGCCCGACCACGAGCTGGCGGCGCGGCTCCGGCGGCACGTCCAGCTCCTCGATCAGCCCCTCCGCCAGCAGCAGGCGCTCCTGGGGCGAGCCATCGGACAGCGCGGCCACCAGGGCGTCCACGAAGGCCCGGTCGTCGGCCCGCAGCCCCATCACCAGCCGCAAGGTCTCCCGCCAGGACGGCTGGGGCAGCCGCCCGCGGATCGCCTTCACCAGCTCGTCGACTCCCTTGGCCCCCCGGGTCTCGTCCAGGGCGCAGGCCGCCAGGTACTCCTGGAGCGTGAGGTGCAGGAAGCCGAACACCCCGGGCCGCTGCTCCACCAGCAGCCCGGTGCGCGCCGCCAGCCAGTCCACCCAGCGGCCCATGCGGTGGGCACAGGAACGGGGGTCCTCCCCCGGGGTGCGGCGGCAGGCGATCTCGGCGAGCTGCCTCACGAGCTGCTCCCGGGGGATGGCCACCGCGGCGGCTTCCTCCTCGGTCTCGGGGTCCGTGGAGGCCCGGGCCTCCTGCAGCGCCAGGGCGAGGTGCTCCAGGTAGGTGCGCTGGCGGCCGGGGTCCAGCTCGGCGAAGGCGCCGACGCCCTTCTTGGCCTGGTTCCAGGTGTCGAGCAGGGTGTCGACCACCAGGTGGTAGAGCTTCACCCGCTCGCCGGGCAGCCGGGCCCGCTGGCCGTGCACCAGGCAGATCAGCGTGGCCAGCAGCGGGTTGCGGGCCAGCTCTCGCACCCTCGGCGAGGCCGCCAGCGCACCGAGCAGATCCGCCGCCAGCTCGTCCCGCAGCCGGCGGTCCACCGGCTCTCGGGCGCGGTACCAGCGGCGGACCAGGTCGTCCAGGGCCGGGTCCGCGAGCGGGCGCAGGACCCAGTGCTCGAAGGGGCGGGGGGCGTCGGGGTCGCTCTCCGGCCGGTCTGTTGCCGCCTCGAGATCCCGGCGGCGCGGGCGGGGCAGGGGAGCGTCGTCGTAGCCGACCTCCCGGCTGGTCACGAGCATCGGGGAGCGGGGCCACTGCCGGGCGAAGGTGCGGACCCGGGCCACGGTCTCGGCCCGCTCGTCGGGATGCGCCACCTCGTCCAGCCCGTCCAGCAGCACCAGCGCCCGGCCCGTCTCCAGCGCGGCTTCGAAGAAGTCCCGGTCCCGGGGCGTGCCCAGGGCCGCGTTGGCCTGCCGCACCAGGAAGTCCAGCAGGTGCTCCCGGCCGTGCTGCGCCTGGTCCGCCAGGTACTCGCGGAACGGGATGCGGAGCGGCACCAGCTCCTCGGCTCGCTCGACGCCGGGCAGCTCCATGCCTCCGGCGGCCCAGACCGCCAGGGCCCGGGTGAGCATGGTCTTGCCGCTGCCCGGGTCCCCCAGGATCACCTGGCGCTCGGCGTACCCCCGCTCGTCCCGGGCCAGGAGCCGCTGGGCCAGCCCGGCCGGGTCCAGGGTGGGCGCGTCGGGCGCCGACCCGCGTGGGGCCGCTCCCACGGGCACGAACAGCTCGCCGACGCTCACCTGGGTGGGCCGCAGGCTGCGGTCGGCCAGGCCCACGAAGCTCAGGCCGCCGTGGTAGGCCACGCTGGCGGTGCGGTAGCGGGCGGTCTGGGCCGCCAGCGCAGGCGAGGCGCGCGGGCAGGGGGAAGGACCAGCTCCCTTTGGGGCGCCGAGGTAGCGGCTGCCGTTCGGGTGCCAGAAGCCGCTGCCCCGGCTCGAGTAGCCGACCATGTGCACGGTCCCGGTGCCGGCCGCGCCGTCCAGCGACACCCTGAGGCACCCCCGGTGGTGGGGACCGCCGGTGTGGGTGGCGCCGGCCGCCAGGTCGACCACCACGCCGTCGGGGCCCACCCGCAGGGAGATCTCCTCGTCGTGCAGGTGTCCCCGCAGCAGGAAGTCCACGCCGCCCGGGCCGGTCAGGATCCCGGCGACCTCCCGGGCGTCGAACTCCGCCAGCCAGCTCGCCGGGTGGTGGGTCAGGGCGATCCGCACGGCGGCGTCGGGCAGCTCCGCCAGGGCCTCGCGCACCTGGGCGGCGCCGACCAGCAGTCCCTGGGGGCGGTCGTCGGGTCCGCTGGCCCAGGCGCTGTTGAGCTGGACCAGCCCCACCGTGGCGCCTTCGATCTCGACGGCATCGGCACGCCAGGGCCGCTCGGCGCTCCAGGCGCGGGCAGGACCCAGCAGGCGGTGGGTGAAGGCGTAGAAGGCCTCCAGCCGGTCGCCCAGGACCGACATCGTGCGGGGGTCGGTGAGGGCCCGCTCCACGGCGTCCGTGTCGGCCTCCCGGAGCAGACCTTCCACCACGTAGCGGGCCATGCCCTCGCAGTTTCCCCAGTCCACGTCGTGGTTGCCCGGCACCAGGAAGAGGTGCTGGCGCGGATCCAGCTCCAGGGTGGCCATCAGCTCCCGGAAGAAGTCCTCGGCCTGCTCGTACTCGGCGGGCTGCCCGGAGCAGGCGATGTCCCCGGTGACGAGCACGAGCTGCGGGGCCTCGTCGGTGCCGACCAGGTCCTTCCTCAGCCAGCGCAGCAGCGCCTGGAGCACGGCCCGGCGGCCCCAGCGGCGGTCGGCGGTGACGTGGAGGTCGGAGAGGTGGAGCCACCGGAGCTGGGAGAGCGCCTGGGACGCGGCCCTCGGTCCTCCGGAGAGCCGGACCACCGGGCCGACCACGCTGCCCAGGTCGGGCCGCTCCAGGGCCAGGGGCTCCAGCTCCGGTGGGCCGGCGAGCAACACCAGGCCGGGCACGCCCTCCCGCAGTCGGTCCCGCTGTCGGTTGAGCGCCGCCAGCGCGGCGGACCACGGCCCGGCCTCCCAGGCGCTGGCCTCGATCCAGACGACGGGCCTCCCGGGCGGCAGGGATGGCAGGCTCCGCTCCAGGCGACCGAGAAGGTCCGCCGCGGGGCGCTCCGAGAGGAAGGGCCCGTCGCTCCGCAGGCGGGCCGCCACCTCGGCCCGCGCATCGGGCGGGCCCAGCACGAGCCCCAGCTCGAAGCCCTCGACCAGCTCCAGCCGGTCCTGGAGCTCCTGGACCCGGGCCTCGGCGGCGGCGTCGAGTCGCCAGCGGGGCTCCGGCACCGGGATCGGCGGGCTTGGCGAGTCGCGCCACGTGGTCTCGGATCGCCGGATGCACGTCGTACCAGCCCTCCCCGTTGCGGTAGCAGAGCACCAGGTGACTGTCGAGGTAGTGGGCGAGTCGCGGCAGGTCCTCGTCGGTCACGTGGTCGAGCCGGAAGGTGCGCCGCACACCGTCCAGGACCGCCGCGCCGTCGACGTGCACCGCGGCGCGTTGCCTCTCGGCGAAGTCCGCCAGCGCGGCGTCGACTTCGGCGGGACCGATGGGGAGACCCCTGCGGCGGGCCCGGACCAGCAGCGTGGAGACGATCTCGAAGAGCCCCCGGAGCTGTCCCCCGGACGCCAGGATCACGCGATCGAGCAGCGCCTCGTCGGCGAAGGCCTGGTCCACCCGCTCCCGGCGGGCGAGCACGGCACGGAGGGCGTCGAGCCCCGGTCTCCAGGGCGTGCGCGGCTCGTCCGGCTCGCAGACCTTCACGGTCGGCAGCACCTGGAAGGGCGCGTCGAAGTGCTCGGAGAGGGAAGGGTGCAGGATCTCCAGGTAGAGCGGCACGGTGTAGACCGTGTGGCAGCCGGGCAGCCGGAGGTACCGGTGGTGGGCGGTGAAGACCTGGGCCACCGAGTCCATGCGTGTCCGCCACCCATCTACGGGTGAGGTGAGCTTCTCCAGGCTGTCGAAGATGAACACGACCCCTCGGCTGGCGGGGAAGCGCTGGCGGAGCTGGCTGACGACCTCGGCCACGAATCCGTGGACCTGGCCGGCCAGCTCGTCCAGGCGTCCGGCCAGGCTCCTGCGGAGCGCGACCAGGAAGGCCTCTTGGCCCTCCAGCGCTGCCTTGAGCTGGGTCGGGCCGAGCTTGATCGAAGGCTCCAGCTCGATGTCCTTCTGGAGGAAGGCCAGCAGGGGCTTCCACCAGCTCGCCTCGAGCAGACCGGGCTCGTTCAGGAGCTCTGAGGCTCCACTTCCGAGCGCACCCGCCAGGATCGGCAGCAGATCGTCGATGTGCAGGTCCCGTGCGAGGTTGTGCCAGTCCTCGGCTCGTTGCAGCACGACGGTGTAGCCGGCGTCCTCCAGGGACCTGGCGAGTCGAGCGAGCTCGGAGGACTTGCCGGTCCCCCGGTAGCCGCTGAAGAGCTGGCAGATCGTGGTCTCCTCTTCGGCCAGCTCGATCGCGTCGAGCAGCAGCAGCTTCCGATCCAGGGCCCCGCGGACCGCTGTGTCGCCTCCGTCAAGGTCGACGTAGCGGGTGTCGTAGGCGTCCAGTTCGCGGTCCTTGCCGGCGGCCAGCCAGGAGCGGAGGCGGGCGTCGAGGTCTGCATCGGGCATCGGCGGGCTCGGTGTCTCGGTGGACGCCGGCCAGCACCTTCCAGGGGCTCGCAGCGCGTGGTCGGCAGGCGAGGAGGGGGCGGCGCGGTGGTTGGCTTCGTGGTCCTCACTGTGGGGCGGTCTTCTCTCGGGTGGGGTGGGCCTCCCCTGTACACGCTGTACACGCCTCCGGCCCCGATAGGCCCCGATCGGCGTGCACATACCAGCTTGTCACCTCCAACCCCCCGGAATCACAGCCCCCCTGAGCCGGGCCGAGTACCCTTGGGGGTACCATCACGAAGCCCCCGCATCGCGAGGTGCGGGGGTTTCGGTCCTTCGGGGCAGGCCGCCGGCCCTCCTTGCCGGGCGAGCCACCCGCCGCTGTCTCTGCCGAGGGAACATGGAACCGCCCCTCGTGCGGCGGGGCACCCCCGCTCCAGAGAACCGCGACGAAGGACTCTCTCCCAGCGCCTCGAAGGCTCCCGGTCGGTGTCCACGACGACGGCGAGTCCGGCTACCGGGCCGGCGTGACCCGGCTCTTCCACGGGCCCCTCGGCGGTACTGACCAGGCCTCGGACGCTGGGGCGGTCTTCCACGGCCGGGCCCGGACTGGGCCACCGGCTGGCCGGCCATCGACGGAAGGGACCCGGTGGGGGACGGCTGGCCCGACTTCGTCCTCGGGGCGCCGGAGGACACCGGCAATCCGAGCTTGCCCGGCTCGGTCTACGTGCCGGGAGGCGGGGCGTTCCGCGGTGGGCCGTGCGGTCGAGAGATCTACTCGACCGCCTCGAACTCCGCGACGAGCTGGACGTCGTCGAAGCAGGCACCGCTGTTCAGCAACAGCATCGAGGGCTCGAAGGTGACCCTGCCCACGAGGCAGTCCTCCGCACCGGAGTCGGCGCACGGGGCCAGCTCTCCGCGAGCCAGGATGGTGCCGGAGACGCCGTCGTGCCGGCAGGTCTCCATCACCTCGGCTGCGGTCTTCCACAGCACGGCCGACTCCGCGGGCAGGGTCACGCGGACCTCGCCAGCCCGCGCCAGCTCCTCGGCCTCGATGTGGAGGACTGCCCAGGCGCCGTCGGAGAAGAACGCGGTCCCCGGACGTCCCCAGCCCCCTGGGCCGAAGGCTTCCGACAGGTCGGCACCGGGCCACTGGGGTTCGTCGGGGCCGCAGACCAGGGACGCGGACTCGGGCGTGTCCGAGGAGGACCGGGATCCGTCGTCGCGGGCACCAGGCGGCCCGCAACCGAGTGTGAATGTCACGCTGATCGCCGTCCAGTAGCGGGTCATCAACCGAACACCCTACCCTCGGCGGGCTCCCCCGAGCCTCCCGAACTCAGGGCCAGCCCGCTCAGTCCAGCACCAGGTCGAAGGACTCGTAGGCGAGGGCATCGGGGTCGTACACGTACGACCACAGCCGGTCTTCGGTCGCGATGGTGGGGTAGTGGCCGGACAGGCACACGTCGTCCGAGATCAACAGCCGGTCCGCCTCGGGGTCGTAGGCGGCGAGCAGCCTCCCGGCGTCGCTGGAGACCGAACCCACCACCAGCTCGTCACCTACGACGCCGGCGTGGAGCAGGTTCAGGTCGCGCGTGAGCTCTGTCCAGGTCCCGGCCTGCTCATCGTACCGGGTGGTCACCTCGATCGCACTGATTGCCATCAAAATCTCCGACACTCGGCGTTTCACCTTCGGGAGCCCAGTAGTCCTTCCAGACGGCCCCACCCTGGAACGCCTCTGAGCAGTCCGAGAGTGCCACGGAAGCGTCCATCGACGAAAGCTGCGTGAAGGCGATGATGTCGTCACACCCGTTACCGTCGAAGTCGCCGATATCGGGGGTCTCCCCCGCTAGCGCAAACCTGCCCTTCCACACGCTGCGTCGGGCGAAGCGTGGCGTCGAAGCCGAGCCCGTCGATGGTGGCCTCGAGCTGCGCGGGCGTGACCGCCGAGGGGTCGTAGGTGACCGTGGCGGTGGCGGCTTCGAAGTCCAGGGAGGCCTCCTGCACGCCGTCGAGCTTCGCCAGGGACTTCTCGATGGACCGGGCGCACCCGGCACAGGTCATGCCCGCGACGTCGAAGGTGGCGGTGGCGGCCTCGCTCGCCGCGGCCTGCTTCGGAAGGGGGCACCCTCCGCCGCAGGCCCAGGCGGGGCCGGCGGAGGCGAGGAGGAGGACGAGGCCGAGCGCGGTCTTCATGGGGACTCCGGGCTGGCGTGGGGATCGGGGCTGCATGACGCCGAGCGCGGCGTGGCGTCGGCCTGGGCCTGCTTCAGCACGGCGCGGACGTCGCCCAGGCAGCAGGATCCCTGGGGGTTGGTCAGCTCGCAGCGGTCCTCCCCGCGCCGGCAGCGCTCGGCGATCCGGGCGGGGATGGTCGAGCTGCCTGTGGCCCGCACCTCCGCCACCACGTCGGAGGCGGCGTGGCCGAAGCAGTAGCAGAGGGGGCGGTCGGGCGCGGTCTCCTTCTGGCCGATGCGCACGCGAGAAGCCGAGACCGGGATGCGTCCCGCCTCGGAGAACCAGGCCACCGGACAGCCCGGCGTGGCGCAGAAGCGGTGCTCTCCCTCGGGCACGAGGCCGACCACCAGCGACGCCAGGGTCACCGGCTTCACCTTGCGGCCGGCGCGGCCGCAGGCCGGGCAGGCCCTCCCCCGGGCGACTCCTCGCTCGGACCCGCAGCAGTCCACCTCAGCCTCCCCCGGCAGTCCGCACCGTGGCGGGGTAGCCGGCCTGGGTCACGGCGGCGGCGATGCGCTGGGCGTCGAGCAGGGCGGCGTCGTAGCGCACCGTGGCGGCGCCGCCCTCGACGTCGACCTCCACCGAGGCGATGCCGTCGAGCTTCCTCAGCGCCGTCTTCACCGTGACCGCGCAGGAGGCACAGGTCATGCCCTCGATGGCCAGCGAGGCCGTCGCGCTGGTGGCGACGGCCTCGGCGCTGGTGGGCGCGTCCCCACCGCAGCCGGCCGGCAGCTTGGGGGCCAGGGCGGCCAGGAGGACGAGGAAGGTGGTTCGCTTCATGGGCACGTTCACACCAGGTAGGGCACCACGTAGGGGAAGATCAGGGCGAGGCCGACGATGCCGGTCGCGACCCACAAGAGCCGCTTGCCCGCCCGGTTCGCGGCCGGGACCTCGCAGCCGCAGTCGTCGGCGTCTGCATTGGCCGCCGCCGGCTTGCGGTAGGTGATGGCGAAGCCCGCGCCGAGCAGGATCACCGTGAGCCCGGTGAGCGCTGGTCGGTAGGGCTCCAGGGCCACCAGCGCCCCGGCGCCACCGAGGCCGAGCAGGGCGAAGACCAGCGGGCCGATGCAGCAGGCCGAGGCGGCCAGGGCCGCGACGACGGCGCCGCCGAGGCTGGCGAGCCGGGTCTTGTCGCCGACGGGGCCGCTCATCCGAAGAGCCCCAGCTTGGAGCCCACCCAGGCCAGGCCCGCAGCGAGGCCGGCGGCGGTCAGGGTGTCGCCTCCGTCCATGGGACAGGCGCCACCGCAGGCCCAGCCGGCGCCGGGCCAGACGGCCCAGGACGCGAGGATGGCGCGAGCCAGCAGGGACATCTCCGAACCTCCTCCGCTACCGTAGCTTGTATTTCAGCTATCGCGCAAGTACGGAAGTTGTCACGACCCGTCATCCAGCAGCGCCAGCACCTGGGCCTCCATCTCCTCCAGCCCGCCCGCGCCTCCGACTTCACCCCAGGCCACCACGCCGTCCGGATCGACGACATAGGCCACCGGCAGCACGAGGTCGGGATCCCAGACCGGCTGGAAGCTGCCGTCCTCGTCGGCGACGACCGGGAAGCTCAGGCCCAGGCCTTCGGCCCAGAGCGCCGCGTCGTCGTCGTCCGGCAGTTGCCCGGTCCCGTCCTGGATCACCACGCTCACCGGCGAGAAGCCGCGCTGTCCGTGCTCCTGGTAGAGCTCCTCGAGTCCCTGGACCAGGGACCGGCAGGAGGTTCACCACACGGCCGAGATGTCGACGAGGGCGACCTTGCCGCGCAGCGACGACAGGCTGAAGGAGGCGCCGGACTGGTCGGGCAGGGTGAAGTCGGGGGCGCACTGGCCGACCTCGAGGCCCACCTCGGCGCCGTCGCCACAGGGCTCGACGTCGACGGCGGCAGAGTCCGCGGGGGCCGAGTCTTCCGGGGCGGCGGTGCAGGCGATGAGCAACAGCGGGATCATCCTTCCTCCAACAGCGAGACGCCCACCCAGGTCAGCTCCACCAGGCCCTCGCCGTCGGCGGTGACCGGACGACCCTCAGCATCGACGCTGCCGGTGGCGACCTGCGTCAGCCAACCGGTCTCGTAGTCCAGGGACCAGAAGGCGACCGGCTGCCCCTCGCCCAGGCCGGTGTCGGCGGGAAAGGCGGCGGCGGCCGGCGGGTCGAGGGTCGACTGGATGGGGTGCAGGGCGAACAGATCGACGAGCGAGACGCCCTCTGACACGAACGGCGGGGCGCGCGCCACCGGGACCCGCACGACCTGCAGCTCCTCGGGCGCGAAGGGAGCGACGGAGACCGAGCCCGCCGCGAGGCTGAGCACCAGGCCGTCGGTCGTCTCGATGACCTGGTCGGTGTCGAGCTCCAGCGGCCAGGTCTCGTCAAGCGCGGGGGCGAGCACGGGGTCTTCGAAGGACAACTCGAAGTCGGCCTCGAAAGAGAAGACGACCGAGGCGAACAGGCCGGTGTCCCCCGTCTCGCCGTAGGTGATGAGCCGCTTCTCGCCGGGGTCCACGTCGCCCACGGTGAAGGAGCCGTCCTCGGCGGTGCGATCGGGGATGCAGTACTCGGTCGACACGGTGACGAAGACGTCCACCACGGGCTGGTCGTCGAGATCGAGCACCCGCCCGGACACGGAGAAGCGCCCGGCGTCGCCGGTGGCGGTGTCCTCGGGTGAGCCGGCGGAGTCCGCACCGGCCCCGGAGCAGCCCACCAGTAGCGCGAGCAGCCTACTCACCCACGCGCTCCCGGGCGCCGCGCAGGGCCTCCCGCACGACCGCGTTGAGCGGGTGGTCGGTCAGCGTGTAGTACAGGGTCTGGGCGTCCCGCCGGTACTTCACCAGGCGAAGCGCCCGGAGCTTGGCGAGGTTCTGCGAGATGGCCGAGACCGAGGTCCCCAGCACCTCGGCCAGGTCGCAGACGCACATCTGCTCGGTCTGGTCCAAGAGCGCGAAGATCTTCAGCCGCGTGGGCTGGCCGAGGAGCGCCAGCCCCGTGGCCAGCTCGTCCTCGGCGGGGGTGAAGGCGTAGTCCTCGCGCAGGGCGGCGAGCTCCTGCTCGGAGAAGGTGGGACCGACACAGCGCAAGGCGGCTCCTCTTGTAGTTGAGCAATCGCTGAAAGAGTAGCCCGAGGCACGGGCGGCGGCCACACCTTCGTCTCTGGCTCAGGCCGCGACGAGCCAACCGAGGCCGACCACCACGCTCAGCGCCCCAGAGACGCCGAGCGCCCGCGGCACCAGCCGGGGCCCACGCACCAGCGCAGCGGCGCCCGCCGAGAAGAGCGTCATGGAGACGACCGCCGACCCCACGTAGGCGGCCAGGTAGACCGCTGCGTCCGCGGGCGACATCACCAGGGATGGAAGCACCCCGAACAGGTGCCCCGCACCCGCCGCCCCGTGGACGAGTCCGAAGCCGAAGGCCGAGTGCCCGTGGGCCTCGTGGCTGCCCCGCTCGGCGTGGTCGGCCTCCGCGACCGTGCGGTCGGCGACGTGCACGTGGGAGTGCACGTGCCCGGCCTCGTCGTGCTGGTGGGCGTGGGCGTGCATGGTGACGAGGCGCCCCCGACGGATCGCCCACAGCCCCACGACGACGAGCAACACCCCCACCAGGCGCTCGGAGAGGGCGGACCAGGCGGCCACTTCGACCTGTCCGGCGAGGAGCTGTCCCACTGCCCCGAGCGCGACCACGCCCCCACCGTGGCCCAGCCCCCACCACAGCCCGACCCGCGCCGCCCGGCGCCGGTCCGCTACCGCCAGCGGGAGCACGGCCGCGAGGTGATCCGGCCCGCTCACCACGTGCACGGACCCAGCGGCGACACCTGCTGCAACCAGGGCGAGGATGCTCACGTGCGCCTTGCCGCGACGAAGCGGATGGGAAGCAGGCCGGCGAAGGTCCGGGCGTCGTCCACCTCGAAGCCAGCCGATGGGGGGGGATAGGAGTCTTGAACCACCCCCCGAAGGTACCTCGCGCCTCTCACCTCTGCGGGGCGCGTGCTCGACGCCCGAGTTGACGGCCGGTGAGCTGTCTCTCGGCCTGGTCTCCACATCGCCTCGTGTGCTCAGCGGCCACTTCTCGCACCGCAGGCGCAGCCCCACCCGCCCTCGTCGAGGGTCCGGTTCCCATCGTTGTCTCACTGCCCCTCACGCCGAGGCTACGCCGCACGCCCTTCTCCCCCTGGAGGCCCCCTGGCTGAACTCTGGAGGCCGGCGAGCATGGAGAAGGTGGCGGGCCCAGGCAGCACGACGGCCCTGACGGTCATCCGGGCCTCGCGGTGAGGGCACTTGAAGGCCTCGGCTGCGAGGACACGTGCCAGCAGGTCGGCCCAGTGGAGACAGTCCAGACCGGGGAGGTGTGTGCCTGGTGCCCCCGGACGCAGGACTCCACTGCAGGTCCTCTTCGGCGGCCTGGGAACGACTTCGGCCCTGTAGGGCGGGGGAACTCTCCTGACCGACCCCTCGATCCGCCGGGACCAGCGCCGGGGGCGAGGACGAGGACGAGGGCGAGGACGAGCACCAGCACCAGCACCAGCACCAGCACGATCACCAGCACCAGCACGGCCCTGGCCGCCATCACGCGGAGCCACCGGAGCTGTTCCTCGCTGCAGTCGACGATCGCGACCCGGCGACCCTCGCCGGTCCGAGCATCGATCCCGTCACGTGAGCGATTCCAGCCAGCCCGTCAGAGGGATCGGCCAACCTGTGGTCTCGGCGACCATCGAGCGCACCGGGCCGGAGGTTCTGTCAGTGTGAGATCCACACCCACCGCTGATGGCTGACGGCCTGCCGGCTCTGGGTCATCGCGCCCGGGCGTGCGAGCGCCGTCCAGGTGATGGGTGCGGGCTCGGTCCCGACCGGGAAGGGTCTCGCCCGGGCTGAGGTGGCTCGTACCCTGCTCTCCAGCAGGTCACGATGCCATCGGTGTCGAGTGCACAGGAATCTGAGATGGTCGTCACGACCTGGACCCAGCCTGGGGCGGTGGGGGTGTCGGAGATGGTCCCGTAGCCGTAGTAGTCCTCGCCCCAGCAGGTGACATGGCCGAGGTCGTCGAGGGCACAGGCGTGGTAGCTGCCGCCGTGGACTTGCGGTAGTAGAGGGCGACCTGCTCCGTGGGATCGGGACTGCCGGCCACGTCGGCCGGACACTCCCGCTCGGCCCAGAAGA
>CAZCVP010000198.1:0-15361 GCA_964501915.1 uncultured Enterobacterales bacterium
GGGACTGGCCCGCCGCCCGCGCCGCCGCCCCCCACGCCGACGCCGACAGCGACACCGACGCCGACAGCGACACCGACACGGACACCGACACCGACACGTGCGGTCTGGCCGACCTGGTCTGGACGGCCGAGGTCCGCGATCGGGACAACGCGGCCGGGACCTCCTTCACCACCGAGGACGCCCTGCGTCTCCACTGTCTCGTCCACAACCCCTGCGACGAGCAGCTCAGCTTCGTCACCTCCGACGGCTGCCTGGTCGAGGCCTTCGAGCTGACCGGCGCCAGCACCGGGACCGTCTCCGACTCCCTGGACTGCGACCAGGCCGAGACCACCTGGACCGTGCAGGCGGGCAAGAGCACCAGCACCAGTCTGTTCGCCGGCCAGCTCGAGGCCGACGACTGGACCCTGGCGTGTCTGTTCAACTACGACGTCCAGGAGGCTTCGGTCGACTTCGTCGTGGTGGAGGGGAACCCGGACACCCCCTGAGCGGTCTCGGAGACCATGTGGTGGTGGCTTCCCTTCCTCTCTCTCGCCGACTCGCCCGAGCCGCCGGAGCACTGGGGCGATCGCGCGACGGTCCCGCTGCGCGAGGCCTTCCCGCCTCCGGAGGGCTTCGAGCGGCAGCCCCAGGATCTGTACGGCGCCTGGCTCGGCGGCCTGCCCGTGCGACCGCCGGAGGTGCCCGTGCGGACCCATGACGGCCGCGAGGTCGGCCACCACGCCCGCGTCATCGCCCTCCCCGTCGTCCGAGGCGACCTCCAGCAGTGCGCCGACAGCGCGATCCGCCTGCGGGCCGAGTTCCTGCTCCAGACCGGCCAGCCCGTGAGCTACCACGCGACCAGCGGCGACGAGATCTCCTACCAGCGCTGGATGACCGGCCAGCGCCCCTCGGCCCGAGGCTCGTCGCTCACCTGGACCGCGGGGGGAGACGGCTCCTGGGAGGGCTACCTGAGGGCGGTGTTCATGTACGCCGGGACCGCGTCTCTGGAGGCCTACGAGACGGTCCGCGTCGAGCAGCCACGGGCCGGCGACGTCCTTGTCGAGGGCGGATTCCCGGGCCACGTCGAGGATCACGACGGCGTGGCCCGACGACGAGAGGAGACCCGGATCCTGATCGGGGAGGGTTTCATGCCCGCCCAGGACTTCCACGTGGAGCTGGGCCCTGATGCGGGCTGGTGGCCCTGGGACCCCGGCCTGGCGCTGCCTCACTGGCCCCTGGGCCCCGAGCATCTTCGCCGCTGGACCCGCTGACCGGGGAGACCCCGTCATAGAATCCCAGCGTGACCGACGCACAGCCTCCCCCCCGGGAACCAGGAAGGACCCGGCTCCATCGGGTCGCCAGCCTCTTCACCGCGATGGACCGCACCATCAAGGGCATGCGTCTGTACCAGGGCCAGGGCGAGATGGCCGATCGGCTGCTGGGGAAGCTGCTGGCCGCCGCCGCAGACGCCACCAAGGAAGGCCCGGTCACCGTCGGGGTCACCTCGTTCGGCCTGGTGCTGGACGACAAGCCCGTGACCGGCACCGAGGAGCGCATCCCCTACCTGTTCCGGCTCTACCTCGACGGTGTCCGCGAGCTGACGGTGCTCGACGACGTCGATCCCGAGGAGATGAAGGGGCTGGTCGAGGTGTTGGGCACCGACACCTCGGAGTCGGAGGAGGACCTGGTCACGCTCTTGTGGTCGAAGAATTTCCGCACGGTCAGGCACTACGCGGTCGATGCCATCGCCTCCGGGGCCGAGGCGGAGGTCGCCGCCGGACGCCTGGCCCAGGCCCGGGCGGGGACCGCCATCGGCCAGGGCGGACAGTCCGGCGACGTGAAGCTGGCGCTGACCGCGACCGACCTCCGGGTGTTGCAGAGCGGCGGTGAGCTCCAGTGGGTGGCGGCGGCCAGGGCCCCCGTGACCGGAGACAGCTCGATGGCCGCCCTGTCCGAGCGTGTCTCGGGGGCCATCGAGGGGCGACCGGACTTCGAGCGCTTCATGGAGGTGGCCCGGCGGGCAGGCGGCGAGACCGAAGGGGGCAGTCCCCTGGTGGTCGACATGTACGACAGCCTGCTGGCGTCGGGAGACGCCGCGGGGGTCGCGGCGATGGTCGCCTGCCTGCAGGAGTCCCCGGCGGACCGTGGAGCCATCCTGGCCCGGGAGCGCATGGAGAAGCTCGCCCCGCTCTATGCAAGGGCGCCAGATGTGATCCGACCGGCGCTGGTGCCGCTGGTGAAGACCGCCCCGGCCGGCATGGTGGCCTTGCTGACGGCTCTGCCTCCCGGGGAGAGCACCGACGGCCTGCGCAAGGTCCTGCTGGACTCCGGCATCGACCTGACCGCCTTCTACGAGCGGCGCATCTCCAACCCCGACGAGTCCGTGGCGATGGACGCCCTGGCGGCGCTGGGCCACATCGGCAGCCCCGCCGCCCTGGAGACCCTCGCCAAGGCCCTCTCGTCCAACCTCGCCACCCGCCGCAGGGCCGCCCTGGACGCGATGAAGGGGCGCTACCACGAGTCCGCCCGGATCGGGCTGGGCCGCGCCCTCGCCGACCCGGACAAGGACAACCGGCTGCTGGCGATGGACATCCTGGGCAGCTCCGGCGATCCCCGGGTGGCCTGGGCCCTGGTCAGCGCCCTGCAGAACGCGGCCTTTGGATCGTGGGACGCCGACGAGCAGGAGGCGCTCTACTCCGCGGTCGCGAGGCTGAACGACAAGCGCACCTTCGACCACTTCCGCAAGGTGCTCGGTCGCAAGACCCTCGGCCTCGACCGCACCGGCGTCCGTCACCAGGTCCTGGCCGCCAAGGCCCTGGGCGCGATGGAGATGAGCGAGGCCCGGGAGCTCCTCACCGAGTTCCGTGGCAAGTGGTTCCACCCCGCCGAGGTCAAGCAGGCCGTCGCCCAGGCCCTGGCGAGGCGCAAGTGAACCCCGAGGTCAACCCCCAGGCGAAGCTCCAGGCCAACGCCGCCGAGGTCGTGACCCTGATCCAGGGGGTGACGCGGGCCCTGATGCTGTACGCGCCGAACAACGACACGGTCATCCGACTGGTCGACATGCTGGTCGAGCGCCTGGAGACGCACTTCGGCGAAGGGGGCGAAGCCTTCCAGCTCCAGCTCCTGGAGAAGGAGTTCTTCGTCAACGGGCAGCTCCTCAAGCTGGATCCATCGAGCTGGGAGCGCGCCACGCAGCTCGCGGAGAAGCTCGTCCCGCTCAAGGCCAACGCGCTGCGCTTCGGCGAAGGCACGACTCGGGCCCACATCGAGGGCTTCGTGGCCGATCTCGCCGAGTCCCTGCCGCGCATGGAGCGCAAGTTCCAGGAGTCCTACGGGGAGTTGGAGGTCGCCGAGGCCTCGGGCACGGCCACCGCGACCTTCCGCTTCGAGCCCGACAAGCTCGCAGTCTGGCTCTACACCAGCCTCGTCGAGCTCTGCGAGCGCCTCTACGAGGAGCACGCCGCGGACCGGGCCCCTTCGCTGGTGCCGCTGAAGCGCACACTCCAGCTCGTGATCGACAACATGGCGACCCACGGCGGCATCTACCAGCTCCTGACCACGCTGCACCGCCCGGGCCCCCCGCCGGGGAAGCCGATGATCGGGGCAGGGGTCGCCATCGAGGCGATGGGCTTCGGCCACTGGCGGGGCCTGGCCCGCCAGCACCTGCTGGCCCTGGGGCTGGCGGGCCTGCTGGGAGGCATCGAGCACACGCGCGATCCCGACGAGGCCGTGAAGCCCATCTTCCGCTACCCGGGCCTGGGTGCAGCGGCGATCTCGCAGGTGCTGGTGCTCCACGACACCCGCTCGGTCCGGGCCGGCGGCGACGCCGGCGTGCTCGGGAGGCTGCTGGGCATGGTCGAGACCTACATCGAGGTCACCCTGCCGCGGGAGAACCGTCCCCGTGTCCCGCCCTTCAAGGCGCTGAAGACCATGCGACAGGGCAAGCTGCCCTGGATCGAGGCCGACCTCATCGAGGCCTTCTGCGACTACAAGGGTCCGCTGCCCCTGGGGTCGCTGGTGAAGCTCACCAGCGGTCACGTAGGCGTGGTCCTGGGCCGGCCAGACCCGCCCGCCAAGGGCAACCGCCCGCTGATCGGCCTGGTGTCCGGCAACGAGCTCAAGAAGACGGTGGACCTGCGGAAGCAGGACAAGGTCAAGGTGGCCAAGGTGCTCACGGCCGAAGACGCGGGGGTGGACCTGTTCGAGTCGGCGTCCCAGACGAGCCCGTGAGCCTGCGCCTCCTCAAGGCCGCCCGGATCACCCCGACCACCGGCGAGGCCGAGGACCGGGCCACGGTCGCCGCGATGCTGGCGGAGATCGAAGCCGGCGGCGAGGCGGCCGCCCTGCGCTGGGCTGAGAAGCTCGACGGCTGGAGCGGCGATCCCGTGGTGCCCGAAGCCGCCTTCGAAGCCGCGAGCCAGGGGCTCTCGACCCGACTCAAGGACGACATCGCCTTCGCCCACGAGCGCATCCGCCGCTTCGCCGAGGCCCAGCTCGCCTCGCTGGGCGAGTTCTCGCTGGAGCTGGCACCGGGCCTGGTGACGGGGCAGCGGCTGGTGCCGCTGGAGACCGCCGGCTGCTACGTGCCGGGCGGCCGCTACGCCCACGTGGCCTCCGCCCTGATGAGCGTGACGCCGGCCCGGGTGGCGGGGGTCCACCACGTCGTGGCCTGCTCCCCTCCCCGGGGCGAGACCGTGCACCCGGCCGTGCTCCATGCCCTCCGCCTCGCAGGGGCCGACACCGTGCTCTGCCTCGGCGGCGTCCAGGGCATCGCGGCCCTCGCCTACGGGCTCTTCACCGGGCATGCGGCCGACATCCTGGTGGGCCCGGGCAACCGCTTCGTGGCCGAGGCCAAGCGTCACCTCTACGGGCGCTGCGGCATCGATCTCTACGCCGGCCCGAGCGAGATCCTGGTCCTGGCCGACGAGACCGCCGATCCCGAGCTGGTGGCGTCGGACCTGGTGGGGCAGGCGGAGCACGGCCCCGACACCCCGGCGATCCTGGTGACCACGTCGGAGGGCCTGGCCCGGACCGTGCTCGCGCGCGTCCCGGACCTCTGCGCGGCGCTGCCGCCCGGCAACGCCGCGGCTGCGGCCTGGGAGGCGTGCGGCATCGTGGTGCTGGCCGACACCCGCGAGGAGGCGGCCGCCGAGAGCGATCGGCAGGCGCCGGAGCACCTGGAGGTCCACGCCGCCGACCTGCCCTGGTGGCTCGACCGACTCCGCAACTACGGCTCGCTGTTCCTCGGTGAAGAGACCACGGTGGCCTACGGCGACAAGGCGAGCGGACCCAACCACATCCTGCCCACCCGAGGGGCGGCCCGGTACACCGGGGGACTGGGCGTGCACAAGTTCATCAAGACGCTGACCTGGCAGCAGATGACGCCGGAGGCGACCCGGGAGCTTGGTCCCGTCACGGCGCGGATCTCGCGGCTCGAAGGCATGGAGGCCCACGCCCGCACGGCCGACGATCGGGTCCGGAAGTACCTGCCTTCAGAGACCTTCGACCTCGAGGGGTGAGCGCTCGCCCGCCCGGGCGCACCCGCGAAGCCCTATGATGGGGGCGAGGCACAGAGACATGGAACCCACTACCTTCGATGGGCTGGGGCGCCTTGCACGGGCGATGCACGCTCGCATGGGCACCGGCGACAGCCACGTCGACCGCGCGATCGCGCTCACCACCGCCCACGAGGGTCGTCAGCTCGAGCTGGCCCACACCGGACTCGAGGCGCTCCTGGACGGCGATCCCCCCTCCCCGGCGGGCCGGCGGCTCTGGGAGGCGATCGTGCACGAGCACGAGCGTCCCGCCGTCAACGTCCTCGGCGACCAGCTCCAGGCGGCGCCCTGGCCCTGGACCGACAAGCTCGCGGCAAAGCCCGAGCTCTGGAAGCGGGCCTGCCAGGCCGTCGGGCGCCTGGCCCTGGACCCCACCTCGCCGACCCGGCCCTACCTGGGCACGGGGGTGATGGTGGGGCGGGAGCTGATGCTCACCAACCGTCACGTCGCCGAAGCCTTCGTCCTGGGACGAGGCCAGGAGCGCCTGTGGCTCTACCCGGACCTGGTGGTCCAGGCCGACCTGCGCCAGGAGATCGTGGACCTGCCGATGTTCGGACCGGTGCTGCTCCAGGTGCGGGGGGTCGTGCTCGTCCACCCCCACTGGGACCTGGCGGTGCTGCGTGTCGAGGGCTTCCCCGACGACCGCACCCCGGTGTCGCTGCGCCGCAGCGAGCCGGGCGCCGACTTCGTCGGCCAGGACGTCATGGTGATCGGCTTTCCCTTCCGCGACACCCGCAATGACCTGGCGCTCCAGCAGCGCATCTTCACCACCTTCGGCCACAAGCGGGCCCAGCCGGGCACCCTGCGGGCCCGGGTGGCCGAGGTGCCGAGCTACAGCCACGTCGTCGAGGCCCTGGCCCACGACTGCAGCACCCTGGGCGGGAACAGCGGCTCCCCGGTGTTCGACCTGGCGACCGGCGACGTGATCGGCCTGCACTTCGCCGGGGCCTACCTGGAGGACAACTGGGCCGTGCCGAGCTGGCAGCTCGCCCGGGACCCCCGCCTGGTGGACCTCGGCCTGTTCGAGGAGGCCGCCGCCGGCACCCCCGCCCCGGACGACCCCTGGGCGGGAGCCTGGGCCGAGGCCGACGCCGCGATCCCGGAGGGCGAGAGCCTCGCCGGTTCGGGCCGCCCGGCGCTGGACGCCGCGCTCTTCGAGCGCCTGGACGACGACGGGCTGAGGGAACGCCTGGCCCAGGCGCCGGCCGCGACGCGGGCGGACCTGGTGGCCCTGCTCGGACCCGAGGAGGCCGAGGAGCTCCTCGACGACCTGGCCCTGGCGGGGCCCGACACCGAGACCATCGATCCCGACAAGCCGGAGCTGGTCTACCTCCACGGCATCCTCGGCGGTCACCTTCGCGGCGCCCAGCGACGGGTGTGGTGTGCGCCCCTGGCCTTCCTCGCCGGGGACATGGACCACCGCCTCTCCCTGGACGAGGACGGCCGCACCGGCGCCCTCGGCGACCTCCTCACGCCCGACGGCCACCTCCGTCTCGCCTACGCCAGGGCCGCGAGGCGCTGGCGGCGGCGGCGCTTCGCCGTGCACGAGTGGAGCTTCGACTGGCGGCGCCCGGTCGAGGACTCGGCCCAGCGCCTCCACCTCGCCCTGGAGCGCCTGGCACTGGATCGTCCAGGACGCGACTTCGTGCTGGTGGCCCACTCCATGGGTGGCCTCGTGGCGATGGTCTACGCCACCCTGGAGGGCTCCCGCTGGAAGGACCGCCTCCAGCGGGTGGTGCTGCTCGGCTCACCCCTCGGGGGCAGCTTCGCGCCCCTGGAGGCCGGCCTCGGGACCTACCCCCTCCTCCAGAAGCTCGCCTGGGTCACGGCCGGCGCAAACGCCGACGACCTGGGGAGCATGTCCCGCACCCTGCCCGGGCTCATCGACATGCTGCCGCACCCGAAGCTCTTCCCGGACGCGGCCGCCCTCTACGAAGAGGCGACCTGGAAGGGCCTCGCCCCGCTCGACAGGTGGCTGACCCACAGCGAGGACCTGAAGGACCGCATCTGGGAGAGCCCCCTGCTGGCACGCACCCGCGCCCTGGCGACCGTCACCCTGGGCACGGTGGACGGCTACCTGCAGACGCCGGAGGCCCTGGAGGCCGGTCCGCGCACCGGGGCCGGGGACGGCACCGTGCCGGCCCGCTGCGCCGTGCACCCGGACGTGCCCACCTGGGAGGTCTTCGCCGAGCACGCCGCCCTGCCGGGGGACCGGACCGTCCTCGACGCCGTCACCCGGATGGCGGTGGACGAGGAGCCGGAGCTGGACCGTCTCCACACGTCGACCCTGCCCACCCAGGCCGCCGGGACGGAGACCCTCCCTCTCGAGACCATCGACGAAGCCCACCGGGAGGCGCTGGCGGATCGCCTGGCCACCGGCCGGTGGACCCACGCCGACGCCCGCTGGCTGCTCTCGACCGCTCCCCTGCCGGTGCCCGTGGTCCCCGGCAGCGGCCCCTCGGCGCGGCTGCCCACCGAGCCCACGGTGGCCCGGCCCGGGGCCTCCTGGCAGGCCCGGGTCCGGCCCGGCGGGGGCCTGGACGCCGCCGGCCTGGACCCCGAGCGCCGCGCTGCGGCCCTCTCCCTCGCCGAAGGGGTCCCGGCCGAGGCCTGGCCCCGCTGGACGGTGGTCCTGACTCCCACCCAGGGGGCCCCGATGAGCCGGGTGAAGGTCACCTGGCGGATCCAGGAGGCCAACCCGAGCTGGCGCCTGGTCGTCGACCTCGGGGGGGTGGGCCTGGACTGGATCGCCCCGACTCCGCCCATCGGCGCTCCCACCGGCCCGGGCGAGGTCTTCGAGCTGCTGCTGCCCGCGGGCGTCGCACCCTCGGAGCACGCCGTGCTCGTCATCCCGGGTCCCGACCCCGGGAGCCTCCCCACCGAGGAGGGCCTCTGGCAGACGGTCCAGCGCAAGCTGAGGTGGCGCCGACGGGTGCGCACCTTCACCGCGGAGAACCACGAGAGCTGGCGCACAGCCCGTCCTGCGTCTTCCGCGGCGTCGAGGACTGCTACCAGCCGCCCGGCACCTTCCAGGCCCTGCATCAGGCGGAGCGCTGGGCGACCCAGTGGGCCGAGGCCGCCGGCTTTCGCGTGGTGCACATCGGCACCGGCGCCGTCCAGTGCTACGCCCACGACGCCACAGCCGCAGGGAACGCCGTCATGGCCCTGGAACGCCACTACGGCAACGCAGCCGTCTACGCGGTCGAAGCGCGCCTGTTTGGCGAGAGCTGGCAGCCCTATGCCGGAGAGCCCGAAGGCCCCCAGGGCGACACCGTCCAGTCTGGCCACGACGTCGTCTACCGCCTCGCCTACATCGATAGCCAAGGCCGGATGCGGCAGGTCCGCTACCCTACTCTGGACATCGCCTGTCAAGTGCTCCAGCGAGCCAACATCCCGCCCGGCGCCCAGGTGCTCCGGCGGATCAGCCGCAGGACCGGCCTCAACAGCGGGCGGGGCGGCGCCTGGACGGTCCTGGTGACCCGCGGCAGCACGCGCGACGAGGCTACCCACTTCGAGATCGCCGGCGGCCTCGACAGGCCGACCCAGAGCGCCCTGGCCGCAGCGCTCACGCCGCAGCAGCGGCGGGAGGTGACGAACTACAACGTCACCCCCGAGGTCATCGCTGGCCTGCTGGACGGCACGACAGCCCTCGGCTCCTGCCCCCCACCGCCCGTGTGCTCGACGCGCGGGCCGCAAGCTAGTGTTATCCTTCCCCGAGCGCCAGGAGACAGCGCCCATGCCCCGGATCATTCTGCCGAACGGTGAGTCCTTCTCGGGCCCCGACGCAACGAAGGCCATCGCGGCGTGGAAGGGCTCCCTGCCTATGTCTGCGGCCGACACCATTCCTGTCTTCATCCGGGCGCGGCTTCCGGCCATCCGCGGCACGGGGAAGATCCCCGGGAGGGTGCCCGACAGCCTCGGCGACGATCACGAAGGCTTCCTGCGTGTCCTGGCCCGGTCCGGCCTCGCCAAGGTCGAGTGGAGCGGCGCAGGTGGCGGCAAGGGTCCGGTCGCAGGTCTCGGCTTCGCGGGCCTGTCCTTCGGCGCCGTGTTCGGCAGCGCTCCGCCCGGGCCCTTCGGCGACGCGGAGCCCTTGACCCACCACGCCGCCATCCCACCCCTCGCACAATGGCAGCGCCTCTCCGGCTCCCTGGTGACCGACCTCCAGGGTGGCCGCAGCTACCAGCTTATTCGCTTCGCTGACGGCTGGGTGGCCCAGGCCGGCTGGGGGCGCGACGACTGGCGGAACCTCAGCGCCAACGGCCGCCAGACGCACCAGATCGACCCCGCCCGCGGCTTCCGCCACCAGTCTGCGAAGCTGGCCCTCGACTCGGTCACACAGCACGCGCGGAGCTGACTCACATGCGCCATCCCTTCGCCGAAGCCTACAGCGACTTCTACGCCGGCCGCGCAGCCCTCAGCTCACTCGACAGCTACTCCGACGCGGAGCTGGCTGACGCGGAGTTTGCCGCTGTGCGGATCTCGGAGCTGTGGAAGACCTGGAACTACGGCGTGGAGACCGAGTTCTGCGGCATGTCCTACCGGACCGCGACCGAGGAGATGGCCAGAGTCCTGCCCAACCCGGTGCGCATCCAGTGGCGCGGCGGCAACCCGGACGCGGCGCCGACCGCATCGGTGGCGCCCAGGTGGTGTGCGACCTCTGCGACCGGGAGGCCCTGGTCGCCGCCGCGGCGGCCGCGGCGGAGCCCTTTGGATCGCCGGACATCGTGGTGCACGCCGCCGGCCTGAACCCGCGCCGGCCGGCCCTGGAGCTCACCCCGGCCGACTGGGATCGCACCGTCGCCCTCAACCTGACGGCCCCCTTCCTGCTGACCCGGGAGCTGGTCCCGGCGATGATCGCCCAGGGCTGGGGACGCATCCTCCACATCGCCTCGCTCCAGAGCGTGCGGGCCTTCGCCGACGGCCTGCCCTACGGCGCCACCAAGGGCGGCCTCATCCAGCTCACCCGGGCGATGGCCCACGAGTGGGGCCGCCACGGCGTGACCTGCAACGCCATCGCCCCCGGCTTCTTCCCCACGGAGCTCACCGCCGCCCTCGTCGAGCAGCCGGAGACCTGGGCCGCGCTGGCCGAGCAGACCTGCCTCGGTCGCAACGGCACCCTGGAGGACCTGCACGGTCCGGCGATCTTCCTCTGCAGCGATGCCTCGGCCTATGTGACGGGTCAGGTGCTCTTCGTGGACGGGGGGTTTACGGCTCGGTAGCCCTCAGGAGCTCCCATGAAGCGCAAGCACAGCACCGGTCCCGAGTTCAACCCCGAGACCCTGGCCCTCGGCCTCGGCTACGAGCCCTCCCTCTCCCAGGGGTCCCTGAAGCCCCCGGTCTTCCTCACCTCGACCTTCCAGTTCGAGGACGCCGCGGCTGGTCGGCGCTTCTTCCAGGTCGCCTACGGCCTGCGGGAGAAGCGGCCGGGCGAGGAGCTGGGGCTGATCTACAGCCGGATCAACAACCCCAACCTGCAGATCTTCGAAGAGCGCATGGCCGCCTGGGACCGCACCGACAAGGGAGCGGTCTTCGCCTCCGGCATGGCGGCGATCTCCACCACGGCGCTGGCGCTGCTGCGCCCGGGCGATCGCGTGATCTCCACCGCACCGGTCTACGGCGGCACCCACTTCCTCTTCGAGCACGTGCTGCCGGACTTCGGCGTCGAGGTGACCCAGGTCCTGGGAGGGCCGGGGGCGGCCGAGCGCATGGACGCGGCGGCCCGGCAGGGGGATCCGATCAAGGTCCGCATGCTCTACGTCGAGACACCGGCCAACCCGTCCAACAGCCTCACCGACATCCGCTCGGTGGCCGCCCTGGCGCCGGACTACGGCACGCCCGAGCGGCCCACGGTCACGGCCGTCGACAACACCTTCCTGGGACCCGTCTTCCAGCGACCGGCGGAGCTGGGAGCGGACCTGGTGCTGTACTCGGCGACCAAGTTCATCGGTGGCCACAGCGACCTGGTCGCCGGGGTCGTGACCGGTCCCGAGGAGCTGATGGCCCAGGTGATGACCTTCCGGACCATCCTCGGCACCATGGCCACGCCCTTCAGCGGCTGGCTGTTGCTGCGGTCGCTGGAGACGGTGTCGGTGCGCATGCGTCGCCAGGCCAAGAACGCCCAGAAGCTGGCCGAGCTGCTGGCGGACCACCCGGCCGTGGAGCGGGTCCACTACCCGGGCCTGCTCCAGAAGGGCGACCCCCAGTTCGCGACCTACGAGGCCGAGTGCACCGGTGCGGGATCGCTGATCGCCTTCGAGGTGCGCGGCGGGCAGGAGGTCGCCTTCGAGGTGCTGGACCGCTTCGAGGTCTTCCGCCTCGCCGTCTCCCTGGGGGGCACCGAGAGCCTGGTCGAGCACCCGATGTCGATGACCCACGCCGACGTGCCGCCCGAGATGCTGGAGGGCTTCGGCGTGCGGGAGGGGCTGATCCGCATGTCCGTGGGCATCGAGCATCTCTCGGATCTGCGGCGGGACCTGCTCACGGCGCTGTCGGTCGTGGACTGATCAGTCCTCGGCGAGCTCGCCGGACTGGATGGCCAGGGCCACGCGGCTCAGGGTGGCGAGCAGCAGGATCCCGAAAGACCAGATGCCGACGCACACCAGGAACTCCACCAGGGACGGGGTGTACTCGACCAGGTCTCCCAGCGGCGAGGGCACGAAGCCGGGCACCAGCAGCCCCATGCCCTTCTCGACCCAGATCCCGAGCACGCAGGCGATGGCCGCCGGCACCATGAGCTTCCGGTTGGCCCTCCAGGAGGGCACCACGAACACCGTCATCGCCCCCACCAGGAGCGCCATGCCGCCCCAGATGTAGGGCTGGAGGAGCCCGTGGCCGTGGATGCCGAAGTACAGGTACTGCGCAGAGGCCACGTGCAGGCTGTCGGTGTAGAACTCCTTGAAGATCTCGCAGCCCATCAGGAAGAAGGTCAGCGGCAGGGTGAAGCCGATGACCCGGCTGAGGAAGGCGAAGATGCTCTGCGGCATCTCGTAGTGACTGTAGCGATCGATGACGTGGAAGACCAGCAGCAAGAGCGCCGGCCCGCTGGCGAAGGCGCTCACCAGGAAGCGCGGGGCCATGAGCGCCGAGTTCCAGAAGGGGCGCCCGCCGAGGCCGCTGTAGAGGAAGGCCGTGACCGTGTGGATGCTGATCGCCCAGGCGATCGAGAGCAGCACGAAGGGCAGGTAGGCCCACTTGCTCGCCTCTCGCCCCCGGTAGCGCTGGTAGAGCAGGTAGCCGGGCACGTGCAGGTTCAGCAGCAGGTAGCCGGTGAGCACGATGACGTCCCAGGCCAGGATCGACGACGGGAAGTTCATCCGACCCAGGACCGGCATCATGTGGAGGATCCGGTCCGGCCGGCCCATGTCGACCGTGACGAAGAGCAGGCACATCACGATGGCCGAGATCGCCACCATCTCGCCGAGCAGCACCACCTTCTTGGTGTCATCCCGGTGGTAGACGTAGGTGGGCACCACCAGCAACACCGCCGCCGCGGCGATACCGACGAGGAAGGTGAAGTTGGCGATGAAGGCCCCCCAGGCCACCTGGTCCGAGAGGTTGGTGACCACGAAGCCCTGCTTGATCTGCTGGGCGTAGGCCGCGGCGCCCACCACGGCCAGCAGCAGGGTCACCGCCTGGAGGCGGCGGTAGGCCGCTCCGCCGGACACCGCGCAGCGGACCATCCTCAGCCAGTAGGTCGCGTAGGCCGCCATCGCTGCCAGAGCCTCAGTCGAAGTAGTAGAAGAATCGGGATTGGGTGTTCAGCTCCTCCTTGAGCACGAACACGCGCTTCTCTCGCAGGATCTGGGACACCTCGCTCTCGGGGTCGTTCAGGTCGCCGAATTTCCGGGCCCCGGTGGGACAGGCCTCCAGGCAGGCCGGGTAGTGACCGTTGCGGGTCCGCTGCATGCAGAAGTGGCACTTCTCGACCACGCCACGGGGCCGGATGCGGTTGCCGAGCAGCGCCTGGTGGGGGTTGATGTCGTACTTGGGGATCTGCGGCGTCTTGAAGTTGAAGTGCCGCGCCTCGTAGGGGCAGGCGACCATGCAGTAGCGACAGCCGATGCACCAGTCGTAGTCGATGGCGACGATGCCGTCGTCTTCCTTCCAGGTGGCCTGGGCCGGGCAGACCTTCACGCAGGGCGGGTTGTCGCACTGCATGCACTGGACGGGCAGGTACACCTTGCCTTCGCGCGGGACCTCGAGGCCCTCGTAGTACATGTCGCCGGACTCGAGGTTCATCGTGCCCCGGTCCAGCTCGATGACCTTGATGTACTGGATGGCCGGGTCGCGGCTCTGGTTGTTCTCCTCCACGCAGGCCGTGACGCAGCGGCGGGAGCCGTTGCACAGGGAGAGGTTCAGGCAATAGGCGAAGGCGACGCCGGGGATCGGCTGGGGGTCCTGGATGTCGATCTCGACCCCGTGGTCGCTGAGCGCCTCGCGCCGGAGCCGGGTGAAGACCCGCTCCTTGTCCTCTGGCGTCAGCTCCTTGTAGTGGGCCTGGAAGAAGGTCGCCCAGTCCATGGCCTGGGCCGTCGACGGGGTCAGCGCCGTCACGGCGGAGGCCGCCCCCAGACCGAGGAGCTGACCCAGCACGGTGCGGCGGTCGGTGTCGCCCATCAGTGCCCTCCCTTCGGGATGCCCATGCGGGGGAAGGGCGGCGGCGGGTCGGCGGCGAGGGTGGGCACGGTCGGGACGTGGGCGTCGTGGCAGTCGGTGCAGGTGTAGCGATGGGCCACACCGGCCCAGCTCCCCACCTGCTTGCCGTGCACGCCCACGTCCCAGTCCCGCTTCTTCTCCCCGTGGCACTGGCCACAGAGGCGGTGGGGCTCGGCCAGGGAGATGCTCTCGCCAGTGATCAAGACCAGGCGGTCCATGTCGACCGTGTCGTGGCAGGTCGCACAGATCTCGGCGCCGGCCATGTGGTCGACCTCGAGCCTCTGGTGCGGTGGCTTGAAGGTGAACGGCCCCGTCGTGCGCTCCACGCTGTCGTGGCAGTCCATACAGGGCCAGCCGTCGAGCAGGCCGGTGCGCTCGCTGATCACGACCTCGTCCTGCGACCAGGCGGACCAGGGGGCGAGCCCCAGGCCCAGGGCGGTGAGGCCCAGGACCAGGGGCAGGCGTCCGAGGACGGCTCTCTGGGAAGGGTGCCTCCTCATGACCTACTCGTTGTAGCGCTCCTGGAATTCCGCCCTCTGCTGAGCCCGCTTGGCGGCCTCCTCGGGCGACATCTTGCCGATGTACCAGCGGTGGTTCTCGCTGTGGAGCACCTTGTCCAGCTCCTCCTCGAGGTGCTCGGCGGCCGCGACTCTGGTCGGGTCGGTGGAGCGCTTGCCGTCCTCGATCAGCTCCTCGAGGGCCGGGATGAACTCCGTGTACCAGTGCTTGGCGATCTCGTAGGTGCCGTGCCAGTGGGTGTAGTCCGGTCCCTGCATCGACGCGGCGTGGCGGGCGCGGCGACCCTCGTGGTGCCAGATCTCGAACCAGATGAAGTCGATCTCGTTGGAGAACTTCACCGGCTTGAGCAGCGGCTTGGCGACCTCCATGAGGTGCAGCCCCGGATCGGCGTACTTCTCGTGGTAGAGGTCGATCAGGGCGTCGTACTGGAGGTAGAAGCTGTCGACGTAGGCCTGGCCGTGGCAGCTCAGGCAGACGTCCTCCATGTTCTCTCGCCGGGTCTCCCAGCCGATGTTGGCGCCGGGCAGGCCGAGCTTGGCGTCGGCGACCTCGGGCCGGACCGACTTCGCGGGCCGGTTGTTCCAGGAGATGCGCAGGCCCACGTCGTGGGTGACGTCCTGGTTGCGCGTGGCCGACATGTGGCAGGTCGC